>JACCXM010000297.1 GCA_013697005.1 Chloroflexia bacterium | reverse complement strand
GTGGAGTCGCGGTGCTCCGGCAAGCAGCGGCACTGGCTCGATCCAGAGGGGTCCTGACACGCGGTTCGATTCCTTCGCATCGTAGGCAATGGGTCGCATACGTACGCCGTGTGATCTAGCGAGTATAATCCGAATGGGAGAGGTAACGGCCCTCGCCATCCGCGACGGGGCGCTGCTCGGGTTTTTGGGAGGTGCAATGGGGGACGGGCTTCCGTTTCGCGGGGCGTGGCGGCGCGTGCGATCGCATGGTGCCACCGCGGCAATCTCGAGTTTTCTCGCTCTGGCCACATTGGTCGTGCCGCATTCCGTGGCGGCGCAAAGTTGGACCGCACCGCGCACGGTTTACGTTTCCAGCACAGGGCACACCGCGGACGGACTCTTCCTCGATCTCTGGCGGACCGATCGCGCTTTGCTTGGCGATCCGGTCACCGAAGAATTTCGCTCGCGGACGGGTTTCACCGGCGCGGGCGAAGCCAACGTCGTCCAATATTTCGAGCACGTGGCCCTCGTTTACTTGCCGGACGAGGCGCCCGAAAATCAGGTGCAGGCGATCGATCTCGGCCGGCAGGCGCTCGATGAGGCTCGTGCCGCGGGAACCTCGCGCGCATTGGACAGAGCCCTCGATCGGGCGGTGTGCGCCCCCAACAGTACAGGAGCTTGCGTCAACGTCGTCACGTCTGGACATACCGTACGCGGACCATTCCTGACGTTTTGGCAGACGGGCGCGGCCGCCTCCTGGCTTGGGTCGCCGCTGACAGAGGCGTTCGCGGCGCCAGACCGCACGCGGATCCAGTATTTCGACAACGGGATTTTGCGCCTCAACGCCAATGGCAACGTCACACCTTTGCCTTTGGGACGCATCGCGGCGAGGCGCGCCCACATCACGACCGAACCGATTCCCCGGCCGCAAGACGTTCCGCTGTATGACGAGACTCTTTTCACCCCTCCCCCAGAGGCGACGCCGGTCGAAGAGGAGACAGGCAGTTCGACCGATTGGTCGTTCGGTCCCGGTCCGCAGCAAGGGGCCTGGAAAGAAGTCGTCGTTTCGATCTCAGCGCAATCGATGTGGGCCTATGAGGAAGGCGAGCTGGTGATGTCGTCACTGGTCAGCACTGGCACCGCGGAAGTGCCAGAGACAACGACACCAGTCGGCTATCACTCCGTGCTCGCCAAGTTCGATGCCCAGACCATGGAGGGGACCATCAGCGGCGATTACTACCGGGTCGAGGACGTCCCCTTCGTGATGTACTTCGATGATTTCGGAAACGCGATTCACGGGACGTACTGGCACTCCAACTTTGGCGCGCCGATGAGTCACGGTTGCGTCAACCTGCCGATGGATATCGCCGCCTGGATGTACGGGTGGGCGCCGGTGGGGACGGCCATAACCGTCGTGGGCTGAGACGCTGCGCGTTCTCCCAAAATCAGGTGATGAGGTCCAACAGCGTGCGGGCGCTCCCGGTGGCGCCGTGGCGGAGGTCGCGCGCCTGTCCCTCAAACTGGGGCTGACCGCATTTGGTGGGCCGGCCGCACATATCGCGATGCTTCGTGACGAGATCGTCACCCGCCGCGAATGGATGACGGACGCGTATTTTCTCGATCTTCTCGCCGCAACGAACCTGATCCCCGGGCCGAACTCGACCGAGATGGTGATTCACGCCGGATTTCATCGCGCCGGCCGGCGGGGGCTGATGGTCGCGGGAGCGTTGTTCATTTTGCCCGCCGCGCTGATCACCCTGGCATTCGCCTGGATTTATGTCGGCTACGGCACGACTCCCCAACTTGAATCATTCCTATACGGCGTCAAACCGGTGGTGATCGCCGTGATCCTGCAGGCCATCTGGGGACTTGGCCGTTCCATCGCGGGACAACGTCCGCTGCTGGCCACGGCGGCAATCGCTTTTGCCTTATCGCTCGCGGGGATCGACGAGCTATTCGTGCTCATCGGTCTCGGTTTCGCCATCATGATGATGCGCGTCATCGCGAATCGCGGCAACGTGCCGCTCTCTGTAATGCTGCCGGTCGTTCCTGCTGCGCTAACGCACCGCGCTCCTGACGTTATCCCATTCCTTCTCGTCAGTGTTGAGCCGTATTCGCCGGCGAGGTTGTTTCTGGAGTTTCTGAAGATTGGGGCGACGCTGTATGGAACTGGTTATGTCCTGCTCTCATTCCTGCAACAGGATCTGGTGGAGCACTTGGGTTGGATCACCGAGCAGCAACTGATCGACGCGGTCGCGGTCGGGCAATTCACACCGGGACCGGTCTTCACC
>JACCXM010000267.1 GCA_013697005.1 Chloroflexia bacterium | reverse complement strand
TCTGGTTGGGACGGGGCGGCAGTCTCACCCACACCATCAGCGGCATCGACATCGCATTGTGGGACATTCTGGGACAGGCGACCGCGCAACCCGTGGGACGGCTGCTCGGCGGCCGCTACCGCGAGCGCGTGCTCCCCTATACCTCCCTGCTCATGGACCAACCCGAACCCCTGGCGGAGCATCTGCACCAGATCGCGGGCCGCGGGTTTCGCGCCTTCAAGATCGGTTGGGGGCCATTCGGCCGGGAAAGCGCCGCGCTCGACGAGCGCATCGTCCGCGCCGCGCGGGACGCCGTGGGGGGCGACGCGCTCCTCATGGTCGACGCCGGGGGCAGCGACGCGTTCTGGGCGAACGGGCTGAAGTGGGCGCTGCGTACTGCCGGGATGCTCGCCTCATATGACGTCGCCTGGTTCGAGGAACCGCTGCGACCGGACGCCTTTGACGATTTCGTCATCCTGCGCCGGCAGGCGCCATTGCCGATCGCCGGAGGCGAGGTGCTCACCCGGCGGCAGTCATTCGCGCCGTGGCTGCAAGCGGGGGCGTTCGACATCGTGCAACCGGACGTGACCAAGGTGGGAGGCATCTCCGAAGAACGCCGTATCGGCTGGATGGCCCAGGAGCATGGCGTCCGCTTCATTCCCCACGGTTGGAACACGGCGGTTGGTCTCGCCGCGGACCTTCACCTCAGCTCGGCCTTTCCTGACACGGACCTCGTGGAATACATCGATGGCTCGCCGTACGTCGACGAACTGATCGAGAAGCCGTGGCATCTCGATGCAGAGGGCATGCTTGCCATACCAAACGGGGCCGGGCTCGGCATCCGCCTCGACCCGGACGCGGTCGCGCGGTTCGGTGACGCGCCCCTGGTTTGATTGACTTCGGAATGCTCTACAGATGACTCGCATTGCGGTGATCCATCGATCGGTCGTTGAGCGCCCCTGCTACACTCGGAAAAAACCTTGACCATACATGCCGAAACGATCACGTTCGCGAGGATGCCAATGGCAGCGAAGACCTTGACCGTAGAGCTACATGAAGACGTATTGGAGTTGCTTGGTCCGCCGGAGACACTTGCCCGCAAGGTACAGGAGACGCTCGTGCTCGACTTGCTCCGCCGGGCCCGTATTTCTCAAGGTCAGGCGGCACGATTACTTGATGTGACCCGCTACGACATCCTTGACTTGATGACGCGCGACTCCATCCCCTCGGGACCACAAACAGCCGAGGAGATGCGACAGGATATTGAGAATGCCCGCCGATTTACGCAATCGGCGTCGACTGATGGCGGCGGTTAGCGACAGCAGCCCGCTGATCCTTTTCGCACGCATCAACCACCTGGACCTTCTCCATTGGCCTCCCTTGGTCTGGGCGAGGGAGAGGCCATAACTCTCGCATCCTCGTTCCAACCTCCAGCGCCGATCCTCCGTGACGATCGCCGGGCCCGAGGGATCGCACGCGAATTCGGACTGGTGGTGATTGGCAGCGGTGGCCTCCTGGGGTTGGCGAAGGAGGCCGGTTTCATCCCGGCGGTTCAGCCGATTCTCTCCGAGCTACGCGCCGCCGGGCTCTTCATCAGCGATCCCGCCGTCCGTGAGATTCTGGACGTGGCTGGGGAGGAATGATCGGTCAGTTCCCGTCCCTGCTTTCCTGGAGCGAACACGTGACGCGGAGGAGAACCAGATGGTGCCGGACCCTGATCCTGTTGAAGAACGGTCGATGCCGTTGCTGGCACCGCACTGGGACGACGGAAACGCGGGCCGAGCGCGCATCCGGGACATGCGTGTCATTCTCACCGCGTCGGAGGGGATCCGGCTCGCCGTCGATGATCAGCCTTGACGCTCTAGCCGAGATAAAGAGCTGGAAAGCAGCCGACTATGGCTCGGTCGCAGGTGTCCAGCGCCGGATATTGGCAATCGCGTCGAAGTCGTTGTCGAACGTGGCCAAACGCAGATCGGAATGCTCGACGATAGCGGCGGTTAGGGCATCCACCCAGCCGAGTTTTGGGTGTTCTGTCCAAATCTCGCCGGCGCGGAGATACAGTTGTTTCTGAACCCGCGGCAATTTCAAGCCAGGCAACCGGATGATCGGCGCCAGGTAGGCCGCGATGTCGCCTCCTGGGAGATTGTATTGCCGCTTTGAGGAAAGGACGTATGCGACCTCTGCGAGAACTGCCTCGGAGGTCGTGGCCTCTTCGTCACCGCGCTCGATGGCGTCAAACACCGCTGCGGCTATATCTTGCCTGGTGACATTGGCTGAACCATCCGGATCGGTCAAGTAACGCAGGAACATGTTGGCGTCGAGGAATATCACCGTTCCGGCGTCGCGGCGGTGATGCGAGCCGCTTCTTCCTCCATTGCCTCCTCGATCTGGTCCTCGAAATCACTCGTGGTGCGGCCAGAAAGCGCGGGCACAATGCCGCGAAGCTGACGGATAGTGAATTTGGTCGGTTGCAGCGCAACGCTTCCATTGTCCTCGAGCACGAACGTGATCTTGTCGGGAGTGCCAACGCCAAGATGCTTCCTGACGGCGGCGGGTATCGTGACCTGTCCCTTACTCGTGACGCTGGAAACAAACTGTCTCATCTCTCAAACCCCAAATGTAAAGACTGACTGGGTGAGTAATGCAATCATACTCTATGCATTACTGGGCGCCGCGTTCACGGTGTGCGTCATGCCGTGCCAAAGGACGTTGTGAAGGAGAACCAGATCATGCCGGAGCCCGAGTTCATAGCGGAATCGCCGCCGTTGCTGGCGCCGCCCTGGGACGACGGAAACGCGGGCAAACCGCGCATCCGGGACGTGCGTGTCATTCGCACGGCGCCCGAGGGGATCCGGCTGGTCGTCGTCAAAATCGAGACCGATGAGCCGGGTCTGTACGGGTTGGGGTGCGCCACCTTTACCCAACGGCCGCTGGCCGTTGTCACCGCCCTGGAGGAGTATCTCAAGCCGCAGATCGTCGGCCGCGCGGTCCATGACATCGAAGATATCTGGTCGATGCTCGCGGTCAGCTCGTACTGGCGGAGCGGCCCGGTGTTGAACAATGCCATGTCCGGCATCGACATGGCGCTTTGGGATATCAAAGGCAAGTTGGCCGGAATGCCACTCTATGACCTGTTGGGGGGCCGGTGCCGGACCGCCGCCACCGTCTACGTGCACGCCTCTGGCGATAATCCCATCGAGGTCGAAGATCACGCGCGGCGCTTCATGGAGGAGGGGTTTACTCACATCCGCTGTCAGGTCGCGGTGGCAGGCGCCGCCACCTACGGCGTCGCTGGTGGGCTCGACAGCGATGACCCCCACCCCGCTCACCTGCGATTACGCCAGGATGCCTGGGATCCGCACGCGTACGCGCGCGCTTTACCTCCCCTCTTCGAGCACCTGCGGCTGACCCTCGGGGATGGCGTAGAGCTGCTGCACGACATCCACGAGCGCGTGCCGCCGATCACCGCGATCGGAATTGCCCGCGCGCTGGAGCCCTACCAGTTGTACTTCCTGGAAGACCCGCTGGCGCCCGAGGACAACGGTTATTTCCCACTCCTCCGTCAGCAGACGTCGATCCCGCTGGCGATGGGCGAGCTCTATGTCAATGTCAACGAGTACCTGCCGCTTATCCAGGGTCGCTTGATCGACTTTATTCGCGTTCACCTCTCTGACATCGGCGGCATTACCCCGGCGCGAAAAATAGCGGCGTTATGCGAGTTTTTTGGCGTGCGTACGGCCTGGCATGGTCCGGGAGACGTCTCACCCGTGGGTCACGCCGCGAACCTGCACCTCGATCTAGCGGTTCCCAACTTTGGGATTCAGGAGGCGCATCGGTTTGGCGATCTCGCCCAGGAAATGTTCCCGGGCACGCCGGACATTCACGAGGGGATGATGTGGGCGAATGAGCTTCCGGGGCTGGGGATCGACATTGACGAGGCGCTCGCCGCGCGCTATCCGTACCCCGATCATCCCCTCAATGGCGCGTGGCCCCCGGTGCGGCTAGCCGACGGCACAGTGCAGCGGCCTTGACGAATCAATTGCCGCAGAGAGCGCGCATTTTCTGCCGGGACACAGCAAAACGCCGACAAGACCAGGTTTGACCCCAGACCCGTCGGCGTTTGCTGGCCGCCGGCTTTCGGAATTGCTCCCGTCCGCGTTTGGCTTGGTATGAACGTACACCCTTCGTGCCAGGATGTCAATACCCTTGCAGCCTCTGAATTACACGATCTCCGGTCGCCGCACTATTCGACGCTCGGAACGGAGTCCATCGTCTCCTGCGCGACCGCCTCACTCTCACCGCCGGCGCTGAGGTCCGTAAACACCAGAGGATCGGTCAGGGTGCCGAAGAGCTCCTCGCCATCGGAGAGGCCGTCACCGTCGGTGTCGAAGACGGTCGGCTCGGTGCCGTAGATGTTCAGTTCGTCACCATCGGCGACATTGTCGGCATCGGTATCAGCGTTATTCGGATCGAGACCGATTTCCCACTCCAGGGCATCCGCGTAGTTATCGGCGTCACGATCTGTCTCGGTCGCAATTGCGGTATCGGTTACCACGGCCTCACTCGTGTCGGCCAGCGCGGTGTCACCGACAGGCGCCGGAGCAGCTTCGCTGACCGGCGGCGGGGCGGCGATGGCCTCGGGCGCGCGAACGGCATTGATCCCTTCGCGCGCAATCCCCGTGGTCTGGATTCCGGGGGCCATCGAGACACTCGACGATCCTGGTTGTCCCGAACCGGGGCCGGTGATCAACGCTGGGACGGGCGGCAGCCCGATAGGCGGCGCCAGATTCGCCCCAATCGGAACCGAGGGCGCGGTATTCGTTTCGGCCGGAGCGTCAGAAGCCGGCGCGCCATCTTCGGCACTGGCCGACTCGGTTTGCGCCGAAACGCTCCCCGCCGACAATGAGATGCCGATAGCAAAAGCGGCAAGTATCGAAAGCGCACGCGTGACGAGCATCCTGATCCCCCGGGCTCGCATTGCGAGCACCTATCCCCTACTCCTGGCGCCAGACGATCCCACAACCTCGCGGTCCCCGCGCTGGCGTCGATGATCTCTATCTCTGTTTACGAACCGAACCGGCAACGGGTTTCGCGCGGGCGGAAAAATAGCGAAACCAGCGTGCATCCAGCGTAGCGGCGACGGAATTGTGCAACTTGCATGAAACGGACCAGGAAAGCCGTTCATGCTGCACGATGACGGGCCAGGTGATGGTCCCTAAACTGGTTCGGATGGCGGGCAGGCGCACTGCGCCCGAGGGTTGCCGGTTCCCGCGCCGGGATGGTGAACCGGGGTATGGAAGGAAGGTCGAACTGATGGTGGCAGTGGCCACGAGCACGAAACCGATTGGGAGTTCAAAACTCCACAAGCAGATTCTGGGCGACAGTCCCTCCAAAAAAGAGATTCTCAATCAGGTGCAGGCTGAGGGCGTGGAGTTCATCGACCTCCAATTCACCGACGTCATGGGGCACGTCAAGAGCGTTACCATTCCGGCTTCGGTTTTCGAGCACGTCATCGACGGTGGGCAGTGGATCGACGGTTCCTCGATTGCCGGTTTCACGCGAATTGCCGAATCGGACATGTTCCTCACTCCGGATCTTTCTACCTATGCCGTGATTCCCTGGACCAGGGGCGAGCACACGACCGCCCGCGTTATTTGTTGGGTACACAACCCGGACGGCACTCCTTTCCCCGGCGATCCGCGAGGGGTTCTATTACGCCAGCTGGAGCGGCTCGCTGAGCTGGGCTACACCTTCAAAACCGGACCCGAGCTCGAGTTCTTTCTCTTCGAAAAGAACGGAGACGAAGTCTCACCGCTGCCGCACGACCGCGCCGGATACTTCGATTATTCCAGCGACCTCGCTTACACCGTCCGCAAGGACATGGTGAAAGCGCTGGAGGATATGGGGATTGACGTCGAGGCCAGTCATCATGAGGTGGCCAGCGGTCAGCATGAGATCGACTTCGAGTACGGCGATGCGATCGAGACTGCCGACCGGGCGACGACTTTCAAGTCGGTGCTGAAGGCCACCGCCCAACAGCACGGACTTCACGCGACCTTCATGCCGAAGCCGATCGAAGGGATCAATGGCTCCGGTATGCATGTCCACATGAGTCTTGGATTCGTCGACAAGAAGGGCAACGTCTTCGTCGACGAGGACGATCCTTACGGTCTGTCGCGGACCGCCCGGCACTTCATTGCCGGTCTGCTTGCTCACGCGCGCGGGATGTCTGGCGTGCTCTCGCCGCTGGTCAACTCCTACCGGCGGCTCGTTCCGGGATATGAAGCACCCGTTTATGTCTCCTGGGCGCGCACCAACCGTTCGGCGCTGGTCCGCGTGCCGGCCATCCGCGGCGGCCACACCTCGGCCACTCGCGTCGAGCTGCGCTGTCCCGATCCTTCCTGTAATCCGTATCTCGCCTTCGCGGTGATGCTGGCCGCGGGTATGGACGGGGTCGAGCGAGAATTGGAGCTGCCGGAGCCGGTCGAGGAGAACCTGTATCACTTTACGGACGAAGACCTGGAGCGACGCAACATTCCGACGCTGCCCTCGACCCTGGGCGAAGCCGTGGCCGAGATGAAGGCCGATCCCCTGATTCGGGACGCCCTCGGCGATCATGTCTTCGAGCGGCTGACCGGGGCCCAGAAGTCCGAGTGGGACGACTTCCGCAAGCACGTCTCGCAGTGGGAGCGGGACCGCTACCTGGAGACGTACTAGGACGAAGCCGGAAGCCGGAAGTCGGGAGTCGGCTCCGATCCCTAACCCTGAGAATGCTGGAATGGTCTCCCTCCCTGTGTCCTGGCGCGCAGGGAGCGGGGTTATTCTGGGGCTGCGTTGTTGTGTCGTGCCGCCTGGGCAGCTTGCCAGGGCCAGCGGCCGTCGATCTCGACGTCGATGCTGAGACTGAGCACTGTTCGCACCAGCACGATGATCGCCAGCACGACGACGCTGTCCAGCGTCGGTTCGATGGCCACCGTCTTGATGATGTCCCCAGCCACCAGGAACTCCAGACCCAGCAGCAGGGAGCGGCCGAGAAAGGTGCGCAACCGGCTGTAGGCATCGACTATCCGGTCCTGGCGCAGCAGATCGCGCGCGCAGCGCAGCACGCCGATGACCGCGCCCATCGCGATGATGGCAACACCGGCGAAGTCGATCCCCTCGCTGACGGCGTAAATGATGTCCTGGGTTTCCACGCTTCTGGTTGTCCTCTCCGTTGCCCGCGCCATTCTCCCGGAATCAGGGCCGCGATGCACGACGTGCTCCCCACCTGCCGCCCGATCCCCCTACTCAGCGACGCATCATCACGTCACACTATGGTGATCGCGGCGTACAGCACCCGACGCACTCCGGGAGGAACAGACTGGTGAGGGATAAACCGGCGTTGGACGATCTTGGCCAGGGCTACGCCCGCCTCGCATTCGGTATCGAACGGCACATCCCCGGTTTCATCGACGCCTATCTGGGACCGGAGGATGCCCGTGCCGCTCTGAACGGCGCCCCGCCGCTCACCCCCGCGGAGCTGCTCGCCATGGGACGCAAACTCCTGGCTCGGATCCCGGCACTGGACGCTCCCGCTACGCGAAAGGGGTACCTGACCAAGCAGGTTGAGGCCATGCTCGCCAACGTGCGGCGGGTGGCGGGCGAGGAGATTCCATACCGGGAGGAGGTACGACTTCTCTTCGACATCGAACCGCGGGCAACTCCCGAAGCCATCTATGACGCCGCGATCGCCGATCTCGATCACCTCCTGCCCGGCGACGGTCCCGTAGCGGAGCGGATGGTCCAGTGGCGAAACGGCTTCACAATCGCGCCCGAGACCGCCCACCGCGTCGTCGACGTCATCCTCCCGGCACTGCGCGAGCGGACACTGGACATTGTCGACCTCCCGGACGGCGAGGAGATCGAAATCCGGATGGTCAGCGATCAGCCGTGGGGTGGCTACAACTGGTATCTCGGCGCTGGCCGATCCCGCGTCGATCTCAACACCGATCTCCCGATCTACGCCTACCGCTTGACCGATCTCCTCGCCCACGAGGGGTATCCGGGACATCACACCGAGCATGCGCTCAAAGAACGCCTGTACACGGAGGAAGGCCTGGGTGAGCACGCGCTGCAAATCATCAACACTCCGGAGTGCCTGATCTCGGAAGGCATCGCGACGGTGGCGGAGAAGATGCTCTTCTCCCCTGAGGAGCTGGTCCGGTTCCGGCGCGACCTCGTCTATCCCGCGGCCGGTATTTCCGGCGATCCTGAACGGGAGCTTGCTATCGGCGCCGCGCAGCGTGTCCTGCGTTCCGTGCCGGGCAACGCGGCGTTGTTGCTCCATGAGGAACGGCGAGACCCCGAAGAGGTCGTCACGTACCTGCAACGCTATGCGCTTTCCTCCGAAGCGGAGGCACGGCAGCGGCTGCGTTTCATCGCCGATCCGCTCTGGCGCGCTTATATCTTCACCTACCACGTCGGCTACGAGCTGGTGTCGCGGTGGCTCGACGACGCGCCTCCCGCCGAGCGACGGCGGCGGTTTCGGACGCTGCTCACCGAGCAGATCTCCCCGTCGCAGATTGCGGAGTGGGGAACTCGCGACGCCGGTCCGCTTCCTGCGTAATCGCGGGTGCGGATGCACGCAAGCGAGGTACCTGCTACAAACCCGCGAGCGATAGCGGTTGCTACAGCACAACGGAGGTCCGACCATGGCCAAAGAACGACACCCCATCGCCTTCGTCGTTGGCGCCGCGCTGGGTGGCGCCGCCGGCGCCATTTACGGGTTGATGAACGCGCCGCGGCCCGGCGCGGATACGCGCGCCGATCTCACCGAGCGATGGCACGACGTCGAAGAGCGCACCGCGCAGGAGATCGCCAATCTGGAAACCGACGTGCGCGATCGCTTTGCACAAGATTCGACGCCATCAGGCGGTCTCGACGCGGCATCAGCCGTCCCACGTCGGGTCTGAGGCAAGTCTTACCAGCGAGGAGAACGTGCCGTGTTCCCGATTGGTGATGAAAACGCCGGGACGGTGATCCGGCCGATCGTGAACTGGACGTTGATCGGTCTCTGCATCGCGGTGTTCTTCTTTCAACTCCTGCTGCCGCCCAATCAGCTCGAGGCGTTCTTCTTCCAGTACGGCGTCATTCCGGCGGAGATCACGCGCCTGCGCGATCCGTTTAGCCTGCTCACGTCGATGTTTCTGCATGGGGGTTGGTTGCACCTGATTGGGAACATGTTGTTCCTCTTCGTGTTTGGGGACAACATCGAAGACGCCCTGGGTCATGTCTCCTATCTCCTCTTCTATCTCTTGACGGGTATCGCGGCCGCGTTGACCCAGGTGTTGCTCAATCCCGATTCGACGGTGCCCATGATTGGCGCCTCGGGAGCCATCTCCGGGGTGATGGGCGCCTACATCGTGCTCTTCCCGCACGGCAAAGTGCGGGCACTGGTCATTCTCGGGTTCTTCATCCAGGTGGTAATGGTGCCGGCCTGGGTCATGATCGGCATCTGGTTCGCCTTGCAGCTTTTCAGCGGTGTCGTCTCGCTAGGCGGCTCGGCCGATGCCGGCGGGGTTGCCTTCTGGGCGCATGTCGGGGGGTTCGTCGCCGGAGCAATTCTTGTCTGGCTCTTCCGCGATCGCGACGCCGTCGCGCGGCAAAATGCGGTGCGAGATCAGCACCGGACCTGGGAGCGCATTCCGAGCGGTGGGCGATCGCGCCGCGCGTAACGAGGGAGTATTCACGTGTCCTTGAACCCGTTTTTCCGCTACGATGTCGATTTGGAAGCGCTCACCGACGCGATGTGGGCGTTCGTTACCGACCCGCGCCCAACACGCAACGAGCGCCCGGTCGTCAAGGCGCTGGACGATATGCATCCGGACAGCGTCGAGGTCATGGAAGCGATGCTGCTCGATGGCACCGAGGAGCGCGCGGACGTCGCCGCCTACGTCGGCGCGGTCTTTGGCGGCCAGCTGACGTCCAATCAGTAGCGATCGCGCACAGGTCCACTTAATCGGCCAAGTGCGATTCGCTGAGCCGGAGAGAAAGCACCTGCGAGACGCCGTCCGCGCCCATGCTGATGCCATAGAGGGTGTCGGCGATCTCGATCGTGCCCCGGTTGTGGGTGACGACGATGACCTGGGTCTGGACCGCCAACTCCTGCAATTGCTCCCGGAAGCGGACGACATTTGCCTCATCCAGTGCCGCGTCGACCTCGTCGAGCAGGCAGAATGGCACCGGATTCACCCTCAAGATGGCGAAGAGCAGCGCGGCCGCGGTCAGCGCGCGTTCGCCCCCGGAGAGCAGCGCCAGGTTTTGCCTTCGCTTCCCCGGCGGTTGGGCGATGATATCGATCCCCGGCTCGGCGCCATTGTCGCCGGTGGTGAGTACCAATTGGGCCGTACCGCCGCCGAAGAGGGTCGCAAACGCCGCGGTAAATTCCGCGGCCACCCGGACGAAGGTCTCATCGAACCGAGCACGCATTGTCCGCCGCAAATCCGCCGCCAGGTCATGCAGCGCCGCCGAGGCGCCTGTGACGTCGGCAAGCTGCTCGCGCAAAAAAGCCTGCTGCGCGTTTTCCCGATCGAAATCCGCGACTGCGTCTTCGCCCACGTAACCGACTCGGCGTAGTCGCTCCCGCAGACGGCTGATCTCGGCCTCCCGGTTGAGACCGGTTTCAGGACTGGTGCTGGCTTCCCATCCGAGCACCTCATCGGCATCGGCCAGATCGAGATCGTCGCTGATGCGATCGCGCAGGAGGTCCAGATCCTGTGCCGCGCGTTCGAGCGAGAATCCGGCATGATCGCGCTCCCGGTCTCGTTCAACCAGCGCCGCGCGGGCGCCCTGGAGTGATGCATGGAGCCGCTCCGCCCCGATCTCGGCGTTCCTCGCTTCGCTCCGCATCGGTTCGCGTTGCGCGGTGGCCGCCGCCAGTTCCACTTCACTCGCGACTACTTCGTCGGACAGCCGCTCAAACTCCGCCGCAAGGACCGCCCGCTCACGGTCGAGCACGGTGGCACGTTCGCCGCGCAGCGCCAACTCCTCGGCGAGAGCGCGTTCCTGGGAGCGCAGCCCGGCCTCCCGCCGCCGCTCGCCGCGCAACCGCTCTTCCAAACCGGCAAGGCGACGGCCTTCCTCGGCCGCGGCGCGGTCGACATCGGCGGTGGCGGTGAGAGCGGTCAGCTCCCCCGCGATCTCCTCCCGCGTGCGCGCTGAATGCAGCCGGGATTCCGCGAGTTTGCTCATCTCATGGTCGAGCTCATTCACGCTCGCGCCCGTGCGTTCCCGCTCGCCGCGCAGCTCTTGCCAATGCCGTTCGGCGCGCTCCTGCTCGTCGCGAAACTCGGCAAGCCAGCCCGCCAACCGTTCCCGCTGGAGCCGACGCTCATCGGCGGCGGCACGCAACGCCGTGCGCTCCCCTTCCAGGCGCCGTTCGGAGTCGGCCAACGACCGCACGACGGCATCGGCGGCCGCGACTCGTTCTCTCGCGGTGGCAGATGACGTTTCCAGTTCGCTGATGAGGTTTGGTAACTCACGGAGCTCCCGCTCTCGGCCAAGCGAGCTGCTTTCGCGCGCCTCGGATCCTCCCGTCACCGATCCATCAGCGCGGACAATCTCACCAGTGACGGTGGCGACACTCCAGTCAGGCGCCAGTTGCGGCAACACCGCGTGGGCGGTTTCCAGCTCGTCCACGATCAGCGTTTGACCGAGTAGTGCGGCGACGACGGGGGCGATTTCAGGCGGGGCGGAAACACGGTTCCCGGCAGTCCCAAGGATGCCAGGGTGGTCGCATACCCTGGGGGGCAGGCTTGCGGCGGGCCCGGACCGCATGGCATCAAGTGGATGGAACGTGGCGCGGCCCACGCCCGTTCGTTGCAAATGCTTGATCGCCGCCGCCGCCTGCTCCCACGATGCGACGACGATCGTGTGAAGCCGGCCTCCCAGCGTGGCTTCGACCGCGACCTCCAGGTCCTCAGGAACGACGAGCAACTCGGCGACGGCGCCCAGGATGCCGTCCAACCGCCCGTCGCTTCCCGCGGCAAGGACTTCCCGCACCCCGCGGTGCAACTCGGCGCCGCTCTCCCGCGTCCGCCGCAAGACGTCCAACCGCGTCGTCGCCTCCCCCAGACGCGCGTGTAACTCCTCGCGGGCTGCGAGCGCGCCGGCAGCCTCGTCTCTGGACGTCTGCAGCGTCAGACTCAGATCGGAGACGGCGGTGTCGAGCGCTGCGCCGCGTGCATCATCCGCGGCGGATGTCGCCGCCGCTTCGGCGGCATCGCTATCGAGCGTTGCGATGCGCGTGCGCCGTTCGGCGATCGCTCCACTCAGGCGTTCCTGTTCGACTGACAGCGAGTCTGCGCGCTCGAGGAGAACCGCGCGGCGGCGCAGCAGCTCGCCCTGTTGGCGCTCCTCATCAGCAAGATCGTGCGCCGTCGCGGCGAGCCGCAGCTCGATCGCCGATCGGGCGGCGCGGCGTGCCTCCGCGTCGCGATTGTGGCGCGCCGCCGCCGCGCGCGATTCCGTGGTCGCCCGTTCGAGGTCTCGCAAGTCAGATTGCATCCGGGTGAGATCTGCCGCAACCGCGGCAACCCGCTCATCGAGTCCCTCGCGCGCGTCGTCCATGTCTGCCCGCCGCTTGCCAAGCGACTCGAACCGGACGGCGGTCAGACCGCGCTCGTGGATCTGGCGCCGCAGCCGGTCTTCGGCAGCGGTGCGCTGCGCTTCGTAGTGATTCAATTGCTCGCGAGCTACCGCCAATCTGCCCGTCGCCCCCTCCGCGGCGGAGATCAGCCGTGCCACCTCCGCGCGCGCGGCATCCACGGTGAGGGCGGCGTTGTCTGCCTTGGCGCGGGTATCGTCGAGCGCGGCGAGCGCCGTTATGAGCGCATCGCGGTAGTGCCCGCCCTGCAGCTCGCGGAGACGGTCGCGAAGACCCTGCCACTCTCTTGCCTGCCGTGCAGCGCGCTCCAGGATTTTCAACCGGGGTTCGAGCTCGATCAGCACGTCACTCAACCGGGCCGTGTTGGCATCGGTTTCGGCCAGGTTGCGCTCAGCCTCGGCAAGTTTCAGCCGCAACCCGGCGAGGTCCGCGGCATGTTCGAAGAGTCCACGTCGCTCGTCGGCGCGCAGGCTGAGGGCGGCATCAACCAGACCTTGACCGACCACGACGTGACTCTGTCCCAACCCGGAGGTGAGCAGCGCGACATCCTTCAGCCGCACCTTGCGGCCGTTGATGAGGTACTGATTTTCGCCTGAGCGGTAGGCGCGCCGCGTGACGGAAACTTCCACGAACTCGGTCGGGAGCCATCCATCGCTATTGTCGAAAGTGAGGGTCGCTTCCGCCATTCCCGCCGGCGCCCGGCCCTGGCCGCCACTGAAGATGACGTCCTCAGTCCGTTTGGCGCGCAGGGCGCTCTGTCCCTGTTCGCCCAGAACCCAACGAACGGAATCGGCAACGTTCGATTTGCCGCTGCCATTCGGTCCGATGATTGCCGTGATCCCCGGTTCAAAGGCAAACCGGGTGCGGTTGGGGAAGCTCTTGAAGCCTTGAAGTTCGAGACGGGTCAACCGGGGAGCACGTGGGTGACCATGAGCACGAACAGGAAACAGGGTCGCGTCGTCGGTCATGGCGGCGGGTCCCTGAGCACGACACCGGAGTTGGCGCTGAGTGTGCCTGGCCGGCATGGGGCGGATGGTACCATCGACTTCCGGCGACAGGCAACGACGGAGCCGGGAGTCGGAAGTCGGAAGTCGGAAGAGTCAAAGCAAGTCGGCAAGGACGAAAATCGGCCAATAGCCAATAGCCAATAGCCAATTGCTGATAGCCGATAGCCAGCGAGAGGACGCCCGCACGTGACCGAAGTCCGAACATTACCTCGCGGTGGACGGCGGGGCGCTCTGCGGATGCTCGAGCCGCCACGGCTGCGGCTCGGCCTCTCGACGGGGGCGCTCTACCCGATCGCGACGGAAGAGGTTCCGGACATGGCGGCCCGGGCGGGTCTGTTCGACTTGGAGATCATGCTCCAGACCCCCGGTGAATACGGCTCCAGCTTCATCCACGAGCTGAACGCGCGTTGCCGGGCGGCCGGGTGCCGCGTCCACGCCATCCATCTCTGGCAGGAATTGCATCCCCTGCTTTCGCCGTATGGGCGGCGAGCGCGCGAGGGCAGGACTCTTTTCGCGCGGGCGATCGACGCCGCGGCAGAATTGGGAGCCAAGGTCATCCTCTGGCATGGCCCAAAACGCGCCGAGATGCGCACCCCATCTGCCCAGCCTCACTTTCTCGACGCGGTCGCCGACCTGGGGAGCGCCTGCGCGGCGGCGGGGCTGCGGCTTGCCGTCGAAAACGTCTCCTGGTGTGCGCTGGCCTCGGTGCGCGATGTGCTCGCCTTCTCCGCCGCCGTGAAAGAATTCGATCCCCGTGCGGAGCGGATCGGTTTCGCCTTTGACCCGTTCCAGGCCGATGAAGCCGGCGCGAATCCGTTCATGATGCTGGCCGCGATGGAGAATCGCGTTTTCGACGTTCATCTCAGCGACCGCCGTGAGGCCACCCCGGAGATGCGGCACCTGTCGCCAGGCGAAGGCGATCTGCCGTGGCCGGCGTTGTTGCGGGCAATTTCGGGATCGTATTCTGGACCGCTGATGCTGGAAGGTGGTGTCGGCGACGATTTGGCGCGCATCGAC
>JACCXM010000070.1 GCA_013697005.1 Chloroflexia bacterium | reverse complement strand
GCCGATGGCTGGTCCGCCGAAGATCCCCAGCCGGTTGATACCACCAAACATGGAGAGCGCCTGACCGCGCTGGGCGGCGGGAATCGCTTCGGCGATGTAGGCATGCCGCGACAGCGCCCAGAGCGCGAACCCGATCCCCGCCAGAAAGCGCAATCCCACCAACCCCGGAAACTGGTTGCTCCCGACGAGACCGAGCGTACTCAGCGCGACCAGCCCGGCGCCGGCGAACATCGTCCGCCGCAATCCGAAGCGGCCCAGGGTGGCACCCGCCGGGACATCGGTCAGCAACGTCCCGATCGCGGCGGCGCTGGAGGCGAACCCGACCAGTGCATAGCCCACGCCGAAACTCGCGGCGTACAACGGCAGGATGGCGACGAGCAACCCCTCGGCAAACGCCAGCAGCAGCGTCGGCACGTAGACGGCGACGAGGAGCGGCGAGCGATAGGTGGGAACGGGACGGTCCGTCACGGGCTATCGGCTATCAGCTATCAGCTATCGGCTCTTGGCCTCCAGGAGCGGCCAGAATCGAATGGTATACTCTGCCCGCGCCGCTTTCGCGGCGTACTTTTGTGAAAGCCGCTTTCGGCTCCAGCAGAATATGCTCGTCTCCAAGGTCCAACAGCCAATAGCCAATAGCCGACAGCCAGTAGCCAGTAGCCCTCCCGTGGAGTTCCCGTGATCCTGAAGTTCTTCCGCCGCAAGAGCGAACCCGATGTCCAGATGGCGCAGGGTCTGGAGAAGACCCGGCGCGGCGTATTCCTGGAAATTACTCGCCTTTTCGAGCGCGATACCCTCGACGACGATCTCTATGAAGAGCTGGAGATGCTCCTCATTCAGGCCGACGTCGGCTGGGACGTCAGCCAGAAACTCGTCGCCGACCTCCAGGCACGGGTGAAGCAGGGCGGAATCACTGACCCGCTCCTGGCCAGAGAAATCCTGCGCGAGGAGATGATCTCGCTGCTGGAGAGCGCCAGCCGCAACCGGCGGGTGAAGATCTTGCAGCGCGGGGTTCCCTTCGTGATCATGGTCGTCGGGGTCAACGGGGTCGGCAAGACGACTTCGATCGCGAAGCTCGCCGCCTACCACCAGGGATTCGGGCGCAACGTGCTCATCGCCGCCGGCGACACCTTCCGCGCCGCGGCCATCGATCAAGTGCAGGTGTGGGGCGAGCGCATCGGGGTACCGGTGATCGCCCACGAGCAGGGATCGGACCCCGGCGCGATCGTCTTCGACGCCATGCAGGCAGCGCACGCGCGCGGTGTCGACGTGCTCATCGTCGACACGGCCGGCCGCCTGCACACCAAGCACAACCTGATGGCGGAGCTGTCGAAACTGCGGCGCATCATGCAGAAGACCGTTCCTGAAGCACCCCAGGAAACGATCCTCGTCATCGACGCCACCACCGGTCAGAACGGTCTGGTGCAAGCCAAGGAGTTCGCCGCCGCCGTCGATATCTCCGACATCCTCATCGCCAAACTCGACGGCACCGCCAAGGGCGGCATCGCCTTCTCGGTGGCCAAGGAGCTGGGCACGCCGATCTCGTACGTCGGGACCGGTGAGAAAGCGACGGACCTCGCCGAGTTCCGGCCAGATACCTACGTCGATTCACTCTTCTTTGGTGAAGGCGAAGGGTTCTGACGCACGATGCGCGGCGCGGACTTTCTGCATCACCTGCCCTGTACCTACCATCACGCAAGATGCGGGCGGAATAGTCAGCGCAGAGGAGCGCCGTGACAGACGCCCTGGCCAGCGAAATTGCCACCGACCAACTCATCGTCGTCGGCGCTTCGGCCGGCGGGGTTGAGGCGCTGTCGGGCCTCGTCGAGACCATACCTCCGGAATTGCCTGCCCCAGTCGTCATTGCCCAGCACCTCGATCCGGCGCGGCCTAGTCATCTGGCCGAGATCCTCTCGCGCCACACGTCCCTACCCATACGCAGCGTTGAGGTGCTCGAGGCGCTGACACCGGGTACGATTTTTGTCGTGCCGGCCAACCGCCACGTTGTCATCACCGACCACCATGTGGACGTCCATCGCGATGCCACCCGCCGGCCAACCCCCTCCGTCGACTTGCTGCTGGCGAGCGCCGCCTCGATTTTCGGCGAACGGCTGATCGCCGTCATCCTCACCGGCTCTGGGTCGGACGGCGCGGAGGGAGCCCACGCGGTCAAAGAGGCCGGCGGCACCGTTATCATCCAAGACCCGGAGACAGCCGCCTTCCCCGCCATGCCCCGCTCGCTGGCACCGTCCCTGATCGACCTCAGCCTGCCGGTGGAGGAGATCGGTCCGGTCCTTGCCGATCTGCTTATGGCGCCGCCGTCCGACTCCGGCAGAATCGCGATCAGAGCGGGCTCGTGGACGAGGGCGGCGCGAACGACATCGGGCCGGCGCGCGATCAGCTCCAGCAGAATCGTGCCGCCGCTGGTGCCGAACACCATCGCCGGGGCGATCGCGAGCGCCTCGATGAGCGTGGCAGCGTCGTCCACCTGCGCGGCGACAGACATCGGCTCGCCCGCGGGCAGGCGGGGGCTGCGCGAGCTACCCCGGCGGTCGTAGCTGACGACGGTGAACTCGTCGACCAGGCGCTCGGCCACCCCGGCGAAGTGGCCGGCATCGCCGCTGGCTCCGGGGATGAACAGCACCGCCGGGCCGGCGCCGCGGACCTCATGGTGCAGATCGGTCGCGATCATCGTCTGTCTCCTCATGCTCGCCGTCTCCTCGTGGCGGCAAGCAACGGTCTTCTGCTCCTCGCTCCTCGGTGGACACGGCACGACCTTCTGGCCGAGGGTGTGGTCTCGGGCGTCATGGCCAGGTCTGGGCGCTCAGCCCCCTGGCTGCCCCGGCGTGGGGATCACGCTGAGAGGAACTCGTCGAGGATATCGGCCGTGCCCGCCGTGCAGCCGGCGGCGATCGCCGCGACGAACCGACGGATGCGAGCCGTGTTCTCCCCGAGGGACATGGCGCAGGCTCCTCAGTGCGGCGCTGGACGAGCGATCGGGGACCCATTGCCTATCCTACACCCAGCGGACCGGCGCGTGTGAGCCCCGACTGAGGGACCGGGCGATGTCGGCCCGAGCGACCCACCAGGGGATTTTTTCAACACGTGGATGGAGCGGTGCGCGACCATTAGCGCTATAATGCCGCCTCGCCACAGGGGTGGACGGACTGGTTCATCACGATGAAGGAGCGGACCATGCGTCGGATCGCCAGCATCTCGCTCGTGCTTACCGGCACCCTCGTTGCCGTGCTGGGCGGCACCCCCGCCAGCCGGCTGAGCGCGCAGGAGGCCACCCCAGGGGCTGCGCTGGGGGCCACGGCCGCCGGGGTGCTCCAGGACACCGCCGGAAAGACGATTGGCACCGCCTTCCTGGCCGAGCGCGGTGACGGCACCGTCGCCATCTTCGTGACCACCCTGGGCTTGACGCCAGGTGATCACGGCATCCACGCCCACGAGGCGGGAGCCTGTGACCCGAGCGGGGAGAAGCCGTTCACCTCGGCCGGCGGCCACTTCAACCCGACGGGGGCCGAACACGGTGCGCATGCGGGCGACCTGGGCAATATCACCGTCGACGCCGAAGGGCTCGGGATGGCCCAACTGAGCACGGATCGGTTCACCCTGAGCTCAGGCGCCACCCCGCTGCTGGACGCCGACGGGGCGGCCCTCGTCATCCATGCCAACCGGGATGAAAATGACCCGGAGGGCAAGAGCTTCGGCGGGCGGATCGCCTGTGGGATCCTCACGATGACGGTCGCGGGAACCCCGACGCCGTAGCCGTTCGGCGATCGGTTCGAGAAGTGACGCAACGCACGTCGCTGGCGTTGCGTCACCCTCACGTCCGCGGCGCTGGCCTTCTTCGGCCGCGACACGTTCACCTTTGATGCTGAGACAGAGATCTACCGATGCCCCGCTGGTCAGACGCTGCGTTTCCGCAAGCACAAGTACACGGAGCGAGAACGACCAAGGCTCCGCACCATCGAGCCAAACTGAAAGAGACTTTTGAGACACCCGAGAAGCGTCTCACAAAGGAAGCAGCCTGTTGAAAAAGG
>JACCXM010000232.1 GCA_013697005.1 Chloroflexia bacterium | reverse complement strand
GCCCCACACCCCTGCAACCAGCACCGCGCCGCGTCGTGAGCGAGGCGGCGCGGTTCGTCGCTTCGCCCAAAGGAGCCGTTATGGAGCCATTCCGGATCGCCACGCTGACCCAACGTTCCGCCGGCGCCGTCTCTCGCGGCGCGCGGCGCTGGCCTCGGCCGGGGCGAGTCTTTCCGCCTCCCTGCTGGGGCGGGCCGGGCTCTCCGCCAGGGACGCGTTGGCCCAGGATGCCACTCCCGCGGCGGCGGCCGCCACGGGCAGCAACCTGCCGCCAGAAGTTCCGGCATGGATGCGAACCCCGGGCGCTCCCTCCTCACCCTACGGCGAGCGGGCTGCGGCCGAGGAGGGCGTGGTCCGCCTCGCGCCAAACCCGGTTTGTCAGCTTCTCCCCCCTGGCCGAACTCAACGGCACACTCACGCCCAACGCCCTCTTTTACGAGATCCACTTCGGGGGCATCCCGGCCATCGACCCGAGCGAGCACCGGTTGCTCGTCCATGGCCTGGTCGAGCGGCCGACCCTGTTCACCCTGGACGACCTCAAGCGCTTCCCCGCCGTCTCGGTCGTCCACTTCCTGGAGTGCGCGGGGAATTCCTTCTCGGAGTGGGCTGAGGCCTCGATGAGCCCAACGGTGCAGCTCTCCCGCGGGTGGACTAGCAGCGCCGAATGGACCGGGGCGCCGCTCGCGGCTGTGCTGCGCGAGGTCGGGATCAAACCGGGGGGGAGCTGGCTGCTGGCGGAGGGGGCGGACGCCGCGGCTATGAACCGCAGCGTCCCAATTGCCAAGGCGATGGCCGATGGGTTGCTCGTCTATGCCGCCAACGGCGAGGACTTGCGCCCCGCGCAGGGGTATCCCCTGCGCCTCCTGCTCCCCGGCTTCGAGGGGAACATGAACGTCAAGTGGCTGCGCCGCCTCAAGATCGGCGTGGAACCCTGGCACACGCGGTGGGATACCCCCTACTACGGCGATCTCATGCCCGACGGTACGGCGCGCGAGTTCACCTTCGTCATGGAGGCCAAGTCGGTCATCACTTTCCCATCGGGTGGCCAGCACCTGCCGGGACCCGGCTTCACCGAGATCAGCGGCCTGGCCTGGTCGGGGCGGGGACGGATACAACGTGTGGACGTCTCAACCGATGGCGGGCAGAGCTGGGCGCCGGCAACCCTGCAGCAGCCGGTGCTGCCGATGGCCTGGACGCGCTTCCGGCTGCCCTGGCGCTGGGACGGCCAAGCGGCGCGTTTACAGAGCCGGGCGATCGACGAAACCGGCTACGTGCAGCCGACCATCGCTCAGTTGGTCGAAGTACGAGGCATCAACTCCTTCTACCACAACAACGCCATCAAGACGTGGGCCGTCGCGGCCGATGGGGAGGTGAGCAATGTCTACGCCTGAGCAGAGCTTCGGCTTTGGGCAACCGGCGACGGCCGAGGAGATCGCCGGCTGGGATATCGACATCGCCGCGGATGGAGCTGGATTGCCGCCGGGCAGCGGCACCGTCGCCCAAGGCAAGGAGCTCTATGACCGGCTCGGCGCCAAGTGCCACGGCGCCAAGGGGGAGGGCGGGGAAGGAGGCCCGCCGCTGGTCGGGGGTATCGGCTCGCTGAATACTGACGCCCCGCTCAAGACGGTTGGCAGCTACTGGCCGCACGCGCCAGTGCTCTACGACTACATCCATCGCGCGATGCCAGCGGACAAGCCGCAGTCGCTCACCCCGGACGAGGTCTACGCCCTGTGTGCCTACCTGCTTTACCTCAATGGCATCGTGCCCGAGGACGCGGTCATGGACGCCACGTCACTGCCGCAGGTGGTGATGCCCAATCACGCCGGTTTCACCAGTCCCGATCCGCGCCCCGATGTCTTCAACACGGTTGCCGGGGCAGCCGCCCCCGTCGCCACGCCAACGTCGTAACGGTTGCTGCGCCCGGGAGACCACCGGTCGAAGGTCGGATCCGTGGACGCCCTCGACGCGGTCGCTTGACCGCCCGGGCAGAGGATCTGCCAGCGCGTCTCGGCACGAGCCAGAATGCGGTCAGCAACCTGGAGATCGGGGAGCGCCGGCTCGACGTGCTAGAGCTACGCCCTCTCTGCGCGGCGCTCGGGATATCCGTCGAGGCGTTCGTAGCGCGGCTGGAGCACGTCCTGGCGAAGGACCCCTGGCGGTCGACCTCCCCACAGGGACCTTATGGCAGAGCGCCTCCAGGCAGTACCATCCTGACGCCGATGGAGACCGCCATGCATACTCCCCGAATCACGCGCCGCACATTCCTCGCCTCAAGCGCAGCCGTCGCGGCCTCGACGACAGCGCACCCCATCATCGCCGCGCCTTCACGCCGCGCCCCATCCCTATCGCGATCAGGGACGCTGACCGGCCGCGTCATCTGGCCCCAGGGCCCCGACTACGACGAAGCCAGACTGACCTTCAACACCCGCTACTCGCGCTTTCCGGCGGCGGTTGTCGTCTGCGACACCACGGAGGATGTCCAGAACGCCGTCCGCTGGGCGCGTCAGCAAAACATTCCCTTCCGCGCCCGCTCCGGCGGGCACAGTTACGAAGCCTTCTCCGTCGTCGATGACGGTCTGGTCATCGACGTGAGCGGACTCGATGCGACCGTCGTCGATACCGCCCGCGGCGAAGCGGTCGTCGGCGCCGGAGTGCGATTGCTGGATCTCTACCGGCATTTGTGGAACTTCGGCGTCACCCTTCCGGCCGGAACCTGTCCGGGCGTCGGCATCGCCGGGCTCACCCTCGGCGGCGGCATCGGGTTCCTTTCCCGCCGGTACGGGCTCACCTGTGACAACCTTCTGGCCGTCGATCTGGTCGATGCCAATGGCGACACCCTGCGCGCCAGCGTGGACGAGCACGGCGATCTCTTCTGGGCCTTGCGTGGCGGGGGCGGCGGCAACTTCGGCATCGTCACCACCTTTACTTTCCAGGTCCACCCCATCGCCGAGGTCGCGCTCGCCACCGTGACCTGGCCCTGGGACGACGTTGCCGAGGTGCTCGATGCGTGGCAACGCTGGGCGCCCTTCGTCGACAATCGGCTCACCGCTTCGCTCGGGATCGCGAATCCCGGCGCCGGGGTGATCTCATCCACGGCACTCTTCACCGGCGCCCCGGACGAGCTGCCAACCTTGCTCGCGCCGCTGCTCGCCGCCGGCACGCCGTCGGCGCCCCAAATCCAGTCCCTGCCCTTCATGGCCGCCGCCGAGCAATTGGCCGGTGCGGGTGGCGGCCACGCCAATTTCAAGAACACCTCGGCCCTGGCCTACGAGCCACTGTCGCCCCAGGCCATTTCCACTCTGGTCGATGGTCTGCGCGCCGCCCCGACCGCCTCCAATCTCGTCGGGCTCTTTCCCCTCGGCGGCGCGATCGCCACCATCGACCCGGCGGCCACGGCGTTCCCCCACCGCCGCGCCCTTTTCGATCTGCAATATCAGGCCTACTGGTGGGACGCATCCGAAGAGCAGACCGACGTCGCCTGGGTGGACGATCTGCGCGCGGCGATGGCGCCATATACCACCGGCGCCTATGTCAACTACATCGACGCCGATCTCCCCAACTGGGAAACCGCCTACTACGGACCCAATCTCGACCGGCTGATGCAGGTGAAAAGCGCGTTCGACCCGGACGACGTGTTCAACGGACCGCAGACGATCCCAGGGCACGGATCATAGCCAAAATGCAGGGAAGCTATGTCAACCTTGCTATACTGCGGTCATCCGCGCGGAAGGTGAGATGACCATGTCACATCAGCCATCGAGGTACGCCGATCGCATCGTTCAGGATCCTGCGATCCTGTCTGGCAAACCCGTGGTCAGGGGAACCCGCATCCCGGTGGACGTTGTGCTCGAGTACCTGGCGCACAACCCGAACTTTGACGAACTGTTCGCTGACTACCCCCGGCTGACGACGGACGATGTCAAGGCGTGCGTCACGTTCTCCCAGAGGCTGGTGGAAGCAACGCCGAAACCGCAACAGGTTGCCGCACCGACCCCACTGTGAGGTTTCCCTCGATGAAGATCTCCCGTTCCGCCTCGCCGCATTCCTCACGGACGAGGGGCACGACGTCACCATCTGCGGGAGTGATCCTGTTTCGTCTTGGCTACGTGTCAATCGATGTCCGCATCGAGTATTTGCAGCGAGTCTTGATCGAGCACGCGAATCACCTGGATCAATTCATCGTGGTCTCGCCGCAGGGCAACCGGATCGGCTCCGCGTAACAGCGCCAGCGTCCTGGGCGTCGGCGTCTGCACAAATATTCCTGGGCAGATCGGCATGGATACCAAGCGTCAATCCCTGACTCATCACTTGGCGAACGACTTCATCCCAGAGAGGCGTGATCGCGCCAATGCTCTGGCGCGGGTTGAGCCGCTTGTTCTGGGTCATGGTTGGGGTGATGACACCGGGAATACGAAGCGACGGTCGAGCGAAACCCTGCGTACTGGCGCTCGCTGGCCAACAGGGGAAGAAGCTGAACATGCCGTCGATCGGGTTATCGACGGACGCCCCCAGATATAGCCGGTAACTGCGGTCCCGGTCGGGTGTGTTGCAGCCCACCAGACTGGCATACCAGGGTGCGAGCGTGACAGCGGCGTACGTTTCGGAGACAACGCCGTCAAGCGTGCGCTTGTAGTCGCGCAGTGAATGGTCGACGTGATCCGCAACCACGAAAACCGTGTCAACCACGAAGTTGGAGCGGCCGCGGTTGGAACCGAAGAGAATCACCGATCCACGCGCGAGATTGCGTAACTGGGTCGGACCATATCTGGTGTACTGGAGACAACCGGTGTAGTGAAACCGGTCGCCGAACACGAAGGGGTCGGTGTTTTGAAGATCGCGGTATGAGGCGGGAGGTGACCAGAACGGCCGGTGGATCCAGTGTGGGCCTTCAACGATTGGAGTCTCAATCGACTCCACCTCGGACTGCGCCTCCCACTCGCCCCAGAACTCGATTTCGCCCTGGTGCATGTGGCCATCAACGAAGACGCTCCCGGTTGAACGGAGGTACTTGCGCTTGTGCCATCCCCTCGTCCAGCCCTTGAAACCCGGAGTGTCGGGACCATGCTCGCCGCCTGGGTGGAGGAACTGCACGAAGCAGAGCCTATCCTGCATGGAAGAACTCCCGCAGCGCGCGTCCCACGCTCTGTCGTGACTCTATGGTGAGCGTGGCGAACGGCTGCTGCGCCGCCGGCCCGAAGACGAGCAACGTCGGCTTGCCCCCGATCAGTCTGGATCGTTGGGCCCAGGCTTGGTACGGCCGCTTCGTCTCGTCCCTCCGGGGAATCGTCGTCAAGAGTTGCCATCCGTCGCGGTGGGTATAGGCAATGTGATCGAGGTAACGCCGCGCGACCGAGATAACGATGACATCGGGGACGAGGTTCTCGACCAAGCGGTGCCACAACGCCATGCCGCCCGCAACGAACTGGTCGTGCTGCGCATCGAGTTTGCTCCACGTCGGGTCCGTTGCGAGCGGCGAGCAGAGGTCGGTATGAAGAGCGGTGCTGTCCTCACCGTCGAAGTAGCTGGCTCCCGCGCCGCGCAACACATGCTCAAACCAGCCGAACCAACTCACATACGGCTCGTGGCGAAAGTACGCGTTGAGAGCGGCGAGGTAGGCGTCACGTCCGGATGCGTCAAGTCTGCCGGGGTCGATACCTGCGGCAGGCCGAAACCGCTGGAATCGATCGTGAACGGGAAACTCGTGGCGTGACGGGTTGAGCGCGACCGTGATGACCTTCAGCGGCGAGGCAACATACCGCTCGCGGTCACCGAAGTAGAGAATGGGGATCGATGGCCGGACGACGCACGGGTCCGAAGTCTCGACGTAGAGACGCCAAGCTTCATCAATGAGAGAGTCCATTTGCAACGAACCCCCGCTAGTTCGTGCGGTTCCAGTTCGCGATGTTCCAATAGAGCGATTCGAAGGGGCCGCCGGCGATGTTCTCCTTGTTCAGCGTCTTGGCCAGCCCGTATTTCTCCGATGCCCGCTGCACGATCGGGATCACCACGACGTCGTCGATCAACATGTCGTTCATCGCGATGAAGAGCTCCGCCGCCCGTTGCGGATCGGTCTCCTGCGCCGCCTCGTCGTAGAGCGCATCGTAGGCGGGGTTGGTGTAACGCTCCTCGTTGACCGCCGCCCAACCATTTTCCTTCTGCGGGATGTTCTCACCATCGTGACTCACCCAGCGCAGCATGTACGAGAGCGGGTACGGCCCGGCCGGACTCCAGGCGTACTCATGCACGTCCCAGTACATGTGGTAGAAGGTCTGATCGTTACCCGCCGACGTATCGAAAAAGACACTGGCTTCGATCTGCAACAGCTCGACACAAAATCCCATCTTCTCCCAGTCACCTTTGATGACGGCCTGGGTATTCTGGCGGACCTCGTTCTGGGAGGTGGTGGCGTAGGTGATGTTCAGGGGTACGCCGTTCTTCTGCCGCACATCGCCCTCTCGCACCCAGCCCGCGGCATCGAGCAAGGCGTTGCCCTGGTCGATATCGAACTCCCAGGAGGTGTTGGGAGATTCGGCCCCGGCGATCCCGAGCAGGATATTGGACGCCGGCGGCTCGCCCGGAGGTCCGAAGTAGAAGTTCTCCGAGATCGTTTGGCGATCGACACCGAGCGCCAGCGCCTGGCGCACGGTCTTGTCGCCGAGCACCGGATTGGGCGTCTGCCATTGCGAGCGTTGCCCATCGACTTCCTTGTTCGGATCCGAGAAGTTGAGGGCAATGAACTCGACGGCGGTCCCCGGCACGATCACCAGATCACCTTGTCCTCCTTCGGCCAACCCGTTGAGAATCTCGGGATCGACCTGGAGATTCCAGGCGAAATCCCAGTCGCCGGTTTGGAGAACCGCCCGCGCGGCGGAGGCCGCGTCGCCGCCACCCTTGAGATTCACCGTCTTGAAAAACGGCTTGTTCGGCTCGCGATAGTTCGGATTGATCGAATACTGGACCGCGTCGTTCGGCGCGAAGGCATCGACGACATACGGTCCGGTGCCGATCGGTTTCACCGCGAAGGCGGCGGCCGCATCGCTCCCCGCGGCAAGCATATGCT
>JACCXM010000174.1 GCA_013697005.1 Chloroflexia bacterium | reverse complement strand
AGTCCTCCAGTACCGCTAGATGCCGGTGAATTTCGGCACGTTCGTGACCACGTTGTGACAAGATCTTCCAATACCGGATTGTCGCGTCGAATCAACACCCTCACGCGGGTACGAATGTCCGATCGATCGAGCAGGCGTCTCCCGGATTCGCTTCCACGATCCGCACCACACCAGGGCCACGCTACCGGCCTAAACGTCAACCGGCTGTCCGGTCTCCGCCGAGCGCTTGATCGCGTCGACGATGCGTGTTGCCTCTACCCCGTCCTCGCCCGTCGCCAGAACCGGCCGGTCATGGAGCACCGCGTCCGCGAATTGGGCGATTGACTCCGCCACGAAGCCGCCGATCCGCAGGTCGCTCGTCGGCGTCATCCCCAGCACGTCACCGTAACTCAGCCGCCCGCCGGCGTGCAACTCGAACGCTCCGTGGTGCGAAGAGTCCACATATACCGCTCCATCACTGCCCACCAACTCGACCTTGAAGTCATAGACCATCGGCTGGCTGCGAGGGAGGATCCAGGCGTGCTCGAATGTCACCACCGTACCGCGCTCGAATTCGGCAATCGCGACGTGGAAGTCGGGCGCGTCTACACCTAACTTCTGGAGAATCCCCGAGCGGGAAACAGCATGCACCCGCACCACGGAGTCGTCCAGGATGAAGCCGAGAGCCAGGTGCGCAACCGATTTGAGCGACAGCTCATCACGCCCATCCTTGAGCACCTGGCGGATCCCGCCGGGTACGGGCTCGACCCGGTGAAGGGGCTAGGCGTCGTGGTCCCGCACCGTGCCCAGCGAGCTGATCTGCAGGAGGAGGTTCCGATCCTGACGCTGATCGACCCCGTTACTGGCGCGGGAACCGTCTCTGCGGTCGATACCGTGGAGCGGTTCCAGGGGGGGGAGCGGACCGTCATCCTCGTCGGGGCCACCGAGAGCGACCGCGAATATCTGCTCGCGTCCGGCAAGTTCCTGATGGACCCGCGACGCCTGACAGTGGCCTTGAGCCGGGCCAAACGGAAGATGGTGCTTGTGGCCGCGCGTTCGGTGTTCGAGCTGTTCAGCGCCGACGAGGAAACCTTCACCAACTCCCAGCTCTGGAAGAACCTCCTCCGCCGAACCTGTACCGTGCCTCTCTGGACGGGCGAACGGGGAGGTCGTCGCGTAGAGGTTTGGGGCAATTCTCCGACCACTCCTTGGGAGGTCTAACACGACATGCGACGTGCGACGTGCGATATGTGACATGTAATACGGTGATCATGATGCGGACCACCCGAACGCGGCACCTCCGCGGCAATATATCGAATGTGATGTACACTGCGGGGTAGCAGCCCACAATCGACGCTGGCGACGACGCCGTCTTAGCGCGTGTCTTCCACCGACGATCCCGGCCGTGGAGTGGCCGTCGACCGGTCATAGGAAGGCACCTCATCGTGCTTCGTTTCTCACGCATCGTCTCCGTTCTCGTGCTCCTCCTGTTGCTGCTCCCGACGGCGGCAGCGACCGCGCAGGAGTCAAGTCCCGCCGCATCCCCTAGCGCCAGCCAACCGCTCGACCTGGCGGCGATGACATTGGTCCCGAGCGACTTCGACATCCCAGGTATCGGCCGTTGGTTCGGGGAGTCGAAGTCGCTCGACCAGGATGTGGCCGAGCAGGCGCAGTTCGGCGGGAAGGACCCGGACGTGGCGCGTGAGACGATGGTGACCGCTGGCTGGCAGCGCGAGTACACCAGCCGGCTCGATGCCCCCGTCGAGTACGGAGCAGAGGAGGCGGTGCGGTCCCTAGCGGTGCGGACCTACGTGCGGGAGTTCGCAGACGCGGCAGGTGCGGCCTCGGCCTTCACTTTCCTGGAGGATGAGTCCGCCGCGCCCGCGCCGAGCAGTGGAGCTACCCCTGTCGCCGGCGGTGTGTCCCTGTCCGAGGACATCCCCGGCACTCAGGTGATCGGAGACGAGTCGGAAATCACCCGACACCTCGGGATCGTCTCCTCCACTGGTCTCCCATACAACGCCCTCGACCTGACCTTCCAGGTCGACAATCTGGTTGCCGGGGTCGAGCTCTCTGATTACACGGGAGGCGAGCCTGAGGTGGCCGAGGTCGAAGCACTGGCCCAGACCTATCTGGAACGCATCGAGCAGGTCAAAGCCGAAGGCGGACCTGGGCTCAGCACCCAGATAGTCCGTCTTGACGCTCCGGACATCGTGGGGACCCGCGACGAGTACGGCCGCCTCGGTGGCGTGCAGGCCCCGGATTACAACGAGTCGGCCGAGACCTTTGCCGCCCGCGGCGGTCGCGCTGACGCCTCGACGGACTACTACACGGTGTCTCAGCGCCTCCCCGCTGGCAGTGACGCGACCGGGGACGATGTTTCCTACGGGAGCTTCATCTACCGCTTTGCCGATGACGCCGCCGCCGCCGACTGGCTGAACAAGGACGAGGAGCGGCTTGCCGGGATCGCGGCATTTGTGGAGTTCACGGCGATGCCGGATGCGACGACCTTCGGGGACGAGTCGCGGACCTATGCCATCGACCGCCTCTCCGGTGAGCAGGTGACCAGTGGCTATCTGATCTACGCCCGGGTCGGGAATGATGTGGTCGACCTCCGGGTCTTCGCCAAGCCCGAGGCGCCCCTGGCGGTCGCGGAGGAGCTGGCGCAGGCCCAGGTAGCGTGCCTGGAGTCCGAGGGGGTCTGCGAGCGGATCGCCGCCCCGGCTTCTCTCGCAGCGCTCGCTGTCCCAGCGACACCAGTTGTGGCCACCCCGGTCTCGTAGCGAGCAGAGCCGGCTAGAAGAAGTTCGCCATCACCTGGTCCCTCCTGGGTGGTGGCGTGCGGGAGCGAGGCGGAGGGCACGCTGAGCGGAAGCCAAGAGTCCCCGTCATGGCCGCACGAATCGCCATAGCGGCGGCATCAGCCGCAATACTGAGGACCGGAAATCAGGTCAGCCCTTGGGGAGTGATTTTCTGGAGTTCGATCGGGATCAACGACGCCAGCGATCGGGCCGTTCCAGCGGCGCGGGACGGTTTTCTTGTCTAGCCTACCCCGGCAAGTTCCCGACTGTTGATGTGTTGACGTGTTGACGAGAAGGAATGAAAAGGCATGGTTCCGAAGTTCCTAGTGAGCTAGAGAACGGCCTGCAAGCGCCTGCTGCAACATCGCATCTCGCTGCCGATCAACGCGATCATTCTTTCGCTTTCCGATCCATGCGAAGAAACTAAACACTGCGAGTGCAAGTGAAACGACAGCCCAAATCGCTATATCGGGGAAATTTGCCGAAGCGGCAAATCCTATGATGCCAGCGAAGACAAAGAGCACGACCGATACAATCGGGACGGGGAATACCAGCGCGACGGCGACCAGCCAAATGAGGGCCATAATGACGCCAGCGAACCCTGACCACGCCATTGCCTCTGCTTGGGTGGCGCCCGCTCCCGCTGCGGCGCCCGCAAGACTTCCAAGCATCGCTGTGTGCATGAACATGAGTCCGCCAAGGATCAAGCCGAGGATGAGCACCGCGATACGCATTGCCAGTCCAAACTTTCTGTATCGAATAGGCCAAACTCGTCGATCAGCCTAGAAAATGGATTAGAAATCGAGTCTACGGGGGCGGGCATCAAGTCCGCGTCGAATTTCTCGCATGTCATGCAACAAGAACATGTCAACATCTAACCAGAACCGCTAACGGGTCGACTTTTTCGGCGAAACACCAATAGATTTCTAACAGAACTCGGTGACGTGGCTAACCCGGTCTGATCTCATCGCCACCGTTGAGGTGTTGATCTGTTGATGCAGGGACGGTGCACTTCCTGTGTGTTCGCGGATCACAGAGCGGATCGTCTCGTGGCTGACTCCGAACTCAGCCGCCAGATCGCGGAGTGAGCGACCGCCGGCAAGACGGCGTATTTCGGTTTCCAGTTCGGGAGTGAGCTTGCGGGCCCGAGGTGTCTGGTAGGATGCCCGTGCAGAGCGCCCCGCCGGCTTACGCTGTGGCGGTAGGGCGATACTAATTGGCGCGGTGTCATGACGCGGTGACGACACCGATCCCCATCGCTTCCGCCATCTCAGACTTGACACTTCCTTCTGCTGAGTTCGGGCGCTGTCTGGTCCCCTGTTGACTGCCACTTCTGGTAGCGGCCGACCGCGCTGGCGGCGCAAGTGCAGGCGCGGCGGGGATCGCCGTAATAGCCGCAGTGGCACCCGTGCAGATAACAATCGCAGTGATATCTCGTTGCAGCGCTCACACCGGCCGGGACGGAAATTCGCACCTCTACAGGTCACGTAGTGCCTGTCAGTAAGTACAGGCATAGTGAGAACAACTACACATGCCGGGTCGTACGGACCTCGACATGTCGCAGGCATAGCCGAGGCATCGGTGCAGAGGCAGGTTGAGCCTAGCCGTCCCGATAAGCTTGCGCTCGGAGCGGATACCTTCGAAGAACATGACCAGGTGCAGCTCGAAGAAGACGACCGGATCGATGCTCGGCCTCGCTCGGCGGAGCGATCCTCGACCCGACCCAGCGCTTTACCGTTGTTCGATTTGCATCCCCGGGCGATCCTCAGCCCACAACTCGATGGTGACCTCTTCGCCGGTCACCGCCGCCCAGACCACCACCATCAGCAGTTCCGATAAGAGGAGCACAGCCACAAGGGCGATAATCCCGACGCTCCTGGCGAGAATCCCGCGATAACGACGGAAATACCACCGATAAAAGGCAAAGAAGACGGCCAAGGCTGTCAGGGGCAGGAGGATGATCGGGTTGGTCAACGTGGCCCAGACAGCGAAGACGAGTGTGGCGACCTGCATCACCAGCGCGAAGCCGATCATGCGCCAGGAGTGGTTCTCCGGTCGCGCGTTCTTCCGCAGCATGTGAAGTTGCAGATCTTCCGGCCACTGATGATGCAGCTCGGTGAGCAGCAGCAGCGCCGCCGCGAAAAGGAGCGCCTTGATGTACGGCGAGAAGAATCCAACGTCTGGGAGCAGACTCAACGCGATAGTCGCCAGACTGATCAGCAAGCTGGCGTTCGACAACAGCGTGGCATTGTCCTTGATCCAGTCCCGGAGCTCAGATCTCGATTCTCTCCGGGATCCGTCTCCAGGATCCTCGGGGGCACCGACGAGCACGGGTGGTTGCGCCGGGACTGATGCGGGTTCCGACCCAGAGATGATGCGCGGCCGGCGAGCGGGGTCGCGCCGTCGAAGGACGAAGACGCGTGGGGCGGGCGGACGCGCTCCCGGGACCGATGGATTCAGGGACTGAACTGCACCGGATCGGTCGCGTTCCTCGGCTTCGGCCGAGATCTCCGACGCCTCGGCGCCGAGAACCAGTGCCGCCGCAGCTATTTCCTTGGCTTGCGACTGTGACGATTGTGGCTGCGTTTTCGAAGATCCTGGGTCGGTCATCACAGGTAGTTAGAGCCTCTTAGGTGCATGCCGGTATTTTGGCACGATCACCTATTCAAGACCTGGTGCACTCGTGCTCTCCGGGCGTAGAGGAGCATAGCGGCACCCACGATCATACAAGGGTGATCCCCACCGCTTCGCCGCGCCGCTGGCACGGGGTGCGTCATGCGCCCGGGTCGGGGAAGGTGACGACGTCGCTGCCCAGCGGAAGCTCGTCGTGGCGAGGCCCGGCGTTGGTGGTCGTGATGGGCAGCGGCTGCTGCGCCTCGTAATACGGAGCTGCCTCGGCGAGGGGTGGGATCCGTCCGGTGAGGTCGAAGTCCTCGAAGACATACGGGAGGCCGTCGGCCACCAGCGCCGAGGGGTGGTCCATGACGTGGAAGTGCAGGTGCGGGCCGGACGAGCTACCGGAGTTGCCGAGCCGCCCGATCTGCTGCCCCTGGGTGACACGATCCCCCGCCTGCACGCTGATGCTGCCCGGCACCAGATGGGCGTAGAAGGCGTAGGAGCCATCCCCGAGGTCGAGCACGACGTGGTTGCCATCGGCGTTTTCCAGCGTCACCCCAACGGTCTGACCGGGGACTTGATCGGGATACTGATCGACCGCGACGACGACGGTCGCGTCGGCGACGGCGAGAACGGGCTGGTCGTAGCTGGGATAACTGGAGAGGAGACCGGGGTCCCCGGCACTCAGGCGGTTGTCCCCATCAAGCAGGTTGAAGTCGATGGCGAAGCGTTGGGCCAGGTAGAGCCCGCCGTCGATCGGCTGCAACGACCGCCGGTGTGGCCCATCGCAGCAACTGCCAATCGCCGCCCAGGCGGGTCCAGTCAATGGCACGCCGAGCACCACCGGCGGGCGCAGGTCGACGGCCGCTTCGGCACCGGTAGAGGTGATCGTCGCGGGAACGGGGAGACCAGGCGGCACCGCCACGGTCAGGCGGTGGGCGATGGTGGCGGGGATCTCGTCCGTACCGGCGAGCGGGATGTCGAGCCACACGGCGCCAACCGTCGATGGCGGCAGGGTCACGGATGGCGTGCCGGGTACGGACATGAGCGACATCGCCGCGAGCAGCGCACCGTCGGTGAGCTGCGTGACGGTGGCGCTTGTGGCAGCATCGAGCACGTCGACCGCGGTGACGGTGATAGGCACGGCGAAGGCGTTGGTCAGGAGCAGCTCGTAGGCAAGGTGAACTTTGCCATCCGAGCCGGTGAACCACCGCGGCGGCGAGGGAACGGAGGCAATGACTGGGGTGTACTGCTCGCCTGAGGGGGGAACCGGAGTCGCTTGGGCGCTGACCCGAGGGGTCACCAGTCCCGAGGCCAACAACGCCAGGAGGCCGAGCACGCCTAACCAGGCGACGACGCGCGACATGCCGGATGCCTCCTCTTGGTGTCCGTTGCCATACCCGTCGCCCGAGTAACGCGGAGTCCCGGCATCATAGACGGATTCGCGGAACTGTGCCGCGACCATGTCGCATCTGCGAACCGATAGCCGGCACCTCCCCCGCGCTGAACGAGCTGGCGATTAGCTGTGAAACCGGTTCCTCTAATGCCCCAGCCTGTTGAAAAATCCCCTTGTGCTGTCCACCATATGCCCTCCGTAGGACAACGTGCACCATCGATGATCGCCGTTGCAATCGGTAATACTTGCCGCTTCGTCGATCAGCTCTCGTTCCTGTTGCCGGAAGGACGCGACGATGCGCCAGGTGGGCTACGTGCGGCTATTTGCGGATGCGCAGGGCGAGTCGCACTTCGCTGAGATCGATGTCGATCTTGATCCGGTCGAGTTCGCCCCACCAGCACCACCGCTCCACATCGCCGCGCTCTTTCCGGCGACGGCGTGTGGGTTGGTGTCCGGGCCTCCGGACTGGGACGGGAGCATTCCGCATCCGGCTCCACGTCGCCAGCTGTTCTGCACCCTGCGCGGCGCATACGAGGTGACCGCCAGCGACGGCACGGTCCGCCGCTTCCC
>JACCXM010000144.1 GCA_013697005.1 Chloroflexia bacterium | reverse complement strand
ACCCCGCCATGGAGGTGGTTTGCGCCGTCGTTGGTGGCGAGCTGGTACGTCTCCTCGTCGAGCGCGTAGCGACCGCGGGCGATGCGATTGGCGTAGCGCCCGGCGATGCAGCCGAAAAACGGACTCGGCTTCTGGAGATACCCGGCCAGATCGGGAAACCCGAGCGCCACGTTCGCCAGCTCACCGTCGCGACCCGGCGCCCAGACAGCGCGGATCGTCCCACCGTAGGTGAGGAGCTCCACCCGCAGCCCACGGCGATTGGCGAAGGTGTAGCGGTCAACACGCTGCCCCAGGAATTCGCCAAACGGCTCCCGGCTGATCTCGACCATTGTCCGCGCCTCCTCCGACGTCGCCCCGCACGATACACGGCGCGACGACGTTCTGCTTGGCAACGGACCCAGACAGGGTGTCCTCACTGATCTCCATGACGAGACCGGCCGGTCGTTGGCTATTGCGACAGCATGCCGCCGGTCGCGTCGATGTCCATCCCGGAGAGGGTGCTAGCCTCGTCGCTGGCCAAGAACATGACGATGCGGGCGATCTCTTCCGGCGTGGAAATGCGCCGGATCGGGATCGTCGCGGCGACTTCTTCGTGGGTAACGCCGAAATCCTCGAGCGCACGATCGAGCATCGGGGTGTCGCAGGCGCCAGGCGAGACCATGTTCACGCGGATATTCTGCGGCGCGTAGTCGAGGGACGCGACACGAGTCAGGGACCAGATGGCGTGCTTGCTGGCGTTGTACGGAGCAATCGTTCCGTAGCCAACATGAGACGAAACGGAGCCGGTGTTGATGATGAGGCCCCCGCCTTGACGGAGGAAGTGCGGGATTTCGTACTTCATGGACAGAAACACGCCCTGTGCGTTGGTCAGCATGACGTCCGTCCAGTCGGCCACCGGCTGGTCCGCAAGTGGGGCGGCGGTTGGCGTTTCGATACCCGCGTTGTTGAAGGCGATATCGAGGCGGCCGTAGGTCTCTACACAGCCATCGACGAAGGCGCGGACCTGGTCTTCCTCTCGGACGTCGGCGCGCATGTACGTGGCCTCACCGCGGAAACCATGAATCTCGGCCTCGTTCTCCTGACCCAGGTTCTCTCTGCGGCCACAGAAGAAGACCATACCGCCTTCTCTGGCAAAGGCGTATGCCGTCGCCTTGCCGATGCCGGAGGTGGCCCCCGTGATGAGAACGACTTTGCCGGCAAACCGACCATTCGGGTCCGCTTCTCCTTCTCGCGGCTCGACCGGATCCTGGGTGTTCGCTTTGGCGGCGTCCCACGAGAGGGCGGCAAGCCCGGCAAGAGCAGCGCCGCCGGCTACCGCCTGGCGGCGAGAGAATGGGGCCGGCGCCGCTTCGCCTGTGATTCCCTGACCTGAATGGAACGTTGGTCTCGGCTGCTGGATCATCGTGGTCTCCTGTCGCGAATCGGGGTCGGAACTCGTCGGGCCTTGCCGTGTCCCCTATGACTCGGGCACAAACTCTCGAACCTTCTCGTTGCCGCGCGCGTAGACGACCTCGAGCGTCATCCCTGAGCACCTCCACCCTTCTGGCCTGCGCCGCATTGTGTGGACGTAAACACCCCACACCTCCCAGAGATCGGAGCCCGTGCCGCGCTGGAGGATGTTGAGGGCATAGCCCCTGGATACGACGTCGGCACGATCGCCCTCGATCGTGACGCGGTGGTTCGAGCGCATGTGGAAGCTCGACTTTTCCCGGTAGAGGTTCGTGGCCCAGGCGGCGATCAGATCGTCGGCGGCCATGCGGGCGGGGGAGCCGCCTGCCAGCGACGTGAAGTCGACATCGATCTCGTCGAGAAAATAGCCTCGGCAGGCGGCCCAATCCTTCGCATCGACGGCGTTGTCGATCTCGTCCACAACGCGCCGGATCGCGGCCTCGTCGAACAGCCGGCCGAGATCACTTGTCATGAGATCAGTCATCGGGGCCGGGTCGCATCACAATGCGTCGGCCGGTCGCCACCATCAGACGCCGAGGCGATCACCGTTGGGACCAACAACGCCTCGTCCATTGGGCACCTCCTTCACAGACTGCCGAGCGAAATCGACGGATCGCGTGGCAGCGGCGTCGTAGAGCCATGGTCAAGCCATCGACCACACGTTCACGGAAGAGTGTGGGGGATTTAGCGTTTGCCGTCTTGTACGTTCTTGCGCAAGGCATACCGTCCGGGCGAAACACCGAGATGGCGTTTGAAATGCCGCGTGAAATGGCTTTGATCGACGAAGCCCGCCGCGACGGCGACCCGCGCAACCGGGTCCTCCGCTAGGAGCATCTCCTTGGCGCGCTCGATGCGCACGGCAAGCTGAAATGCGTGCGGCGGTAAGCCGACCGTCCTGCTGAAGATTCGGGTCAGATGGAAGGGGCTCAGATCCGCCAGGCGTGCGAGCTGGGCAAGCGAGACGTCGTCGGCGAAGTGGTCCGAGAGGTAATCACGCACGAGCTGGACCGCTCGATGGTCCGAGGCGAAGGTGTGCATGGCTGACGGCGAGCCGGCATGGGAAAGAAGCCGGGTCAGCACGGTCATCAGCCGCGCATCGAGCTCAAGCCGCGAGATGCCTCCGGCTGATGCCTCGTGAAAGCCACGGAAGCTCGTGGCGAGGGCGCTGTCGAGAAGCACGGGTGTCGCGAAGAACGGAAGACATACCGGCCGGCCACTGATATCCGCGGCAACGCCCGCGAAGAGGGCAGGTTTGGCGTACATGACCTGAAACGTCGTCGCTGTCAGTCGATCGCTGACGTCGTGAGCCGAGTGCACCTCACCGGGATGGATCACGCTGATGCTGCCAACGGGTACCGCGTGGCTGGCCCTGCGGTATCGGTACTCACCGGGGAAGTCGAGGCTCAGGCAGAGTTGGTAGTCGTCGTGCGTGTGTGGAGGTACGTACCCTCCCGGGCCGGGTGGATAGCGATACTGCTCGAGTCGCAGGTCACCGAATGGCCAGGCCACGACGGCGCGCTCAATCGCTTCAACGGTCATGCATCTCGGGTTCCTTTGATCGCTCCTGGCGACCTCTCGTCTCCCGTTCGCGCCGCATTGCCCCGGTTCCAGGCTCCCGCGCGAACTCCGTCACCGATGCGCGGTCTCCTCGGTCTTGCCACCTGACCGTCCGGCAGCTTCATGACGCCCAATTAGCCAACGGCAACGGCGATGCAAGCGACGTGCCGCGACCAGGAGAGCTATCGCCGAACATACGACATCGGAGCATGGCGGTCCGTTCTGGTGACGCGTGAGGCAAGATCCGAGGCTGGCCTTCTCATCGGTATGCCGATGGCCTCCCACCCGTTCGCCGAATACGCGGCCGCTATTGCACGACAAGCTGTGGCAACCCCTCGACCGGCGTGCCTACGCCCAACTCGTAGTGATCCAGCCAGCCCGCCGGAACTTCGAGTACGTAGGAGACCGGAACGGGGGAGACATGGGACGGCAAATCCGCGTCGGCGGTGCCCGCCGGCTCCGGGCAGACGCGTTCGGCCGCGCCCTGGACCGCGCCTTCCTCGATCCAGATGATGTCCAGACAGAAACGCATCCCGCGCATCCAGAACGAGCGCGGCCCGGGACTGGGGAAGAGGAATAGCATCCCCGTTCCTGGCTCCAGGCCATCGCGGTAGCCGAGCCCGCGCGAGGTATCGGCCGGCTGATACGCCAGCTCGACCGTCAGCGGCACCCCACCGACGGTGATCTCGGCCGTCTGCAAGGGAGCCACCTGGTGCCGCCACGGCGGCGCGATCTGGGCCAGTGTCCCGCCCGCCATTCCCACTACCATCGTCAACGCGAGCAGAACCGTCGTCACCGCTTGTCTCCTTGATCGCCGTGACAGAGAGTACGTGTCTTTCCGATCTGAGGATACTCCCCGCCGCACTTCACCGATCCTCTGTTAGAGCAAGACGCGCGGCGAGCGCCAGGAGGGTCGCCGCGCACGCCGCGACACCACTCACGCTGACGTCGATCTCGGCGAGCACCGCCGGCGAGGTTTCCGGACCAAGCACGCCGACGCGCAACGTCGAGGCTTCCCCCGCCTGCCGCATCTCCCGCAGCGCGCGGAAGGCGTCGACGTCGGTCACGTCGTCGCCGAAAAAGACGATACCGCGCAGACCGAGATCGTGCGCCAACTCGCGGATGGCCGTCCCCTTGTTGACGGCCAGGAGGGGGCGTATCTCGAGGATCATCCGCCCCAGCGTGAGGCGGAGATCATGCCGGCCTGTCGCCGCGCGCGCCAGCGGTTCCAGCAGCGCCACCGCGGCGACTGGATCGGGCGCCAGCCGGTAGTGAATCGTCCCGGTGACACCCTTGTTTTCGACGATGAGCCACGGCACATCGGCGGCCGCCCGCGCCGCGGTTTCGATCTCCGCCAGCGCCGCGGCGATGGCCGGTTGCATCGCCGCCGCGACGGGATGGGTCCACGGCACGCCCGCCACGATCCGCTCCAGGCCATGATTCCCGACGTAGGTGAGCTCGGGTAATCCGACCATCGCCGCGCCATCCTGTGGCGCACGGCCGGAGACCACCGCCACCGCGGCCAGTCGTTCGCGGAGCAATGCGAGCGCGGCGTGCGCGCCGGGGTCGACCATCGCCTCGGCGGGGGTTGGGGCGATCGCGCTGATGGTGCCGTCGATATCGGTCACCACCGCGGCGGGGGTCTGGCGCAGGATCTCCAGGCAGGCGACGACGGCGGCCTCGACGTCAGGCGCCAGAATATCGCCGGGGGCCGCTTCATCCATGGTCAGTCCCGATTCTGGTAGGAGTGAATCGTCCACCCTGGGCTGCTGACGAACAGATCCTGCACGTTGCCCTGATCGACGACGGCCACGTGATAGAGCAATCCCTGCGGCGTTCCGGGCGGACCGAAGGGATCGGTCGCCGCATTGAGACGCACGGTCGCTCCGGTGGCGGGATTGAGCTCGGCATCTTCCCCGTAGCCGGCCCGCGCCAGGGCCAGATGCAGCTCGCGGAAATCGACTTCATCCAGCGTTAGCGCCGGCACCGAGGCCGGATCGATCTCGGCCGGCTCACTCATTCCGGTGTCACTGAAGAAAAAGGACTGGGCGGTCCGCGAGTAAAACGTACCCTGCCAGCGAAAGGCGGCCTCCAACGGCGCGCAACCAACCTGCATCGTCACCAATTGGGCGTCAGGGCGCCAGGCCCGCGCGATCTCGATGGCGGACTGCACGCCGCCGCCCCATTCATCGCCGACCGTCGCCAGATCGCCGACCCGCAACCGGCCCCCCGCACACCGCTCCGGCACGGGCGTCTGCAGCGTGACCGGGGCGGGGGATGGCGAAGGCGTCACAGTGGGGTCCGATTCGGCGATGAGCGGCGCTGGCGCCGAAATCCCGGTGCAGCCGGCCAGGAAGACGCAGAGCACGACGGTGGCCGCAAGTGCCGGTGCCGTCATCTGACCGCGGCCTGACGCAATCTGGGGCATGGCGGGAATCTACCACACGGGCCGGTGGCCAATAGCCAACAGCCAATGAGGTACCGTTGCCGGCATGAATCCGTATCTGGCGACCGCCATCGCGATGTGCGGCATCGTCTTCCTCGCGCTGATAGGGACGGGGTATCTCGCCGCGGTCATGAACCGCCGCGCCAAGAGCGATCTGCGGGAGCGCCTGGAACCACTGGCGGCGGCCATCGCCGGCAGCGCCGATATCGACGAGGCGCGCGTCGAGGGGCGCTATCACGGGCAGATCGCCATCGGCCGGGTGGCGAATGCGCCTGGTGGCTTCGGTCGTCTCTTTCACGTCGAGCTGGTCGATGCCGCCGGCGGTGAGGGGTGGGAATGGTCATCGCTGCCGGACAAGCAGCAACCCGATCCGGTGCGCACCTTCGAGGGCGATGCCGCGTTACGAGACCGGCTGGGGATTGATTTCGATACGGCCTCCGCCGTTGTGCCGGACGAACATGCCCAGCGTTTCGGTTTTCTGTATGACCCGGAGGCGGGGATGATCCGCCTCACCCGCGCCATGCGCACCCGGCTCGATATCCCCGACGCGGAGACCTTCACCAGGCAACTGGAAACATTGCGCACGATGGGTGCGGCCAATTGTCGCGCGCAGGACAACGACTCAGAGAAGGTGTCATTCTGAGCCCGCAGGCGACGCATCTCGTGCGCCTCGACCGGGTGGGCTTTGAGTCGAGATGCTTCGTTCCTCAGCATGACACGTTCGGTTGTTGGCGGCACTCGAGGGGTCGTCATGGGTGACGGCGCCGCGGCATCGCCGTTTCCGACGCGCCAGATGGAGACGGTGCGCGTCGACAGTGTCGGGGAGGAGTACGCCTATCTCATTGCCTGGCCGCTACCGGACGGAGCGTGGGAGCGTGTGGGTCAGGTGTTGGCGCCGGGAGCGGCGGGTCCGGAAGATCATCTGACGGTGCGTGGGGTGAATGGCGAAACGGCGGTCGTCCGGTTTGCGATGCGGTCGTTTTTCTCGTATCCACCGGCGGAGGGTGTGGCCCCGGGCGAGCGGGTCGCGGCGGTCATGCGCGCCGGCCAAGAGCTGGCCCAGGCGGAAGGTCCGCTCCATCCGGGATCACTGCCGCAATACCCGGTGCCTTCCGAGGCCCACACCGGGGCGGTTGCGGTTCCCCTGGCCATTCTCGCCGCCGACGCCGGGCAGCGCGGACTCTTCGCGCCGCCGCGTATCGCCGTCGTGCGTTGGCCGTCGGCGGAGCCGGTCGGCGTCGGAGACGCCCCCGGTTTCGATCCCTCCCGTTGGCCGCCCCCTCGCCTCGGCGATTGGCCGCCGCCGGCGGTGCGGGACTGGGCGCCGCATCGTCTGGCGGGGACGATCGAGCGCTTCAGCGCCATCTGGACTCGACTTCTGGATGCCTGGTTCGGTGAGGAACCCTATCCCCAGCTCGTGGACGAAAAGCGGGAGGCGCGGCTGCTGCTGGAGCGGCTTGTGCCGGAGGCGATGCTGGTGATTTATGCGGAGATTAGCCCGAGATTTTGGACGTGGTTGCGCCAATAGCGGACCGAGAGAACCGTGTCATTCCGAGTCTACCGACATGGGAAAGGTGTCATGCTGAGGAACGAGGCATCTCCTCTCAGAACCGCGTCCGTTCTCGGTAGACGAGATTCTTCGCCTGCGGGCTCAGAATGACACATACGCGGCGAAGCATTCGAAGAGTTTGAAGAATTCGCACACGCGACCGGGGTACAGACACCGTGATTCTTCACCCGGATTCGGATTTGGAACGAGGCCGTGTAATGGGGATCAGACCCCGTAGCGGGTTCGGGTCTTGGTGGTGACGGTGATCGTCTCCGGACCGTCATCGGCGCCCGGTTTGCGGGCGATGAAACCGCGCCGCGCCTGCTCGCCGATCCAGGCGTCGTCGAAACCGTGCGTGGCCGCGAGCAGGGTGAAATCCGCGGCGGGCAGCGCCGGCTCGGGGTCGACCGCCGCCGCGTAAAAATCGTGACGGGCGCGCTCGACGGCGGTCTCCGGGTTGAGCACCAGCCTCGCGACGACGGTCCCGGCGGTGAGGGCATCGACCAGCTCGGGAATATCGGCTTTGGTCACGCCGGAATAGATGACTCCCTCGGGATAGACGACGATGTTCGGACCGATATCGCAGAGGTCGATGGTGCCGCAATTGTTGACCAGGATCGTCTTGTCCAGCCCCCGCCGCAGCACCTCCCGCCGCAGCAGCATCAGCACATCGTTGGCACCCTTCGCCGCGCAGTGCGAGGCGGTACAGGCGAGAACGTGCTTGGTGGTCCAGTACATGGGCGCTCCGCTTGCGAGTCGACAGTCGCCAGTCGACAGTCGAAAGTGAGTTAGAGGTAGAGGCGCCGAGACATCGAGAGCTGGTGTTGCGGACCAGCTACTGTCGACTCTCGACTGTCGACTATCGACTCGTCTCAGCCGTACCGGTACTGAATCCCGAACCCGCCCCGTGGGTAGGTCCACTCCACGTTGCGGAACTCGTTGCAGACGATGCGGCAGGTGCCGCACTCGACGCAGCCTTCGTAGGAGAAGATCACCCGGCCATCGTCGGCCGGGACATAGCAGTTGGCCGGGCAGCAGTTGATGCACTGCTGGCGCACGCAGTGCAGGCAGACCTCGTGGTCGATGATGCGGATGTGCGCCCGCGCGGCATCGACATTGTAGGTATTCAGCGCCAGTTTGCGCTCGATCGCGGCTGGGTCCAGGATGCGCGCCCGTCGAGGGACCGCGGCGAGGTCCCTCTCTCCCGACGAGCCGGGAGAGGGGGCCAGGGGGTGAGGGCTCATCGTCACGGCTGTCCCGGTGAACGCGCCTGCCATCCCGGCGGCTCCAACCCTTCCGGCCATTCGCGCCATTGCACGGCGGTATCTGCCTCATCGTCCTCGTCGCGATGGCGGCGCGACCGAATCACTGAGAACAGTCCCGCAATCACCGCGATGAAGACCACGAGACCGAGAATGACGGTCCCGGAGGCCAGGGCGAGTCCTTCGCCGATGGCCGCCCAGGGGGAGCCGGCGCCCGGATCATCGCCGCCGAAGCGGGTGGACCCAGCCGCGCCCATCTGCTGCGCATCGGCGATGAGATCCTCCCGCCACTGGCGGTCGAGCTCATCGAAGCTGATCCCCAGCCCCTGCTGGACCGCGTCTTCGTAGGTGATCCCTTCGTCGAAGGTCGCCAGCAGTTTCGCCATCCCTTCATCGCCCCAGGTATCGAGGATGTACATCACCGCGCTCAGACTGAACGAGTACGACGCGGTGGCCCCGTCGCGGTCATAGGGGAAATTGCCATTCAAGGTGCGTAAGGGTGGGACGGCGCCGTTGACGGCGAGCTCCAGCGCGTGTGAATAGAAGCGGTCGCGGCCGCTCTCCTGCCAGTAAGTCGCCAGACCCTCGTCGAGCCACTGCGGTGGACTGTTGAACGGGTTGTTGGTGGCCTGATGCAGCACCTGATGGCTGATCTCGTGCGGGACGACCCGCGCCACCTCGCCAGTTTCTCCGGGGGGCAGGATCGCCATGATCATGTGCAGCCCCGGGTACGCCGCACCGGCGATCCACGGTTCCGAGTTCGGGGCCAGCGCACCGTAGAGATCGTCTTTGCCGGCATAGGCCCAGATGCGGACCGGCTGCTCCAGCGCGACGCCGTATGACTCGGCGAGATTGGTGATGGTGCGTTCCGCGGAATCGAGAATCTCCTGCTGGAAGGCGGGATCGGCGTCATAGGTGTAGACGGTGACGTTCGGACCGCTCAGCGGCGTCCACGCATAGCGGTCATCCCCCCAGAGGATCGTCTGCTCCGGAGTTTCGACGATGTCGCCATCGTTCTCGGTGATCCGCCAGTGGTAGTTGATGTCGATACCGGGCGGCAGCTCACCGGCGCGGAGGTCGATCGGGTGTTCGATATCGAGATCGGTGGTCCCGGTCTCAAATGCCGGCAGCTCGACGGAATAGGTCTCCAGACCCGGCGCCCGGTACATCAGCTCCAGATCGGCGATGGGATCGGCCGTCTCGGCATCGAGGGTGAAGGTGATGCCGTCCGGGAAGGCGACCGCCGCGACGTTCTCTGCCACCACCAGACCAGGAATTGCGGCGGGCGCGGCATCTTCGACGCCGTCTTGCGCTTGTGCCCACGCTGGCGTCCCGCCGAGCATGATGACGCAGAGAGCGAAAACGAGGAGCCGATGGGCACGGCTCGCCGCACCTCGCCACCGGCTGGGCACGGCATGCCGTGCCCCTACACCCGACTTTCGACTATCGACTCCCGACTTGTCTCTCACGTAGTGGTAGTCCTTGCCGAAAGTTGCTGATGCAGATAGGCCTCGATAAAGGGATCGATCGCGCCGTCGAGGACGGCCTGGGTATCGCCGACGCTGAGCTCGGTGCGGTGGTCGGTCACCTGGGTGTAGGGATGGAGTACGTAAGACCGAATGCGGTTGCCGAAGCCGGCTGCGGTGTGCTCCCCCTTGATGCGGGAGCGTTCGTCCGCCTCCTCATTCATTTTCCGTTCCAGCAGGCGCGCGCGCAGGATTTTCATCGCGCTCTCGCGGTTCTGGATTTGGGAGCGTTCGTTCTGGCAGGTGACGACGAGTCCGGTCGGCAGGTGGGTGATGCGCACCGCCGATGAGGTTTTGTTGACGTGCTGACCGCCGGCGCCGGAGGCGCGGTAGGTGTCGATGCGCAGATCGTCGTCGTTGATGGCGATCTCATGATCCCCTTCGATTTCCGGCAGCACCTCGACGAGGGCGAACGCGGTGTGGCGGCGATGGGCGGCGTCGAACGGGGAGAGACGCACCAGCCGGTGCGATCCCGCCTCGGCCTTGGCGTAGCCGTAGGCGCGCGAGCCGCGAATCTCGATGGTGGCGTTCTTGATGCCCGCTTCCTCACCATCGGAGGTATCCAGAATCTCCGCTTTCAATCCGCGCCGTTCCGCCCAGCGGACGTACATGCGGGAGAGCATCTCCGCCCAGTCCTGGGCATCGAC
>JACCXM010000124.1 GCA_013697005.1 Chloroflexia bacterium | reverse complement strand
CCGCGCACCGGGGAGAGGTCCAGATCCGTAGCGAGCCCGTGCTCGACCGCGCTCGTGCCTTCGCTGCGGGGTTGCCCAGACCGCGATGGGGTATCGCCGACCGCTATCTCGCCGACGTCGCCGCGATCAGCATCCTTCTCGCCATCGCCGCCTTCTATACGGCGGCCGTCGTCGTTCCCATTGAATCGTTCATCCGGGGCGATTGGCCATCGTTCTTTTTCCCCAACTATGCCTTGCTTGGGGAGCGGCTGCGGGACTTCGACATACCTGGCTGGAACCCCGCTCAGTTCTCGGGAACGCCTTTCGTGGGCGAGCCATCTTCCGGCTGGGGCTATCTGCTGGCGATGCTCCTCTACGTGCTTTTCGCGCCCGAGACCGCAACGGTCGTTTTCATTGGGGCACACATTGCCCTGGCGGCTGTCGCGACCTACGTCCTGGCGCGGCTGCTGGGACTGAGTGTGGCCGGCGGTATCGTCGCGGGCGGCGCGTATTCGTTGGCCTGGGTGGCCGTCGCCAGCTCGTACATGGTGCTGTGGTTTGGGGTCACCATCTGGATGATGGTCAGTTTGGTAGCCACGGAGCTGGCGGCTCGGGCCAGTTCGTGGCCGCGGCGGCTCTGGGCCTGGCTGCTGGGGGGTATCGGCATCAGTCAAGTGATAGCCGCGTGGCTGGGACAAGGCTCGTACTACGCCTTGCTCGTCATCGTCGCCTGGATTGCCTTTCGCACCCTGGTGATTCCCATACGGGCCACCTCCGCCCGCGCTCGGGTGCAGCACGCGCTCCTCACCGGCGCGGGGGTGCTGGGTTCGGGGGTTTGCGTTGTCCGCCGCCGGCTTGCTTCCCCGCTTCGATGCTATCGCCCGCTCAAATCTGGCGGGGGGGGTCTACCTTGGCAGCTCAGCCTGGGCCGACCGGCAGATCGGATTTACCCCCACCGAGCTTGTGCGTGAAGTTCTGGGTGGGTACCCCGGATCACAATGGTGGTATGCCGGGGCGGCCGCGACCGCGCTCGCGCTGATGGCCCCGATCGTCGCGCGGCGCTGGCCACCGCTCATCTTCTTCACCCTGGTTGCGCTCGGTAGTCTCGTGCTGGCGCTGGCCCAAATGACACCCCTCCACACCGCGCTGAATGTCGCGTTGCCGTTTTTCGAGCGCCTCCACGAACATTCACGGGAGCGCATCCTGCTCCTCTACTCCCCGGCGGTGGCGCTCCTGGCGGGGGCATGTGTCACCTATCTCCCAAAACGCGGAACCAGCCCACTGCTGCTCCCTGCGGCCGCGGCCATACCCCTTGTTGTTGCAGCCTTCTTCGGCGTAGCTCCTGACTTCGCCGGGTTGCTCTCGCCAGATTCGTTCGCCTTCCTCATTGCCACGAGCACTTTGACCGTGCTCTATGCCCTCCTCCCTATGTCACTTCCGCGCGCGGGCGTCCTGCTGGCGCTCGTCGTGCTGGTGCTCTGGGATCCTGGCGGGCGCATTCTGCTGCGCGGATTTGTTGATGAGTCACGGTTGGCGGTTTCATTGCGGGGATCGTTGACGCGTGATGCGGGCACGTTTCTGCACGACAATGGCGCCGCCAATTACCTTGTTGGCGCAACCCAGTCCTCGCCTGGCCGCTACGCGGGATACGATCCCACCCACCTCGACGATCCCCAGACCATCGACATCATCCCTCCCGACGTCGGCTACCGAAATGCCTTGGCTGATCCTCGCGTCAACAGTCTCCTGGTAGTCGACTGGGCAACGTGGTTCGGTCTGGAGGATGTCCAGGGCTACAGTCCGACCCAGATCCAGCGCTATGTCGAGTACATCGATGCCCTCAACGGCCATCGTCAGGAGTATCACGAGCGGGACATCTTCCCCGGCGGGATCACCTCGCCCCTGCTGGACCTGCTCAACCTCCGCTACCTGATCGTCCCCGGCGACGCCCCCGAGCGGTCCGATTTCGACTCCTTACTCGCCACGATGCCAACGATCTACGAGGACGAGTACGTGCGCATCCTGGAGAATCTGGACGCCTTTCCCCGCGCCTGGCTCGTCCATGAGGCGCGGCAAGTCACCCCCGGCGAGGCGCTCTCTCTACTGGCTGATGGCGCGGTCGACGCCCGCCGGACCGCGCTCCTGGAGACCGCGCCGCCTCCGTTGGAGACACCCGCCGGCCCCGATGCCGAAAACGTCACCTTTGGCCAACTCGAACCCGATCGGATCGCGCTCCGCGTCGCTGCCCAAGCCCCGGCTTTGTTGATGATGAGTGAGATCTGGGATCCCGGCTGGAGTGCGACAGTTGACGGCGCGCAGGCGCCGGTCCTGATCGCCGATCACGTCTTGCGCGCCGTGCCGGTGCCCGCGGGAGAGCACCAGGTGGTGCTGAGTTACACTCCGCCCCTGCTACGGCTGGGGATGGCCATCAGTCTCGCCACCATGGTGCTCCTCGCCGGCGCCGCCATCTGGCTGGGAGCACGAGGGAACTACCGGGCGAAACCAGACTCCGGCGAAGAACGATGACAACCGACCCCTCCCCTCCAGATGCTGTTTCTGCCGCGCCCGTCTCGCGCCGCGCGCTGCTGCGCGAGCTGGGCGGTTTGGCGCTCGTGCTTGCCGTCCCGATCGCGACGGTCGTCGCCACGGCCCGCCCCATCCCCAATCCGGTGGGGCGCCGGGAACGGTCCGAGACCCGGCAAGACGGATCGCAAGACCCCCAACTCCCCGCCGGAGCAGACACGGCAACGGGCACAGACACGGCAACGGACACGGACACGGACAGACGCCCCCGCACCAGGAAACGGGACAGGGACGACTCCCCGAAACGGTCAGAGCGGAAAAACGCGACCCCTGTCACCGGCAATTGACCGTCGCCACTTGACCGCACGCCCGCGGCCTGTCACCCTCATGGCACCCTCCCCGCTCAAACGCCAAAGCGTGGTGAACGAGGAGCGCGTGCCGCGGCATGAGTGTTTTCACGCCGGATCCAGCGTCGCCGTCCATGAGCCGTGCCCAGGTCTGGCCCGGCGCGCACGTGCCGCTCGGCGCCCATTGGGACGGCGCCGGGGTCAACGTGGCGCTCCTCTCCGAACACGCCACCGCGGTCGAGCTTTGCCTCTTCGCCCATCCCGATGACCCCTCCGATACCGAGCGCATCGCACTGCCGGAACGTACCGGGCACATCTGGCATGGCTATGTCCCCGGTTTGGCGCCCGGTCAGGTGTACGGCTACCGGGTCTACGGTCCCTACCGGCCCGAGATCGGTTTACGCTTCAACCCCGCCAAACTTCTCATCGATCCCTACGCCCGCGCCGTTCATGGCCGCCTCGATTACTCCGGTCCGATCTACGGCTACGACCACGGCGCCTCTCCCCCCGGTGACGATAGCCGTCCCAGTCCCCACGATGATGCCCCGTTCGTACCCCGCTCCGTCGTCGTCGATCCCACATTCGATTGGGGCGACGACCGCTCTCCAGCCATACCCTGGGGAGAAACCGTCATCTACGAAACCCACGTCAAAGGGTTCAGCCGGCTCCTCCCGGAGGTGGTCCCGGAGCTGCGCGGCGCCTACCTCGGACTGGCCCACCCGGCGTCGCTGGAGTACTTGAGAACGCTCGGCGTGACCGCCGTCGAGCTCCTCCCCGTTCATCACTGGCTCGATGAACGCTCACTCGTCGCCCTGGGACTCACCAATTACTGGGGATACAACTCGATTGCTTTTTTCGCACCGGAGGCGCGGTACGCCGTCGCGGGGTCGCTCGGGCAACAGGTCACCGAGTTCAAGGAAATGGTCAAGGCGCTCCACACCGCCGGGATCGAGGTGATTCTCGACGTCGTCTACAACCACACCGCCGAGTTCAATCACCTCGGCCCCACCCTCTCGCTGCGCGGGATCGACAACCCCGTGTACTACCGGCTGGCGCCCGACGATCCGCGTCTCTACGTCGATGTCACCGGCACCGGCAACACCGTCAACGTGCGCAACGCCAACACGTTGCGGCTGGTGATGGATTCCCTGCGCTACTGGGTCCAGGAGATGCACGTCGATGGTTTCCGCTTCGACCTCGCCCCCGCACTGGCGCGTGAGGTCTTCGACGTCGATCGCGAGGGGTCGTTTTTCGACGCCATCCATCAGGACCCGGTGCTGGCCGGGGTGAAACTCATCGCGGAACCGTGGGACGTCGGCGCCAACGGCTACCACATCGGCCGCTTCCCGACCGGTTGGTCGGAGTGGAACGGCAAATACCGCGACAGCGTCCGCCACTTCTGGCGCGGCGACAATGGCTGGGTCGCCGACATGGGATACCGCCTCACTGGCTCCTCGGATCTCTACAAGGCGGACGGGCGGCAACCCTTCGCCAGCATCAACTTCGTCACCGCCCACGATGGATTCACCCTGACCGATCTCGTCTCCTATGACCACAAGCACAACCTGGCTAACGGTGATGACAACCGCGATGGCACGGACGACAATTTCTCCGCGAACTACGGACACGAAGGCCCGACCGATGACCCGCGGATCGTCGCCCTCCGTGCCCGGCAGCGGCGCAACATGCTGGCGACGCTCTTCCTTTCCCAGGGAACGCCAATGCTCCTCGGCGGGGACGAGATCGGCCGCACGCAACGCGGCAACAACAATGCCTACTGCCAGGACACCGATCTCAGTTGGTACGATTGGGCGCTCGATGACGACGATGAAGCGATGCTGGCCTACACCAGGTTGCTGATCCGCCTGCGCGCCGAGCAGCCGGTGCTATGCCGCCGCCGGTTTCTGCATGGCAGCCGCCTGCGCGCCATCGGCGCCCGCGATATCGTCTGGCTCCGTCCCGGCGGCGGCGAGATGACCGCCGCCGACTGGCACGACACGAACTTGCACGCCTTGGGCTGCGTGCTGCACGGCAACGCGATCGAGGATCTGGGTCCCCATGGCGAGCCAATCTGCGGCGACACCCTCGCCATCCTGCTCAACGCCGGCCGTGAAGCGGTGGCATTCGATCTCACCGGCCACGCCGATCATGCCCCGGCAAGCTGGCAGACCCTGATCGACACCATGCACCCGCCAGACAATGGCGGAGCCGTCTGCGGCCCTCTGGCGCCGGTGGTCGTGCCCGACCGGACGGTGTTGTTGCTGCGGGAGCTACCAGTCGAGTCGTGAGTCGGGAGTGAGACGGCGAGACGGCCAGACGACAGGTGATGGCGATCGACGGCACGGTGAGGACGATCGCTACTCCAAACTCCCGGCTCCCGGCTCCCGGCTCATTGCATGCGCTTTACGCTCCCACTCACCCGTGATAAGGTCACGGGGCAGAGTTCTTTACCAAGTCCGGCACGCCGCGGCGCCCTGGAGCCGCCGCTGTGCGATCCGGTCAGACAGGCGAAAGGAGCCACACGCGATGAAACCCCTTCACGAACATTATGATGACCTGATGAAAGGCCGGATCGACCGGCGGACGTTTTTCAAGCGCGCGGCGGCGGCGGGAGCCACGACCCCGCTGATCGCAAACTGGCTTTCGCAGCCGGCGGCGGCCAGCTACCTTCCCGCCAGCCACAACCACTTCTCGCTCACCCGCGCCGCCGCTCAATCGGCGACCATGGCGCCTCCCGCGGAAGGGATCGACACCGCACAGGCGCTCGTCTTCCGCGGCTGGAACTATCGTCCCGAGGTCGTCCAGGACAACACCAACCGCTTCAACGAGCAATATTCGGAAAACGTCGACTACCAGACCATCACCGGCGACTACATCTCGATCATGGAGAACTTCCACATCGCCAACCAGCCCCTCGACATGGCCTACGCCAACCCGGCCACGTTGGCTCGCTGGCAGCTTCCTGGTTGGGTTCATGATTACGAGGCCTGGTGGGACGTCGACGATGCCCGCGGCGAGATGTACGAGGGGGTCCGGCAGTCGCTCACCATCGGCGATAAACTCTACGGTCTCCCCTACTTCGTCTCGATTCGGGGCACGTTGGCGGCGAACATGGCCGTCCTCGATAAGGCCGGTATCACGGCCGCCGACTTCCCGACGACGTGGGAAGAGCTCTACACCCAACTGCGTCAGCTCAAAGCCGACGGCGTGACCGAAGGTGCGCCGTTCCTGCCGCACTGGTTCGCCTCCGGCGTCTGGTTCGGTATCTCCTGGGGCTATCTCTTCGAGTCCATGAACCGCGGCGCGGTGCTCTTCGACGACGCGAACATGCCGGTCTTCGACGAGAAATCGTTGGCCATCCTCCAGGAGTGGCGGACCTTGTTGGAGGAAGAGATCGTCCCGGAAACGGTCTTCACCATGGGCGAGGCCGACTGGATCGACGCGTTCGCTACCGGCAAGTACGCATACAGCCCGCAGCAGATCTACGATCTCAAAGTCTTCAACGACCCCGCCAAGTCCCAGGTCGCGGGTCAAGTCGTGCCTGTCCCGGTCGTCGAGCAGCCGTGGGGAATCATCGACGAGGGCATCTACACGGTTCCCAAGCGGGCATCCGACACCGAGGACGTGCTCGCCCGCAAGTACCGCTTGGCCGGATTCTTCGGGTACCGCGACGATACCGAAGGCGGCGAGCTCTACGTCGCCAAACGGTGGGCGATCGAAGCGGCGCTCAACTCCGGCTACACGGCGATCCTGCAGGACCCGGAGGTCATTGAGGCGTACAACCAGTGGCTGCCCGACCCGGCGCTGCTGCCGGTGTTCGAGGGTATCGTCAACGCCGGAACTTTCCCCAAGGTCTGGCAGACGTTCTGGTGGGAAGAGTGGAACGCCCAGGCGATGAGCGAGCTACCCAAGGCGGTGCTCGGTCAAACCCCGGTCGAGGAAGTCCACGCCGCGCTCAAGACGCTCGCCGAGGAGCTCGTCACGCGCTACGCGGTGTAGCGAATCATCGGCTTTCCCCGTCGTGGGGGGGGGG
>JACCXM010000087.1 GCA_013697005.1 Chloroflexia bacterium | reverse complement strand
CACCGCCCCTTCGGCGATGATCGCCGCCGCCTCCTCCAGATCGCGCGGGATTCCGAGCATGCGAGCCACATTCATCACGCTCCCCAGCGGCAGCACGCCGAGCGCCGTCTGCGTCCCGAGCAGCTCGCGGGCGACCGCGCCCACCGTGCCGTCGCCACCGGCGGCGACGACCACGTCGTAGCCCTCGGCCACCGCGTCGCGGGTGGCGGCAATCGCCTCTTCTTCCGACCCGGTGATAACCAGATCGTCCCCCAGCTCCGGAAAGTGCGCCAGCATGAGGGCGGCAACCTCGTCCTCGGCCGCGTCATTGGTCGAGATACCGCCCTTCTCCCCCGATGCCGGATTGACCAGGACCCGAATGCGGATGTGCCGCGCTGGCGCGCGAGCCGCCTCGGGAAGAGCAGGATCCTCAACAGTCACGTTCTGTGTTTGTGCGCGGTCAAGAGTCATGGGGGATTCGATTTCTCCGCTACATCGTCAAAGCGGACATCGCTGGCGCGTCCGCAGAAACGGTAGCCGGTCTCGTGCCAGGGTATCCGCCAGGCGGAGTTGACGCGCGCATCCCCACGACATAGAGTGTCACAAAGGACGCGAAATATGATTTCCACTGATGAAAAGTCATCGAAAGCTGACGGCCATCGATCCTCGCTGACGATTCGCTCCGTCGACAAGGCGATCGATATCCTGGAGCTGCTCGGTCACGAGAGCCACGGTCTCCAGATCAGCGAGCTCGCCGGTCGCCTCAATCTCAACGTCAGCACCGCGCATCACCTGTTGGCGACGTTGAAGGCTCGCGGTCTGGTCGCCCAGGACGAGCGCACCAAGACGTACCGGATCGGCAGCCGCCTCGTCGGTCTGGTCAACGGATTCCTCGCCGGAACCGACCTCTACCCCGCCGGACTGGGACCGGTCGAGGAGATGCGGGACGTTACCGGCGAGACGTCGTACCTCTCCATCTTTCAGGGTGGGGAAGTGGTAGTCATGATCGCCCTGACCGGTCTGCGTCCGGTCCAGGCGCGCCGGATGCACCGCCCGGGACAGCCGAATCTGCATTCGACCGCATCGGGCAAGCTCCTCCTGGCGTTTCAACCGCGCGAGCAATCGGCGGCGCTGCTTGCGTCCCAGGATCTGGCCAAGTTCACGCCGCGCACGATCACCGCCGTGGACGATCTGCTCGGCGAGTTGGACGCGATCCACTCCCAGGGCTACGCGCTCGACCGTGAAGAAGACTACACCGGGGTGCAGTGCATCGCCGCGCCCGTCTTCGCGGGCAGTGGTGAGTGCGTCGCCGCGGTCAGCGTCTCCTATCCCGCTGGTCCGCCCGAGCGCACGCGCGATCTGATCCCACTCGTCATCGCCGCCGGCCGCGGCATCTCCGCCAATCTCGGTGCCCATCCCGGGCGCGCTTGACATTCATTTCCCCGCTTCATACACTACCCTCACGACCGATATGAAAGACACTTTCGCATGGTGAAAATAACGGCGAAGTGCGTGCTCACCGCCGAGACCGGTCAGACGAGCCCCGTTGCTGACGGCGCTGCCGCGTGTGACCTCGTCCGTGATCCCGGGAGTGACCGGGGGCCGGCATGAAGGACGTCGCGCTCGCCCGGCCGGGAGATGCGCGGTCACACACCGGCGCCGCGGCCGCGCCCACACGCCGGTCAGGGGCGTTCAGTGGTCTCCGTCGCGGCGAGACGCTCGCCGGTTATCTGTTCCTGCTGCCGAACCTGATCGGCTTCCTGATCTTCAGTCTGGTGCCCATCATCGCCACCTTCGGGCTCACCCTGACCGATTGGAATCTCGTCGGCGAGCGCACCTTCGTCGGGCTCGAGAACTACGGCAAGCTCATCGGCGATGAGCTTTTCTGGAAGACGGCGCGCAACACGGTCACCTACACGCTGGGAGCGGTGCCGGCCGGTGTCTTCATCGCCTTCTGGTTGGCGCTGCTGCTGAACCGCAAAATGCGCGGTGTCGTCTTTTTCCGGACCGTCTTTTTCCTGCCCTATGTGACGTTGACGGTGGCCATCGCCATCGTCTGGGCGTGGATTTATCACCCCGAGCTGGGGCTGCTCAACTACCTGCTCGGTCTGGTCGGAATCGACGGTCCGCGCTGGTTGCAAAGCACCACCTGGGCGATGCCCGCCATGATCATCATGAGCAACTGGAAGGGCATCGGCTACGCGATGCTCATCTTTCTCGCCGGTCTGCAGGCGATCCCCCAGGAACTCCTGGAAGCGGCCACGATCGACGGCGCCAGCCCATTCCAGCGGCTGCGCCACATCGTCGTGCCCCTCCTCGCCCCGACCACCTTCTTCATCCTGGTGACCTCCTTCATCGCGGCGATGCAGGCGTTTGACCAGTTCTATGTGATGACCGCCGGCGGCCCCGCCTACGCCACGACGACGCTGGTCATGTACATCTTCCAGAACGGCTTTGAGTGGTTCCAGATGGGGTACGCGGCGACCGTTGCCGTGGTCCTCTTCGCCAGCATCTTCCTCATCACCGCGCTGCAATGGCGGCTGGCGCGGTCATGGGCCTATGGACACGAGATCGATCGCTGATACGCCCCGGGGCGGTGTCGCGAAAGGTGGCAACGATGAGCCAGCGCAACGCGGGTCTCGGCAATACGCATCGCCGCTGGCTGGGCAATGGGCTGGCCTGGGTAGCGCTGACGCTGCTCGGTGTCTTCTGGATGGTGCCCTTCCTCTGGATGGTCTCGACCTCATTCAAGGGTATCGACGAGGTCTATGCGTTTCCGCCCAGCTTCGTGCCGGAGCTGCTGCGCTGGTCGAACTACGTCGAAGCCTGGCAGGCGGTCCCCTTCTCGCGCTTCTTTTTCAATAGCCTCTTCGTCGCCGCGGCCACCACCGTCGCGGTCGTGCTCACCTCGTCGATGGCTGGCTATTCCTTCGCCCGCTTGCGCTACCCCGGTCGCGATCTCCTCTTCCTGGCCTATCTGGCGACCATCATGATCCCCTTTCCGGTGCTGATCATTCCCCTCTTCATCCTGATGCGCCAGCTTGGGTTGGTCGATACCCTCGCCGGGTTGATCCTGCCCGCGGCATTCACCGCCTGGGGCACGTTCCTCATGCGCCAATTCATGCTCACCATTCCCCGTGAGATCGAAGAAGCGGCGCGCATGGACGGCGCCAGTTTCTGGCGTATCTACCTGCAGATCATCATGCCGCTCAGCCGGCCGGTGGTCGCCACGCTCGGCATCTTCACCTTCCTCGGCAGTTGGAACGACTTTCTGTGGCCGTTGATCATGATCAGCTCGGGCGAAAACAAAACGCTGCCCCTGGGGCTGACGATGTTTCAGTCGCAGATTCCGATCAAGACCCCCTGGCAGCTCGTCATGGCCGCCGCCACCTTCTCGGTGCTGCCCGTGTTGATCGTGTTCGTGCTCGGGCAGAAGTACTACGTGCGCGGGATCGCGACGACCGGGCTGAAGGGGTAAGGGCGTGGCGATGTGCGCAGCGAAGGAGGGGTCGATGAGGTGAGGCGCGATGGCGCCCTGGCGATCAAATCGCGTGACGAAGGTAGGAGCAAGGGAGGAACAAAGACGAGATGAAATCCCCGATGCGCCACATGAACCGACGTCGTTTCACCAGGCGGCAGATGTTGCAAGCTGGCTCCGCGGCCAGCGCCGGTCTGCTCGTCCCGAGCGCTTTCTCTCCCGCCGCGCGGGCGGCGCAGTCCGACCAGGGCGGCACCTTCCGCGCCATGAGCTGGGAAACCGAAGCCGAGATGCGGAAGTGGCAGCAGCACATCGATACCTATTTCGCTGACAATTATCCGAACATGGACGTGCAGGTCGACTATGGCATCTCCTGGGAGGAGTACTGGACGAAGCTGCAGACCACGATCGCCGGTGGCGCCCAGCTCGATATGGCCTGGATGCACGATTCCCGCGCTCAGTCGTACGCCCAGCTCGGCATGCTGATGCCGCTCGATGACTACATCGCGGCGGCCCCGCCGGAAGGCTGGCCGGACGATTTCTACCAGTCCCAGGTCGACGCGTTTCGCTACAACGGGGTGCAATATGCCCTGCCCTACGACTGGGCGGCCGGTGGGTTCTACGTCAATCTGACGGTGCTCGATCGGGCGGAGGTCGAGACGCCGACGGCGGAGTGGACCTTCGACCAACTCCTCGAAGCCGCGCTGAAGATCAAGGAGAGCGCGCCGAACCCGGACGAGGCGTGGGGGGTCCGGTTGCCGACGCAGTCGCACGATACCGGCTGGATCGTGCGCAGCTTCGGCGGCAATCAGGTCACCGCCGATCCGCTGACCTCACATTTCGACGACCCGAACACGATCGCGGCCTACCAGTATCTCTACGACGGCATCTGGACCCACGGGGTCGTGCCAGCACCGGATGCGCTCGAAAAGATGGGGTTGGCCAACTCGGTGGCGTTCGCCAGCGGTCTCGTCGGGATCATGTACTCCCTCAACGACGAGGCGTTCGTCTTCAGCGAGGTCGTCGGCGATGACGCGGAGTGGACGATGGCCCCGACTCCCAGCGGTTCGGGCGGCCGCTTCCAGTTCGTCGGCGGCTCGGGCTTCTCAATCCCGACCACGTCGGAGTTCCCCGATATCTCGTATGAAGCCCTGAAGTTCATGGCCACCGATCCGGCGACTGCCCCGATCACCGCCGAGATGGGGTCCATGTTCGTCTCGCGCATGGACTTCTGGGAAGATGCCCTGCCCGACCCGGCGCAGGCCGATCCCGAGGTCTACAAGGAAGTCTTCTACACCCTGGGATCGCGGGACGGCGTCGCCCCGCTCTACTTCCCCGGCTACCAGCAGTGGGACTCCACCATCTACAAGAAGAATATGGACCAGCTCTGGGCGAACGCGACAAGCGACGTCGCGGGGATCCTGCAACAGGTTCACGAAGAGACCCAGGCCTTCCTGGAGACGATCGAGTCGTAGCAGCGATGGGAGACCCGGCCGGAAGTACCGGCCGGGTCTCCCGCAGGTCGAGGAGAAGCAAGGTGAGACTCGCGGTCTCCGGTCAATTGCTGGCACAAACGCATGCACTGTCAGAGATCGTCGACATCCTGCAAGACCTGGACGTCGACGCCATCGAGCTCTGGCCGCACAACATCCCGGGTGGCACAGGCCCGGAGGAAACGCAGCGCTACGAGCGGAAGGAGATCGCCGCAACGCGCCAGCTTCTCGATGAGCGCGGTATGGCGGTGGCGTGTCTGACGCTCGGATTTTCGATTCTCGGCAAATGCACGGAGGCCGGCGCCGGGTACGGTACGGCGGCCCTCAAGGGCGCGGTCGACGCGGCCGCGGCGTTGGGGGCGCCGATCGTCAACTGCTATCTGGCCGGGCTCGCCCCGGAGCTTTTCGTCGCGGCGGCGCGGCCGGCGGCGGACTATGCCGGGAGTGCCGGAGTGACCATCGTGCTCGAAAACGAGGCGCACGATGCCTCGGGTCCGGCTGCCGGGGTGCGCGCCATCATCGAAGCGGTCGGCTCGCCCCATTTCGGTACCCAGTACGACCCCTGCAACTATTACCACGCCAACGAGGAACCCTATCCGGGGGCGTACGAGATCGTCAAAGACGCCATCCGCTACGTCCATCTCAAGGGTGGCTGCCACTATGACCCGGTGGCCCGGCCGCACGACAAGAAAGGCGGCACGCTGCGCGGCAGCGAGGATCGCTACATCGGTTACACCTCGATTCCGGACGGTGTGGTCAATGCCGACGGCGTGTTGCGGCGGCTGGCCCAGGATGGCTACACCGGATACGTAACCCTGGAACCGCACGTCGCCGCCGAACAAGCGCTCGCCTACTACCGGATCGACGTGCCCTACGTGCAGGAGCGCCTGCGCGCCTTGCAGGCCGTGGCGGTGTAGGACGGAAACACGCACAACGTGTCATTCCGAGGCACGAGAAATCTCGTCACAGGACGCGTACGTTCGCGCCTGGCGAGGTAGGCGCGCGGATCGAGATGGCAACGGGAGAATCTTTATGACCGTGACCCTTGGCGTCCTCGGCGACTCCTACCGGCGGCAGTTGCGTCGTCCGCTGGACCGACCGCCCATCGATATCATCATCGACAAGGTCGCCGCGATCGCGGACGAGTTCGCGTTGCAGCCGCTCGGGATCGATTTCGGCGTCGGTCAGTTGCCGCAAACCGACGCGGCCTACCTCGACGATCTGCGCGGCCGGCTCGCGGCGCGGGGTCTCCTGCCGACCGTCATCATCGGCTCGCTGATGCTCCATGCCGACCGCGAAATGTCGGAACCGCCGCTGGAGCGCGCGATCGCGAATCTGGAGGCCGCGCACCGGCTCGGCTCCCCGATTGGACTCTTCTACTTCGGATATGGCGGCCGGGTCACGCGGGAGGGCCGCATCCGGCTCGCGGTCGAGCAGATCGGCCGCCTGGCGGCCGCCGCCGCCGGATACGGCATGCTCGTCACCACCGAGAATTACGACTACTTCACGAGCGATGACTTCCTCGAGATTTTTCGCCGTCTCGACCGGCCAAACGTCGGGCTGCATAACGACACCGGCAACTGGCTCCTCCTCGACGAGGATCCCCTTGCGGCGACAAAGACAATGGCCCCCTACACTTACCATGCCCACGTGCGCGACTACGCCCTGCGCGACGGCGTCTTCACCAGCGTCCCGATCGGGCAGGGCGCGGTCGATTTCCCGCCGCTGCTGGATGAGCTGACTCGCATCGCTGAAGGGCGTGAGCGGTTCGTGCTCGCCATGGAGATGGATCTCGACACCGGTAGTGAGGCAGACGAGGACGCCGCCGTGCGCCAGTGCGCGCGCTACATGGCCGATTGGTACGGGCGGACCATCCGGTCCTCCGCCGCGCGAGCGGCATCGGTCGCATGAGCGAGCCCACGGTGACGGCGGCAGACGCGAAAAAACTGCGCTGGGGGATCGTCGGGTGCGGGCAGATCGCCTATGACCGGGTGATGCCCGCGCTGGCGCTCGCCGCCAACAGCGAGCTGGTCGCGCTTTTTGACCCCGATCCGGCGCGGCTGGAGCGGGCGCACGAGAGCGCGCCGACCGCCTTTACGCATGTCTCCCTCGACGGCCTGTTGGGCGACCAATCCGTGGACGCCGTCTACATCGCTACCCCGAACCACCTCCACGCCGAGCAGACCCTGGCGGCGGCGGCAGCGGGCAAACACATCCTGGTCGAAAAACCGATGGCGCTCGATGCGGCCCAGGGCCAGCAGATGGTCGAGGCCGCGCAGCGGGCGGGTGTGAAACTGATGGCCGCCTACATGACGCTGTTCAATCCCGCTTTTCGCGCGGCGCGGCGGTTGGCCGCGAGTGGCGCCCTGGGCGAGATCGTGGCCGTGCGCGGCCGCCACTCCTATCCGATGGCGCCCGAGTCGCTGTCCGACGCCGCGCTCTGGCGGCTCGACCCCCGCTATGGCGGCGGGCCGCTGCTGGACGTCGGGGTCTATTCAATCTTCACCCTCCGCGAGCTGACCGGCATGCACACGCGCTCGGTCTCGGCAACCGGCGCCCTCAAGCGTCTGCACGGCAAGACCGAGTACGACTCCATTATCTTCACCTATCTGACCGACGACGGCACACCCGGCGTGATCGAGGCCAACTTCACGTTCGGATCGTCGCACTATGAACTGGAGGGAACGCGCGGGCGGCTCACCCTCAGCGGTCATGTCTCCCAGCTCATCGGCGGCCGCTTGGACGCCGAAATCTGGTCGGACACCAAACCGCGCCAGTTGGCGGAGCGCATCAGCCACGAAGTCGTGCCGGCGGGACTGCCAGAATTCGCTAACTACCTGGGCGAAGTCGCGCACTTCGCGGAGTGCGTGCTGACCGGTAAGGAGCCGATCGCCTCGGGCCGGATCGCCGCCGGCGATCTCCAGGTCGCCGACGCCGTCCGTGAATCGCTGCGCACCGGCGCCCGCGTCGAGCTCTCGGCAAAGACCGGTCTGCGCGG
>JACCXM010000080.1 GCA_013697005.1 Chloroflexia bacterium | reverse complement strand
GCCTTCCGGCGGCAAGCACGATTCGGCGAAAAATGAGAACATTAGTGATGAGATGATCGATCTCGTGGAGTCGGTGTCCGCGCTCGCGGCGCCCCGGGGATGCAGCGGAGGTGATGCCAGGAAGGACACGACGGCCAGCCTATCCGGTGCTCATCGACCGGCAATCGCCCCGTCGTCCCGCTTTTTGGGGAGAGCGGATACCCGGATCGGCGCAATCACGAGGACGCGGAGAGAAGAACCGCGGCGCAGCGCAAGACATGCCATACATCGGACATGGACACACAGGGGGAGGGTTTCCGTGAAGCGAACGTTTGCAAGTGCAGGGGCGCGGCTCGTGGCCACGGCCGCGATGGCGTTGAGTCTGACCGTCGCCATCTCGGGGCCAGTGGCCGCCGAGGACGAAGCAGACGAGCTGAGCGCGGCAGACCAGGTCCGCGAGCTGGTGCTGAAGCAGCGGGAGAAGGTGCTCGCCCAGGTTGCCGCCATCTTCGCCGGTGAAGACGAAGAGGACGAGCCCGAGCTGCGTGAGATCGAAGAATTCGAAGGCGAAGACGAAGCCGAGGACGGTGAGCCCGAGGATGGCGAACCTGAAGACGGTGAGCCGGAAGATGGCGAACCCGAAGATGGTGAGCCTGAAGACGGCGTAGGCGGCGAGGGCGAAGACGAAGAAGAAGACGGCGAGGGTGAAGGCGAAGACGAGGGTGAAGACGAGGACCTCTCCAAGCTGCCGAAGACTGGCATTGGCCAGCTTGCTGGCGCCGGTGGCTCCTTGCCGGCCCTGATCGCGGCGGCTGGCGCCTTCGCGGCGGGTGGTCTCAGCCTGCGCCGCCGGTTCGGCGACGACGCGCGGTAGCACCTGAACTGAGTCTGGCCGCACATCGCCAGTGTCATTCCGAGCGCACGAGGAATTTCGGCCGAACTCCGCGTCCGTTCGCGGCGGCCGAGATTCCTCGCCTGCGGGCTGCTGTGAAAAACTCTTCGACGATCGCGAACGTACGAGGAGACGTTTTTTATGCCGTGGTGGCGCCCCACTGGGGCATGACGACTCAACCAGGCAATCGAGTTCAAGTTCTACTGCCCCGCGGTCGGGCTGGTGCGCGAAGAAAACGCGGACAGCTTCCTCGATCTGGTTGCCTTCACCGCCGGGTAACGGCGCCGTCTTACCGTCTTACCGTGACTAGCAGCCACCGGAGATGGACGTGCAATACCCGCCCGGAGTGCCACAGATGGCGGTTTTTTCCGCCGACCCGGGATCCTGGTAGTGCGTGACGCAGTAGGGATACGCGGTTCCGGCGCAGTCATTGTCGGAGGAGCAGGAACTATTGCAGTTCGCTTGGAAGAGCCCGCTGTTGCCACACAGGTTGGAATCTGCCGCTCGGCTATAACAAAGAAGGCATGTGCCGCACGTCTGGGCACAGATCGGGGCCGCTGGGATGCCTGGGCAGGTGGGGCACTTCTTACCCTTCTTTTTCCTGGCTCCGGTCCGTGGAACCGCCACAACGGAAGCCAATACCCCCAGGATCGCACCCGAGAGGGTGCCGAGGACGCGGCGACGCGAGCGGGGATCGAGCGCACGTGCGAGTGTATCGAAGCGATCGGAGTCCATGGCTGGTTCCTCCCTGGATGATGGTGGCCGAACGCGCTTGGCTCCACGCGTCGCTCATGGCGAGTTCGACCGCGCGTCACGGCGATCCCACCCGAGCATGGACCGCCGCCGCGTGGCGCGCCTGAGGAATTTGCGCAATGTGGGCGATGGCGGGGGAGGGATTTTTCCGGGGTTCGCGGTCTGAAGTGGGAGGCGTGAGGATTGCCACTTGTCCAGCCAACGGACTGCACTTTCGTTCTACAATGCTCGCACGGGCAATGTGCCAGAAGGTGTACGTTTCGACACGGAATCAGACGAGGCCGCAGCGCTCTTTGTGGAGCGCCTTCAAGCGGAGGCAGCCACATTCAATTCGCTAATATCAACAGAGAACGGCGAATGGATCGTCAAGGGCTTTATTGACATATTCCGGAACATCTATACCATTTCAGGCGATACTAAGGTCGTCTCAAAGCTCATTGAGTTAATGCTATTTCCTTACTTTGTGGCTTTCGCAGAGAGAAACAACTACAAGATTGGAGTGACCCACCTTCCGATCAACGTGACGCACGTTGGAGTGCCGCCGATCAAGTGTCAAGGAACCAAGACGAAGCTTGTTCCCTTCATTCTGCGGAACATTCGCTGGTGCGACGACGGCCAGGGCCGCTGGATTGAACCGTTTTTGGGATCAGGTGTAGTCGCATTCAATTTGGCTCCGCGAGCCGCAATTCTCGCAGACACGAACCGTCACATCATCGAACTCTACGAGGCTATCCAATCCGGCGAGATCCGTTCTGGAACGGTTAGGGCGTTCCTCGTCGCGGAAGGTCGAAAACTTGAACTCGATGGCGCGGAGTACTACTACGAGGTGCGGAATCGATTCAATGAGAGCGCGAACGTCTTGGATTTTCTATTCCTCAACCGATCGTGCTTTAACGGCGTCATGCGATTCAACCGCAAAGGGGCCTTTAACGTTCCGTTCGGCCACAAGCCTCAACGATTCTCGAAGGCATACATCACGAAGATTGCAAATCAAGTTGATTGGATCAGGATGCAGATGGCAGGTAAGGATTGGGAATTTCGCGTAGCTGGTTGGCGCGATGTTTTGGCGGACGCTCGTTCTCTGGACTTTGTTTACCTCGATCCTCCATATATAGGCCGTCACACCGATTACTACAATTCGTGGAATAACGTTGAAGCGCAAAATCTGGCCGCAGCCGCACAGCGACTTCCTGGCGGATTCGCTCTCTCCATGTGGCTCGAGAATCGGCATAGAAAGAACACGCACATTGATGAGCATTGGGCGGGTTTGGATTTTCGGACGAGCCGGCACTTTTACCATGTAGGGTCAACAGAATCGCTGCGGAATGCGATGGACGAGGCTCTTGTCATCAAGTCGGGATTTCTTGCCGCCGAATTGTCTGTAGAAGTCAAACCGAAACGCGCCGAGCAATTGGCTCTGACGATCTAGAGTCTCACCTCAATGCTCAAAGCGGTGGTGCCGCCTAGCATGGTCGCATAGCAGACCGGTTGCGCTCAGGTACGCCCGCCGGTTTCCAGATCGCGTGCGAATTGGTCCGGCAGTTCATCGGCGGCGCGGATCGCCGCAACCATGCTCGCCACGTCATAGGGGACGCGCCGGATTTCGACCGTCACCGGTTCGTCTGTTTCAACCGTAAACAGTGCCCAGGCGGCGCGCGGATTGCTGTCCTTCGGTTTGCCAACACTGCCATCATTGACCATCAGCACCCCGCAGATCTCCTTGATCCACGGCTGGTGGGTATGCCCGAAGATGAGCACGTCGGCATCGGCCAGAGCCGCGATGCGCGCCAGCGAGCGCGGATCGCGGTCCTCGAACAGGTATTCGTTCATCCGCCGCGGCGAGCCATGCACCAACCGGAAGCGTTTGCCTTCCGCCGCGAACCGGATTTCCGCAACGAGGCTTCGCAAGTACGCCTTGTTGTCCACCGTCGTGGCTGCCCGCGACCACAGCAGTGACGCCTGCCCACGCTCGCGCTCGCCCTCGTTTGTGTAGGCGCAGCCGCAATCGTCGCGGTCGAACCCGACGCCATCATCGTAGTTGCCCATGATGGTGGGGATGCCCCGCTCCCTGACTAGCGCGATCGTCTCGTTCGGGCGCGCGCCGTAACCGACCAGATCGCCCAGACAATAGATGGCATCGGGATTCTCGGCGTCGATGGCGGAGAGGACCGCTTCCGTCGCGGCACTGTTGCCATGCAAGTCGCTGAAGATGGCGATGCGGGTGGTCATGGCGACTCCACTCTGGCGGCAGGCTTCTCCCCGTCGCGAATCCCGTTATAGACAAAGACACCTATCACGGCGCCAATCGCCGGTCCGGCAACGTAGAGCCACTGATCCTGCCAGGTCCAGGAGACGATCGCTGGGGCCAGCGAGCGCGCCGGGTTCATGCTCGCTCCCGAGATCGGCCCGGCAAAAAGCGCTTCCAGCCCGATCGTGCCGCCGATGGCGATCGCCGCCGCCTGCCCCACCGCGCGGGTATCGGTCGCCACCGCGGTGATAACCGTCATCAGTAGCAACGTCAGCACGATCTCGAGACCAAACGATTGTCCAGCGGAACCGCGCGGCAACGTTGCCCCGAGATTGGCCACGTCGCCGAAGAGGGCGCGATGAACGAGGCTGGCCGTGACGCCACCGGCGAGCTGTGCCGCCCAGTACCGGGGAACTAGCGGCCAGGGGAAATGCCGACCCGCGGCGAAGGCCAGCGTCACCGCCGGGTTGAGGTGCGCGCCGGAGATATGACCGAAAGCGTAGATCATCACCATCACGATCAGCCCGAAGGTCAACCCGATCCCGACGTGCGTCACCCCGCCGCCGGTAACCTCGTTGACGATCACCGCTCCCGTGCCGGCGAAGACCAGCCCGAAGGTACCGACGAACTCGGCCGCGAGGCAGCGCAGTTCGCCATCGTTCGTCATGCGTTACACATTCGGGTCTGAGCGAGGTCCAATTTCGGGGAAATCATGAAAAGGGTATTGACATCCTGGCACGAAGGGTGTACGTTCATACCAAGCCAAACGCGGACGGGAGCAATTCCGAAAGCGGGCGGCCAGCAGAACGCCGATGGGTCTGGGGTCAAACCTGGTCTTGTCGGCGTTCAGCTTTGTGGACGCAAATCTCACGGTCACGCCGTCGGGGCCGCGAGTGCCGCCTCGAGCCGGGCCCGGTTGTCGGCGTAAATCGTCGCCTCCATCGGCACGTAGCCGACCGTATCCACGATGTCATTGCTCTGATCGAGCGTGAACCGGACGAACTCCCGCACCTCGGGTCGCGTGAGACGCTCGCGATTGACATAGAGAAAAAGCGGCCGCGAGAGGGGTGCGTAGCTGCCGTCGGCGATCGTCTCGGGAGAGGGGAGCACGCAACCGGCGCCGGAATCGATGGCGACCGGGTGCAGGCGGTCCGCGTTCTCCGCGTAGTAGGCGTACCCGAAGTAGCCGAGGGCATTCCTCTGCGAGGCCACCCCCTCAACGAGGTCGAGATCGTTCTCGCTCGGGATGTAATCGGTACGGGAGAGTCCCGCCTCGCCGACGATCTCCTCCGTGAAGTAATCAAACGTACCGGAGTCGGGCCCTGGCCCATAAAGCTCGATCTTCTCGTTGGGCCACGCCGGATCGACGTCCTTCCAGACCCCTTCCGGCCGCTCTGGCTCCCAGATGGCGCGCAACTGCTCAACGCTCAGACACTGCGCCCAGGTGTTGCTGGGATGGACGGCGACCGTCACGCCGTCAAAGCCCAGGGGAAAGACCTCGTAGGTCACGCCGCTCGCCGCGCAGGCGGCGCGCTCCTCGTCAGTAATTTCGCGCGAGGCGTTCTGCAGGTCGCTCTCGCCAACGCAGAAGCGGCGGAACCCGCCTCCAGTGCCGGAGATCTCGACCTCGACAATGACGCTCGCCATCCCCATGAAACGATCCGCCGCCTCCGCCGTGATCGGCCAGACCGTCGATGAGCCATCGGCGACGATGGTTCCGGACAGTTGCGTCAGATCGACGCCGGCCGAGGGGAGAACGCCGGCGGCGGGGGTTGCGTGCTGGGCGAGAGTGGCGCTGGCAGGCGCGAGCAGCAACACAATCCCCAATCCAAGGAGGAGCAGGAGCTGCCTCACGCGGTCTCGCGGCGCCCATCTCATCGGTTTCTTCGTCCTCCATACATGATCGATCTGAAAGCCCCCGGGGATGGCACGCCGTTACGCATTGGGACGAGCCCGGAAGTCAGTGTGCTTCGCCCGGAGCGAAAAGTTGTTAGCAACTTCTTATATATCTATGTACGTCGATTCGACATTCATCAATACGTCCTAGCCAGGAGTGCGTTCGCCACCTCCGAGGATGCCCTCAGCCCAGATCCCAGTCAAGCATCTGCACTGGCAGCAAGGTGCCGTTCTCGGCCACGTGCAGATTCTCAGAGATCACCAGCAATCCGTTCGACTTCGCCAAGGTGCTCAGCACGCCGGAACCTTGACGGCCGGCAATGCGCGCGACATACCCCTCCGGCGAGGCTTCGACGGCGACACGGACGTAATGGCGGCGGCCGCCCCGATTCTCGACTCGTCCCTCTAACCGCGCGGTCACCGTCGGAATCGCCACGGAGCGGTCGCCGAGCATGACCCGGATGGCCGGGCGGGCGAATTGCTCGAAGGCCACTGCCGCCGCTACAGGATTCCCCGGCAACCCGAGGATCGGCGTTTCGCCGATCCAGCCGAAGGCAAGCGGTTTGCCCGGTTTGATACGGACCTCCCAGAACTCGATCCGGCCTTCCGCTTGCAAGACCTGCTTCACCAGGTCGTAATCGCCGACGGAGACGCCACCGGTGGTGAGCAGAAGGTCGAGACCGGCCGCCCCGGCCAGACGAGCGCGCAGGTCGCTTGCCGTGTCGCGGGCCGTGCCCAGCGCAACCGGCTCGCCGCCACAACGGCGGATCATGGCGGCGATCATCGGCGCGTTGCTGTTGCGGAGTTGTCCTGGTCCCAGCGGTTCGCCCGCATCGACAAGCTCATCACCCGTCGCCAGCACACCGACGCGCGGCCGGCGGTGGACAGTTGCGCGTGTGCGATTGAGTGTGGTCAGGACGCCGATCTCCGCCGGACGCACGCGGGTGCCTCGAACGAGTACGGTCTCTCCAACGGTCACGTCCTCGCCGATTGGGCGCACATTTTCCCCTGGGTGAACCGAGGCATAGATCTGGACCGTCTCGCCCGCGAGGCAGGAGGTCCCGCCGTCGCCTTCTTCCGTCTCCTCGAACCGCACCACAGCGTCGGCCCCAGGCGGGATCGGTGCTCCGGTCATGATCCGCACCGCGGTCCCTGGCATGACCGGTGTTTCGTTGGCATAGCCGGCTGCGGCTTCGGCGATCACGCGCAGGGTGGTTGGGTGGCCGCGCGTGGCGAGTGCGGTATCGGCCGCACGCACCGCGAAGCCATCCATTGCCGCGTTAGCGAAAGCCGGAACATTGGCGCCCGCGATGACGTCGATCGCCAACACGTACCCCAATGCCTCCGCCAGTGGCACCTGTGTCATCGGCAGTGGCGAGAACGCGGCGAGCACGCGCCGCCGCGCCTCATCGACGCCGATGAGGGTGATGGGGTGATGGGGTGATGGGGTCATCGAGTGATAGGATGATCGGTGATGCCGCGCTCATTGATAGCCCGCCGCCTCCGTTGGCTCCCTGCCGGCAGGCGCACGGAGCACGAGCCTCGTCGTCAACCCGTAACTCCCCATCACCCTATCACCCCATACCCCATCACCCTCTCGGCGCGATATTGCGCGGCAGGAAGCTAATCCGTTCCGCCAGGTCGGTTGAGCCGATCTTCACCATCGTGGCCCGCGCCAGTTTGAATGGCGTGACCGGATTGACCGGGTGCATGAAGCGCGGCGCGACGTTGTTGCACCACTGGTCGGGGTAGGCGAAGTTCGTCCAGAGCACCCCTGGTGGCACGATATCGGACACATACGCCGCCGCCGTCAGCGATCCGGTATCGAACCCATCGTCCTTGTTGCGGGCGATGCGGTCGCTTGACAGACTGATCAGATCGCCGCTGACCACCCCGGCCGCGTCCGCGTCCTCGGGATTGATCTCGACGATGTTGCTTGGCCAGCGCCCGACCACCTCCGGTTTGCGCAGGTCGGTGTACATCGTCTGCCAGATTTCCTCGATCCGGCCATTGGTCAGCCAGAATTCCCCAGCGGCGGTATCCGGCTTGAGCTTTTCCCAGATCGCCTCGGCGGTGTCCCAACCAACATTCAGGAACATTGCCTTGCCGCTGACGGTATCGAACTCGCCGCTGCCGTGGATGCGCGGCGTGCCGATCACGTTGCCTTCGGCATCTAGCCGGGCCGGAAGCTGCACGCCGTTGGTGCCCAGCTCGCGCATGATGTCGTAGGCCGTCTTTCCTTGGCGCTCGGCGGCGATCACCACCGCCTCGTGCGAGGTGTGGTTGGCCGATTCGTCCTGCAGTTCATCGCCGAGCGCGGCAACGTCGTAATCCGAGGGCAGACCCGCCGCGGCGACGAAGATCTCGTTCTCATCCGCCCAGTCATAACCCGAGAACCCCATCTTCTGCGCGACCTGGGCAATGACCCACCAGTCCGGCTTGGCCTCACCCGGCGGATCCATGAAGCGGTCGGAGAGGCGCAGGCGGCGCTCGCCGTTCCAGCGGTTGCCCGGCATCTCGCCCCAGCCGGCCGCCGGTAGCACCAGATCGGCATTCCGCGTGGTCATATTGGGGAAGATGTCCTGGGCGAACAGGAGCATCCCGTCGGCGTCGATGCGCTCCTTGAAGTTGGCGATGATCTCGGCGGTGTCGATCGTCTGCGGCCCAGGGATGACCGCCTGCTTGGCCAGAATCGTCTCCCGCGACCATTGCGCCGAGTTGGTCATACCCAGCGGGTTGGCCCCGATGACGTGGTAGATCTTGATCTCGCCATCGGCCATGTGTTGGTCGATATAGTTCGGGATCGTGTTCCCCTCGTAGCTGTCGGTCGCCAGATCGAGCGGGTAGTCGGCGCCCCCGGCGTACCCTTCCTGATGCCCGCCAGCGCGGGTGATGCCGCGCCCCGGCGCGCCGGTCGAGCCGGTCAGCAGGGCCAGATTGCCGATGGAGCCGATCGTCTCGTAGTTGATGCTCCAGGTGGCGCCCTTCTCGAAGGTGATCAGCGTCTTGCGCGGCGTGCCATCGTCGTTCGGTTTGGCGATCAGCTCGGCCGCGCGCTCGATCT
>JACCXM010000072.1 GCA_013697005.1 Chloroflexia bacterium | reverse complement strand
TCCCTCCCCCTCCCCCTCTCCCTGCAAGTGTGCGTGGGGTGAGGGGGTCTGGTGGAGGCACGCCCCGAAGCAGGCCAGGTCAGGTCGTAGCATGAGCTCATGACCGATTCGACACGGATTGCATTTCTGCCCGCCGTCGAGCCGGGGGACGAGGCGCGTGAGCCAAGTAATGGAGAGCCACGCGGCCGCTGCTTCGCCTTCGCCGGTTCAGAAATGCTGGTCACTGCCAGATTGGACGGCATTTCCGCGGTCCCGACCTGGGAGGAACTCCGCGGCTGGAACATCGCGCCGATCCGCTACCAGTATTTGGGCACGCTAGGCTGCGAACCTTGCTGGTCGGCGGAGCTCTCCCCGGACGGCGACTTTCCGGAACGCACTGCCCTCACCAATTTACGCTCGCTGTATGACAGTCTTCCGGAGGTCGACTACGCGATTGCCGGTCGGGCTATCCAGGTTGTGGTCTGGGAGCGGGACCATCAGTTCTGCGGCCGCTGCGGCGCGCCTACCGAGCGGGTAGCGGGCGAGCGAGGGCGGCGCTGCCTTGAATGCGATTTGACGGCCTACCCGCGGCTCACGCCCGCAATTATTGTGCTCATCGAACGAGGGTCGCGCATCCTTCTGGCGCGCAGTCACGCGTTCGTACCCCGACGTTTCGGCATCGTCGCCGGATTCGTCGAACCGGGAGAATCGCTCGAAGACGCCGTCCGCCGCGAAGTGCGCGAGGAAGTCGCGATCGAAATCGCCGATATCGCCTATTTCGGCAGTCAGCCCTGGCCCTTCCCGCACGGCATCATGATCGGTTTTCGGGCCCAGCATCTCCGCGGCGAGATCGTCCTCGCCGACGGAGAGTTGGCGGAGGCCGGTTGGTACGGTCTCAACGATCTTCCGGTCATTCCCACCAAACTCAGCATCGCCCGTCGTCTGATCGACGACTGGGCGGGACGGTGTGGCGCGGTTATCGACCAGCCGTGAGGGTGACGGGGTGACAGGGTGACCGGAGGCTTCGCGGCGACCAACGGTCCTTGATACCCCACCACCTTGACACCCTATCACCCCGATTAGTCAGCGGCCATCGTGCCCGCGCTCGCGTCCCGGATCGCCCGCCAGACGCGCTCGGGGGTACACGGTACGTCGAGGTGCGTAATCCCCCAGGGCTCCAGCGCGTCGATGACCGCGTTGGCGACCGCCGGCGTCGAGCCGATGGTTGCCGCCTCGCCAATCCCTTTCGCCCCGAGTGGGTTGAGGTACGTTCGCGTTTCGGTGTGGTGTGTCTCGATGGCCGGGAAATCGAACGCGCGCGGGATGGCATAGTCGTTCAGCGTACCCGTGACGAGCTCACCTGAGTCGTCGTAGACGATCTCCTCCAGCAGCGCCTGCCCGATGCCCTGCGCGATGCCGCCGTGAACCTGACCTCGCACGAGACCCGGACTGATGATCACCCCACAGTCATCGACCGAGACAAACTTCACCAGCTTCACCACCCCGGTCTCGGCTACGACCTCGACGACGGCAATATGGGTGCCAAAGGGAAACGTCTCATCGTCAGGGCGGAAGAATTCGGTGGCTTCCAGACCGGCGCCAAATTCGGCGGGGAGCGAATCGGAGTAGGCCTTGCTCGCGATTTCTTCGAGACTCACGCCGCGGTCCGGAACGCCCTTGACCCGAAACGCGCCCTGGGTGATTTCGATGTCCTCGGGCGCCGCCTCGAGCAAGTGCGCGGCAATGGCCTGTGCCCGGTCCCGCACCTTGTCCAGGGCCATGACGACGGCGCCACCGCCGACGGCCAGTCCGCGGCTACCCATGGTCCCGTTACCCTGTGGGGTGTTGAGGGTATCGCCGTGGTTAACGCCGATCTTCTCCATCGGCACCCCGAGGCCGTCACCCACGATCTGGGCGAAACTCGTCTCCTGACCTTGCCCGTGGGGAGAGATACCGGTGTAGATGGTGACATCGCCATTGATCTCGACCCGGACCGTTGCGCTCTCGAATGGCCCAAACCCGCAGATCTCTACATACGAGGCGAGACCGATCCCCAAATAGCGGCCCTCCTCCCGTGCCTGCACTTGTTCGGCCCGTAAACCTTTGTAATTCGCCACTTCCATGGCACGATCGAGCGCCTTGGCATAGTCCCCCGTGTCATATTTCTCGCCCGACGCCGTCGTAAAACCGTCGTCGAAGGGGGCGATGAAGTTCCGGCGCCGTACGTCAACGGGATCGAGCCCAGCGGCGTCGGCCAAGAGGTCGATCGCCCGCTCGACGTAGAACGCCGCTTCGGGGCGGCCGGCGCCGCGGTAGGCCCCCAACGCCATCTTGTTCGTGTAGACGCTGCGCGAGCGGAACTCCAGCGCCGGAATCTCGTAACACCCGCTCGACATGCGTCCGGTGAGCTCGGCGAGGTCGGTTCCCCGTGGGAACCCGCCCAGGTCCTGCACGACATGCATGCGCAAACCGCGGATACGACCGTCCGCTTCCGCGGCGATCTCGACATCCGCCCATTGATCGCGACCGTGATTCGTGGCGAGAAAGTTCTCACTTCTGGTTTCGATCCACTTCACGGGGCGCTGCATCTTGAACGCCAGCGCGGCGACGATGAAGTCCTCTTGATAGGCGCCGATCTTGACCCCAAAACCGCCACCGACTTCCGGCGCGACGGCGCGCACGCGCGTCGCGGGCAGTCCGAGGCCGTCGGCGATGCTGTTCCGGTTCCAGTGTGGCGCCTGGGTTGATGTCCAGACGGTGATGCCGTTGATCAGCGGGTCCGGGGTCGCCAGCACCGCTCGTGTCTCCATCGGCACCGCCGACAGTCGCTGTGAACGAATGCGGGCCTTGGCCACGACCGGGGCATCGCGGAACGCCGCCTCGATGTCGCCGTGATCGCGGTTCCACGTCGCGCCAATATTGTTCTTGACCATGGAATAGAGTTGCGGCGCGCCGTCCTTCATCGCTTCTTCGGGATCGGTGACCGTGGGGAGCACGTCATAGTTGACGTCGACCGCTTCCGCGGCGTCTTCCGCCTGATAGCGTGACTCGGCGACGACCGCGGCGACAGCTTCTCCTACCCAGCGCACCGTGCCGCGTGCGATCGGCCACACCGGAGGCGACTCCTCGGCTTCTTCCTCCCGCTCTTCATAGTCAGCTTGCTCGCCGCTGCCACCTTCACCGGCGGCTCCGGAAAGGGGTCCACAGTATTCGGCGAGCTCATCGCCGGTGACAACCGCGATCACGCCCGGCATCGCTTTCGCGGCGGAGGCGTCGATGGTTCCAATGTTGGCATGGGGATGCGGGCTGCGCACCATTGCCACGTACGCCATGCCCGGGATCCTCACATCGTCGACATACGTCGACGAGCCTGTGATCAGCCGAGGATCCTCTTTGCGCCGCACTTCAGCGCCCACCAACCGACTCAAGACCATGAGGTTTCCTCTCTCCTGCGCAATGCCACGCGGCAACACCCGCCACGCCACAAAGCGAGCGGGCTTTGACACCACCTATTCTACCGATCGGCACGCGTTGCGAATGGGCACGGCCTACCGCTTCTCGCTCAACGCCAGCCGAGATGGCACATTAAGGTGGCGACCGCCCCTCTTCCAGCAACCCTAGCCGGCGCACGAGAGTCGGAATTGTCAATCCCTGAAAGAGCAACGTGAACAATACCGCCCCGTACGTCATGGCAAACAGTTCCGCCCGGTAAGGAAACCCAGGGGGCAGGCTGAGCGCCGCGGCCAAGGCGACCGCACCCCGCAAACCGCCCCAGAAGATGACATGCCGCTCGGCCGTGCGAAGTGGAAACTTGACCCTGTGAAGGAGGGTGCCAACACCGTACCCTACCGCCGCACGCCCCGCGAGCGCGGCAAGAATACCCGTCAGGACAGCGCCTGGGTACGCCGTCAAACCGGCGACGTGAACGGTCAATCCCATCAGCAAGAACAACGCCGCGTTGGCGATGAAGGCCAGGAATTCCCAGAGGTCGATGAGCACGCCTTCCGACGCATCACTGTAGATCCAGCCGCGGGCACGCCCGAGATAGCCAAGCGTCATCGCTGCCGCGACGGTGGCCAGCACCCCGGAGAGGTGTAGGGTCTCGGCGGCGAGAAACGAACCGTAGGCCATGGCGACCGAGACCGTCATCTCGATCAGATGCTCGTCGATGACGGCGATCAGGCGATGACCGACCCAGCCGAGGGCCAGACCGATTCCCGCTCCACCGACAATCGAAAGGACGAACGAGCCAGTCGCCGCGCCAAGATTGAAACCCCCGCCGACCGCGTTGACGAGGGCGACGAGCAACGCGAGCGCAACCGCGTCATTGAGCAGGCTCTCACCTTCGAGAAGCACGCTGAGGCGGCGGTCGGCGCCGAGCTCGCGAAACGTGGCCAGAACCGCGACCGGATCGGTCGCCGCTATCATCGCCCCGAAAAGAAGCGCCACGGTCCAGGGCAACCCAAGCGTCCAATGGACGACCGCTCCGCCAACCACCATCGCGAGCAGCACTCCAGGCAGAGCCAGGGCGATGACGCCCACTCGGACGTCCCACAACTGGCGCAGATCGAGCACGAACGAGGCCTCGAACAAAAGCGGCGGCAGGAACAAGAGGAGAATGACTTCGGAACTGAGGATTGGAGTTGGCACGCCAGGCACTGCTCCGAGGCCAAGCCCCAGAATGAGCAACGCCAGGGTATAGGGCAGGTGGATTGCACGGGCGGCCACGGCGACCACCGCGGCGGCGATGAGGAGGACGACGAACCCTTCGACCGCTCCCATGAGAGACGCACCCCATCACGTCGCGACGCCGCGGCCGCTGCCATGCCAAACAGAAACGGGGACCGCCAATTGGCAGTCCCCTCCGTCAGCCGCGCGGGTAACGGGTACGCGGCACCCCGATCTATTCGAGCCTGACCGAAAGCATTCTATCCAGTTTTGATGCAAGTCGGAAGGCAAAGGATCCAGCAGCGCGAAAGCGGGAAGTCAGTCGGGAACGCACGATGCCGCGATCGATTCGATCAGATAGCGAGGGGTGCGCAGCTCCTCGGGGTTGAGCCTCCGGGCGATGGCCGCGACGACGACGAGATCGAGCGCCGGAACGACGAAGATATGTTGGCCGCCGTAGCCGAGCGCGAAATAGGCGGGATACCCGGCGTCGGTCGCCGTGATCCACCACTGGAAGCCATAACCGGCCCAGCCTCCGGTCGAGTCGCCGGCACTCTGCCAGGTGGTTGCCGACGCGGCAAACGCGGGTTCGATGATCTGCTCGCCATCCCATTCCCCATCACGGAGATAGAGATATCCGAGCTTCAGCATGTCGCGCGGGGTCATTTCCAACCCCGAGCCGGCGCTGACTTCATTCTGCGGCGAGCGCATCCAGTTGCCCGGTGTGATTCCGAGCGGCCGGAACAACACCTCGTCAGCATAGTCCTCGAGCGGCTTTCCGCTGGCCTCAGCCACGGTAACGCCGAGCACATGGGAACCACCCGTGTTGTAGACGTAGGTTTGCCCGGGGATATCGACAACAGGCAAACCAAGCGTCATCGCGACCCAATCGGGAGCGGCCAGCAGCCTCTGCCAATCCCCGTACGCGTCCCATTGCAGGGCGCTGGTCATCGT
>JACCXM010000060.1 GCA_013697005.1 Chloroflexia bacterium | reverse complement strand
GGAGTAGGCCACGAAGTCGACAGTCGAGAGTCGAGACTCGACAGTCTGGTCTGCGCTGATCGGGGTCTCAAACGCACAATCTTCCGACTGTCTTTCCGTCGCGCCGTCTCCTTGCAGCCGTCTCACTTTCGACTGTCGACTGTCGACTGTCGACTCACCGACTCACCGACTCGAGCACCGTACTCGTGCGAATGGTATTTCCCGCCGCCTCGTCGTACGCGGCGGAGAATCCGCGGAAGGGCGGCTCCCCGACGGCCTGCGACAGATACCCCGAGAACAGCTCCCCGGCCACGGCGTAGACCATCGGGCTGAAGATTTCGGGCACGTCGCCGACCACCGGCAGCGTCCAATCGGCGCCGGCGGCAATGGCGGTGTCTCCCTCCGGCACCACGGCCACCACGGTGCGGCCGATGCGGCGCATCACCTCGATCAGCTCAGCCATCCGGGCATGACCGCGGCGGTTGGGGGAGATGACGAAGGTTGGGGTGGCCGTCTCCACATTCACGAAGTACTGCAGGTGCGCCCACTCCTCGGTATCTTGACCCATCGCGTGGCGCCCCGCCGCCTCGATTACCTTGGCCGCGGAAAAGAGGGCCGTCGCGTAGTTCGGTCCGTCCCCGACGAACACGAAGCTCTTCTCTTGCGCCAGCGCATCCGCCAGCTCGCGCGACCGCTCCGAAATCGCGCCGATGGTCGCCTCTATCGCATCGGCGGTGCCCTTCAGCTCCTGCCGCATGTCGTTGGCCTGATCCTGGGTGAGGCGGCCATTGACCTCGGCGAGATGAATCGCCAGCAGGTAGAGCACCATCAGCGAGACCCGATAGGACCGAATACCAGGGGCGGGCGCGAAATCAGGCACCTTGCAGTCGAACACCAACTCCGCCGCGCCCGCGAGCGGGGAATCGGGGTTGGCGGTCACGGCGACGGTGAGCGCCCCTTCCTTACGCGCCAGCGACAATGCCTCCCGCGTGCGCGCTACCGTGCCGGAGACCGAGATGCCGATCGTCAATGGGTTGCGCGGGAACATCTTCTCGAAATACGGCGTGCCGTAACGCGCGGCCTGCATCGCCGTCATCGGCTCGGTGGCGATTCCGGCGACCTGCTCGAACGCCAGCTCGGCGGCGAGACCCGCCATGTGCGAATCACCGCAACCGGTAATCACGATCCGCTTCACGGAAAGGCATTCATTGTGATTCAGCAGGCGGCGCGCCCGCATGTCGATGGTCTCGAACTCGGTGCGAATCAGCTCGGGCAGACTCTCGACCTGAGCGATGATGTTCTGCGCGTCCTGTGCCTGTGCCATCGGTTTCTCGATCTCCTTTTCGACCCCGCAAATTCCCACTATTTCGGCGGTGGATTCCCCTACGCATTGCCCGCAATCGGTAGGGGCGCCGCCCGCGCAGCGATGGCGACCACCTTCAGACCTGGAAACCTTGCCTCATTGCCCGCTCGCCAGTACGAACATCGTCGGTGGCGAGATTACGGGCGACGCCTGCGTCGCCCCTACAGCCCGTCTCATTCTTGACTATCGACTGTCGACTCACCGACTCACCGACTCCGTCCTCATTGATACGTCGCGAGCACGTCCAGGAACAGCTCCCAGAATCGGTCCGCATTGACCTCGACGGCGACCTCCGCATTCGGCGTTTCCCCACGGGGCGTGCCAAGTGCGTCGGTGCTACCGGCGCGCAGGTGGCGGGCATCGCAGACGGTCATCCCGTAGGTGTGCGTGCCGCGCAGCTCGACCGCGACGTGCATCGGCTCGAAACGCAGGATATCGGGATCCACCAGCGCCGCTACCGCCAGCGGATCGTGCATCGCCCCGCCCGGCATACCGGAAACGACGCGGTAGCGCTCGCTATAGAAATCGAGCATGTCGGCCACGTGCGTGCTGGTGCGGCTGCCGATGCCGCGGATTTGACCGCGCCGTTCCGGGGTCGCCGCCACCTGCCGGGTGACGTTGAGCCCCACCATCTTGATCGGGATGCCGCTGGAAAACACGACGTGCGCCGCCTCCGGATCGCACCAGATATTGAACTCGGCGGTCGGCGTGGCGTTGCCGGCCGTCAACGAGCCGCCCATCACGCTCATCTCCTTGATCCGCTCCGGCAGCGAGGGATCGAGGCGAAGGGCCGTCGCGATATTGGTGAGAGGACCGATCGGAACCAGCGTCAGATTCTCGACCTCATGCGACTGGGCGAGGAGGAAATCAGTTGCCAGATCCTCCCGCACCGGCACGGTTGGCGGCGCCAGGGTCGGGCCGTCGAGACCGCTCTCCCCGTGAACGTGCGCCCCGTGGCGGATGTCCCGCACCAGTGGCTGCGCCATCCCTTTCACGATCGGGATAGCGGTCAGCTCCGCGAATTCGACCGTTTGGCGCGCGTTGCGGGTCGTCTGCTCGAGATCGACATTGCCGAAAACGGTCGTCAACCCGCGCAGATCGAGCACCCGCGCGCCGAGCAGGATGGCCATGACGTCGTCGTGGCCGGGATCGCAATCGATGATGGCAGTGGGTTTCTGATGCGAGCTCACGCCTGCGCCTCGCTCAGACGCCGCTGGTACAAATCGAGAAAACGCTCGCTGTCGACGTCGACACAGACGTTCACATTCGGTTCGAGCTCGCGCTGCCCCCGCCAATCGGGCACCGTCTGCCCGTGATGATGCTGACTCTGGTGATCGACGTCGGTGTAGACGTGCTTGGTCTCGAACAGCGTCGGATCGATGACGTAGGCAATGGCCGAGGAATCATGCACCGGCATCCCATCGATCCCCAGACCGCGGTAAAAATCGAGATAGTGTTTCGTGATGGCGTAGATGAAATCGGTCCAGCGGTTGTTCGCGCCGCGCAACCGGTCCATGTAGGCCTGGGTCATCACCGACTGCTGGGTGACGTCGAGACCAACCATCGTCAGCGGCCAGCCGGCATGAAAGACGATGTGCGCCGCCTCGGGATCGTTGCGGATATTGGCCTCGGCCACCGGTGAGGCGTTCCCCGCCACGGAGGCCGCCCCACCCATTAGCACGACCTCTTTGACGTTCTCGGCGATACGCGGCTCGGTGGCGACGGCGAGCGCGACATTGGTCAGCGGTCCCAGCGGGACCAGGGTGATCTCGCCCGGATTGGCCATGATCGT
>JACCXM010000045.1 GCA_013697005.1 Chloroflexia bacterium | reverse complement strand
CGCCTGAGCTCGATGCTCTCGTTCCGGAAGCGAGTGAGAAACCCTACGACATGCACGATGTCCTCGGCGCGGTGCTCGATAGCGGCGAGTTTCTCGAAATCCAGTCTGGGTACGCGCCGAACATCCTATGCGGGTTTGGCCGGCTCGATGGACACGCCGTCGGGGTGGTCGCCAATCAACCGCGCCACCTGGCGGGAACGATCGATATCGCCGCCAGCGAGAAAGCCGCTCGCTTCGTCCGCACCTGCGATGCGTTCAACGTGCCACTCATCGTTTTCGAAGACGTCCCCGGATTCCTGCCCGGCATCGCGCAGGAACACGAAGGGATCATCCGGCGCGGCTCCAAGCTCCTCTATGCCTTCGCCGAGGCGACCGTTCCCCGCATCACGGTGATTACCCGCAAGGCTTACGGCGGAGCCTATGTGGTGATGAACTCGAAGCATATCGGCGCCGATTTCGCCATTGCCTGGCCGACCGCCGAGATCGCGGTCATGGGTCCGGAAGCGGCCGTCGGACTCGTCTTCCGCCGCGAGCTGGCCACCGCCGACGATTCCGCCGCGCGCCGCGCCGAACTGGTTGCCGAGTACGAAGACCTCTTCGCCAGCCCCTGGCAAGCCGCCGGCCGCGGGTACATCGACGATGTCATCGAACCCCGTCAAACCCGCCCCTGGCTGATCCGCGCCCTCGCTATGGCCCGTACCAAGCGGGTCACCACGCCCGCGCGCAAGCATGGGAACATTCCGCTGTGAGACGAGTCGGAGGTCGTGAGTCGTGAGTCGTGGGTCAGGAAGTCGACAGTCGACAGTCGACAGTCGACAGGAAGACGGCGAGACGGGATGTAAGGGCACGGCATGCCGTGCCCAAGACGAGGTTTACCTCGTCCATGGTTCGGTACACCATCTCCCCGATGATCCTGATCTGGTCGAAATCAGACCGGAGCCCTCTCCCGCGGAACGAGCGGCGATCCTCATCGCGCTGAACCAGATGATCGATACGACAGCACGCATCGCATCCGCGTCACCCTCCGCCTGGACGCTGGCCGGGCGGCGCGATGCGCTGCTGGGAAGAACGGGCGGCTCTCGCAGTGGCTGGGGCCACCACCTCGATCCACCGGCCGGATGGTGAGACCCGTTCCGGCGACGGTGCTCGCCCTCTCGTGGCTCGTCGCCTTCAATCTCCGCAGTGGGTTTATCGGGCTCGGTCCCGCGCTTCCCGATCTGACATTGGACCTCGGTCTTTCCTTTTCCCAGGCGAGCTTCCTCGTCGCCGTGCCGACCCTGATGATGGGACTCGCGGCTATTCCAGGCGGATCCCTGGCGGACCGCTGGGGACCAGTCCGGGTCATCGTGCTTGGGCTCTCCTTGGTGGCCGTGGGCGGTGGCCTGCGCGCGATCGCCCCCGGGTTCGCGACGTTGCTGCTGTTCACCTTCCTCTTCGGCGCCGGAATTGGGCTTTCCCAGCCGTCGCTGCCGCGGTTGATGCGCTCCCGGTTCCCGCATCGTCTCGGCGTTTCGACCGGCATTTACGCCTCTGGCCTGATAACCGGGTCGATCGTGGCGGCATCGATCACCGGCCCGTTCCTGGATCGGATGGAAGACCCCGCCGCATGGCGCACGCCAATGGCGCTGTGGGGCGTGTTGGCCGCGATCGCGCTCGCCGCTTGGCTGGCGGTCATGCGTCCCTGGCAAGGGACGGAACCCGCGGCCGAGACTGGAACGGAGACTCCCGGGTACATGACGGCCGCGGCGGAATGGTCGCCGTGGCGCGATCGTCGCGCCTGGATCGCGGCATTGCTGTTCGCCGCCCAGGGGCTTGTCTACTATCTGCTCGTCGCCTGGCTCCCAGCCATCTATGGCGAAGCGGGGTTGGACGCCACCGCGACCGCGGCGCTTTTTGCCGTGTTCAATGCCGCCACGTTGCCGGCCATCCTGCTCTTTCCGGGGTGGTCCGACCGTCTCCATCGCCGCCGCCCGCCCATCTTCGTTGCGGCGGTGATGTTTCTGATCGGGGTGCTCGGTCTGCTCCTCTTGCCATTGGCCGATCCCTGGCGCTGGCTCTGGGCGGCTTTGGCGGGGGCCGCCGTTTCGGGTCTCTTCGCCATGTCCCTGGTCTTGCCGGCCGATATCGCGCCCAGCGGCCGCGCCGGAGCGGCGGCGGGAATGGTATTGGGAATCGGCTACGCCGTCTCGGCGCTGGGACCGATCGTTGCCGGGGTCGTCCACGACGTCACCGGCTCGTTCGAGGCGACGTTGCTCTTGCTCCCGGTCTTTGGCATTGCGATGATCGTTCTCTCGGCCATCGTGCCGGAACTTCCACGTTCCACGTCCCCCCTCGCCCTGCGCACAGGGGAAAGGGGGGCTGGGGGGTGAGGGTTCGCCGCTTCAACGGGTGCAATGCCCCGCGCTTTGTCTCGATGCGAAATTCTAAGGGGAGGGACCGATGGCGAGAATGCTGAACGACGCGGCGCCGCGGAAACGGTTGCGCGATCTCGGGGTGACCATTGGACGGATGCCAACCGGAACCCACAATGCCATCACCGACGTCGCTGGGGTCCGCGTTGGCCATGCCACGATCGTCTCGGGTGATGGTCCGTTGCACGTGGGCGAGGGACCGGTGCGCACCGGTGTGACCGTGATCCTCCCCCACGAGGGGGACATCGGGGTCGAGCCGCTGTTTGCCGGCTCCCACGTCCTCAATGGCAATGGCGAGATGACCGGGCTCCTCTGGATCAAGGAGTCGGGCATGCTGACCTCACCGATTGCCATTACCAATACCCACAGTGTCGGCGTGGTGCGGGATGCGTTGATCGCCTACGAAGCCCAGCGCTTGCGCCGTCCTGAGCTGTTCTGGAGTCTCCCCGTGGTGGCCGAGACCTACGACGGTTGGCTCAACGACATCAACGGTATGCACGTCAAAACGGAGCACGTCTGGGCCGCGCTCGACGCCGCGGCAGACGGCCCGGTTGCGGAAGGATGCGTCGGCGGCGGCACCGGCATGATCTGCCACGAGTTCAAGGGCGGCATCGGCACCTCGTCTCGCGTGGTGTCGGGTGCCGATGGCGGTTCGACGGTCGGCGTCCTGGTCCAGGCGAACTACGGCGCCCGCCACCTGCTGCGCATCGACGGCGTCCCCGTGGGGGAGTTGATCCCCTGCTCCCAGGTGCCGGGATTCCGCGAAGAACGGGCCCGCATCGCACAGCGGGAACCTGGCGACGGCTCGATCATCATTGTCGTCGCCACCGACGCTCCGCTCCTGCCCCATCAATGTGAGCGTCTGGCCCAACGCGCCACGATCGGTCTGGCCCGCGTCGGCGGCATCGGCGCCAACTCGTCCGGCGATATCTTCCTCGCCTTCGCCACCGGTAACCGCGGACTCCCCGGCGCCGAAGACGCGGCCGCCGAGATTGCCACTTGCCGCATGATCGCCAACGACCGCATGACGCCGTTATTCGAAGCCTGCGCCGAAGCGACCGAGGAAGCGATCCTCAACGCCCTGTGCATGGCGACCACCACCGCCGGTATCGACGGCCGCACGATGCATGCCCTACCCCTGGACTGGGTGCGCGAGGTGTGCGCGACGTGAGGCGGGAGGCGGGAGGAAGTTACTCCTCCAATGCTACGAGTGTGACCTCGGTTTCGATAGGGGCGTAGCGTCGCAGCAGCCGCATGGAGACGGTGCTGCCAATTTCTACCCGGCCGAGGAAACGCTGCAAGTCGTCCACCCCGCTCAGCGGCGTCTCCCCGAGGTGGGTGATGACGTCCCGGGGCTGCAATCCGGCAGTATGGGCCGGACTTCCTTCGGCCACGTCGACCACCCCAACCGCGATCGGCGAGGGCAGCCCGTGCTCCCGCGCCACCCGGACGTGGATTGGCCGGTTCTCTGCGGTGACACCCAGATAGGCGCGGCGGACCCGGCCCTCGTTGATGAGCAGCCCCGCCACCCAGCGCGCCGTATTGACCGGTACTGCGAAACAAATCCCCTGTGCGCCCTGAATGATGGCCGTATTGATACCGACCACGCGCCCCCGGGAATCGACCAGTGGACCACCGGAATTGCCGGGGTTGAGCGCGGCATCGGTCTGAATCACATTTTCGATGAGCCGACCGCTGCCCGAGCGCAGCGAGCGTCCCAGCGCCGAGACGACACCGGCGGTCACGGTCGCCTGGAACCCAAGCGGATTGCCGATCGCGATCACGAGCTGCCCCGCTTTGAGGCTGTCGGAGTCGCCGAGCTGTGCCGCCGGGAGCCCGCCCACCGTGGTCTGAATCACGGCGAGATCGGTCGCCGGATCGTCGCCGATCACGCGTGCCCGCACGGTGCGGCCATCGGCGAGAGCCACTTCCAGATTCCGCGCCTCGTGGACGACGTGACTGTTGGAGAGGATGTAGCCGTCGGGGGCGATGATGACGCCGGACCCCCCGCCCGGAACGCGGTACACCCGCTGGCCACCTGGACCCTGGGCGGTCACGTCCTTTTCGAGCGAGATATTGACGACCGAGGGACTGACCCGATCGGCCACGGCGACGACCGCCGCCGAGTAGGCATCGAGCACCGCCTCCGCCTCCCCGTGCGTCAGCTGTGGGGCGCTGGCGATGTCTTCGTGAATGTCGATTGTGGTGGCGATATCAGAAGCAAGAACCATGAACGAGTACTCCGGTGATGCTTTTGGACATAACCGTATTCTCGCGCAGACCCATGCATCAGACCGCTCCCCTCCTGGATAGGGGAGCTACTGCCCGACCGGGCAGGTTGCGGCGAATGTTCCGGTCGTCCCGATACCCCAGAAGTTCCCGAAGTTCCGTAAGTTCGACTCCGACCACCGCGTCAGCCAAAGCCGCGATGCTTGTGTAAGATTCACCCCGCTACCGTGGATGCCCCATGGCGTCCCCGCGCCCGTTGAAGTCAAGGAGCAGTCTCATGCACGAAGCCAGGAAATTCCGCGCAGCGACGCCGTCCACCTCGCTGTCTCGCCGCACGATGCTGAAAGGGGCCGCGGCGGCTGGTTTGGCGGCGCCGCTTTCCGGCATCGGCGATCCCACCCACGTGCGCACCGCCATCGCCCGCCAGGAGGGGAACGGCACGACACTGATCGTCGGGCTGGATGGAGCTCCCTCCGATCTCGATCCGCAATCGCAGTACGACTACCGCTCGACCGTGGTTGTGCGCTCGGTCTATGAGGGATTGGTTGGTCTCGTCAGTACCGCCACCGACGAGTACGAAGGCCTCGTCGCCGAGAGCTGGGAAGCGAACGAGGACCAGAGCGTCTGGACCTTCAAACTCCGGCCCGGTCTGACCTTCCAGGATGGCTCCGCCTGCGACAGCGCGGCGGTGAAGGCGTCGTTCGAGCGGCTGCTGGCCATGAACCGGGGCGCGGTTGGCGTTTTCTCGAGGTTTATCGCCGAGCCGGATCAGATGACGACACCCGACGCGGCCACCATCGTCTTCGACTGCGGGGCGCCGCAACCACTCTTCATTACCGCGCTCTCCTCGACCTATGGCGTGCAGATCGTCAACGCCAAGGTCGCCATGGAGCACGAGACGGATGGCGACTTCGGGCAAGGCTGGCTGACACTCAACGCGGAAGGAACCGGATCTGGCGGCTGGCGGCTCGTCTCCTTCGAACCCGGGCAGGAGGCCATTCTCGAGCGAAACGAGAGCTACTGGCGGGGTTGGGAAGGGAACCACTTCGAGCGGGTCATCGTCCGGGTGGTCGAAGAATTCGCGACGATGCGGCAATTGGTCGAGAGTGGCGAAGTCGACATCGCGGACCGCTTCAGTATCGATGCCGAGTCCATTGACGAGCTGCAACAAACACCGAATCTTGTCGTCGACCTCTCCGACAGCACCGAGGTCGAGTACTACACCATGACCGTGGCCGGGCCGCTGGTTTCGCCCGAGGCGCGGCAGGCGATGTGCTACGCCTTCCCCTATCAGGAGGTCATCGACGGCGTCTATCTCGGGAATGCCTCGCGGGCGAACAGCCTGGTGGCGCCGTCGGTTCTTGGCTATCAGGAAAACGGATTTTTCTTCGAGACCGATCTCGACCAGGCGCGGGAGCTGTTCGCGGCGGCCGGTGTCGCGGAGGGGACGGAACTGACCCTGGTGCAGGGTTCGGGGGCCGACCAGACGACGGCAGAGCTGTTCCAGGCGAACCTCGCGGAGATCGGGATCACCCTGAATATCGAGCTCGTCGACCAATCGACGTTCACCAGTCTGTTCTATGGTGATGCCCCGGCGGAGGAGCGTCCGAATTTGATGCGCTGGAGCTGGTGGCCGGACTACAACGACGCCTGGAATGCCCTCCAACCGACGACCTCCTGCGATTCATGGGGATCGAAGGGGGCGAACGGCGGGTTCTACTGCAACGAGGATGTCGACGCGTTGCTGGCGGAAGCCAAGGACGCCTCGACCCTCGAGACGTACGAAGGTATCCTCGACGAGATTCAGACGATCATCACCGAGCAGGATGTCCCGTTGATCTGCACGGCGCAACCGAAGTGGCCGACGGTGTTGCAATCGAACATCGAAGGGTTCGCCTTCAACGCCATCAACCTCGGCACCTACGACTTCTGGACGCTGTCCCGGACGGCGTAAAAACGAGCTCCCCTCACCCTGCGCACACGTGCAGGGTGAGGGGGCTGAGCGTTCGCCGCTATTTATGCGGCTGGCTCGGTCACGACTTCGCCCTCGACCGGGGCTTCGCCCTCGACCGGGGCTTCGCCCTCGACCGGGGCTTCGCCCTCGACCGGGGCTTCGCCCTCGACCGGGGCTTCGCCCTCGACCGGGGCTTC
>JACCXM010000041.1 GCA_013697005.1 Chloroflexia bacterium | reverse complement strand
TGCATCGACAACGGGCAGTCGAGACGAGGCGTGCCATGGCCGCGGACTCAACCACCTCTCCATCCAGCAGCATCGGCTTCCGGCGATCGCCGTCCCTGCTCGTCGGCCGCGAGCGCGAGCAGGTGTTCTTGCGGGAGGAGCTCGCCGCGGCCCTCGCCGGCCATGGCCGGCTGGTGCTGCTCGGTGGCGAAGCGGGAATCGGCAAGACGACGCTGGCGAAAGATCTGGCCAGCGAGGCGTCGGCGCGCGGGGCGTGCGTGTTGACCGGGCATTGTTTCGACCTGAGCAACACGCCACCTTATGGTCCATGGCGCGATCTCCTCGCCAGCTACCCAAGCGACCCCGCTCTGCCCGCCCCACCAGCCGCGTTCGCCGGCGGAACGCTGGAGCGGGTTACCGATCAGGCCGCGCTCTTCGCCGCGGTGCGCCAGTTCCTCGCCGCGCTGAGCGACGATCGCCCGCTGCTCGTGCTGCTCGAAGATCTGCACTGGGCCGATCCGGCCAGCCTGGCGCTCCTGCGCAACGTCGCTCCGCATCTCCGGCACTGGCCGCTTTTGCTCGTTGCCACGTATCGGGTTGACGAACTGACGCGGCTCCATCCTTTCTCGCAGCAACTGCCGCCGCTGGTACGGGAGGCGGACGGGCTGCGGCTCGATCTGCGGCGGCTCGATACCGTCGCCATGCGTGGTCTCGTCGCGGCCCATTACCGGCTCGCCGGCGACGATGCGGAGCGGCTGATCGCCTACCTGGACCAGCACGCGGAAGGCAACCCGTTCTTCGCCACCGAACTGCTGCGCGCCCTGGAGGAGGAATCGATCCTGCGGCCGGACGGCGACGCATGGGCGGTCGGCGAGCTCGACCGCGTCGTGGTGCCCACCTTTCTGCGGCAGGTCATCGACGGGCGCGTGGAGCGGCTCGGTGAAGATGTGCGCGAACCGCTGGCGATCGCCGCGACAATCGGGCAGGAAATTCCGCTCTCCCTGTGGGCCGCTATTGCGGGTCTCGACGACGGGGCGCTGCTGGCGATCGTCGAGCAGGCGGTGGAAGGGCATCTCCTGGCGGCGGAGCGGGACGGTACGCGCGTCCGCTTCGTGCACGCCCTCACCCGCGAGGCGCTCTATGAGGGCATCCTTCCTCCCCGCCGCCGCCTCTGGCACGGGAGGGTGGCGGAGACCCTGATGGCGGGCGCTCAGCCCGATCCCGACGCGGTTGCCTATCACTTGCAACGGGCCGGAGACCCCCGAGCCTGGGAGTGGCTGGTGCAAGCCGGCGATCGTGCGCAACGCGCCTATGCCTGGCTAACCGCCGCCGAACGCCTGCGGTCCGCCGCCAGTCTCCTCGAAGACGTCGCAGGCGGGGAGCACCGGCGCTGCCGGCTGATCTTTCGGCTCTCCCGGCTGCTGCGCTTCGCACTCCCGGCGGAATCGCTCGACTTCATCGACGAAGCGGCACCCCTCGCCGCGCGGCTCGGCGATGCGGTCCTGGCCGCCGACATCCTCTTTCAGCGCGGAGTGCTTCTCTGCTATGTAAACCGGTTTCAATCTGGACTCGCGGCGACGATGGACGCCGCCGAGGCACTGGGAGCGATGCCACTCGCCGCGACACACTCCTTCACCACGAGCGGGGCATGGCTAGCCGATGTGCCGCCGGAGACAGAGCCAATCACCGAGGATCAGGATGATGCCGCGGCGACCCTGCTTCACGCTGCGGGCATGCATTTCCGGCACGCGTCGCACGCGTGGTTTCTCGCTTCCGCAGGTCGGCTTCAGGAATCCATTGCCCACGGAGAGCGATTTCTCACCGCCGTCGAGACGGCTCCCGAAGCGAGCGGCGCCATCCACTTCTCCTCCGCGTATACGTACCACGGGTTCGGCATAGCCTTGGCAGCCCTCGGCCAACCGGTCAAAGCGCGCCAGGCGTGGGACCGGGCCCGCGAGTTCTTCAGGGAGTTCGACCACCACGCGTTGAGCGCGTTTACGCTGCTCGGCGAGCTGCGGGACGTGAGTTTGACCTACGGCGCGGCCAATCCCGCCGCTCGGCGGCGAGTCGCGGCCGAGGCAGAAGCGGCGATCGGTCAAGCTGGCGGTGCGCTGCGCCCGGGCGTCTCCCCCCGGCTGGCCTGGCTCAATTGCCTTGTGCTCGACGGGCGCTGGGATGAGGCAGACCGCATCCTGGACGCGTGCGCCCCTCCCGGCAACGCCTACCTTCAGCGCGAGGTGCGTGCGGCACTCGCGACGCTGTCCCGGCTCCGCGGCGAACCGGAGACGGCCTGGGAGCAGATCACGGCACTCTTCCCGGATGGAGCCGATACCGAACCGGGGAATCTTATTCACCAGGAGGGCCTCTACCTGCAGCGTCTGGCGGCCGAACTCTGCCTGGACGCGGGCGACCTTTCCGACGCTCATGCCTGGCTCGAGGCGCACAATCGCTGGCTCGCCTGGAGCGGCGGTGTGCTCGGTCAGGCGGACGGAAAAGTCGCCTGGGCACGCTACGGTCTGGCCAATGGGGACGTCGTCCTCGCCCGCGTGCTCGCCACCGAAGCGCTTGCCCTCGCCAACACTCCGGATCAGCCGTTCGTGCGTCTGGTCACCCATCGGCTCCTGGGCGAGATCGACACGGCGGCGCACAACGTTGCGGATGCCGAAACGCATCTCACGTCGGCGCTCGATCTGGCCGTCGCCTGTGAGGCGCCGTTCGAGCGGGCGGAGACCCTCCTCGCGCTCGCCGCGCTGCGCCTGGCGGCGGGCGCCGCTGCCGAGGCGCTTTCCGCGCTGGACGAGGTTCGGACCATTGGCGCCCCCCTCGGCGCGGCGCCGCTCCTCGCCCGCGCCGATGCGTTGACATCACGTCTGGCCATGACCCAGGTCCAGGTGAGCGAATCCTATCCCGCCGGTCTGACGCAGCGTGAGGTCGACGTGCTGCGCATGTTGGCGCGGCGGCAGACCGACAAGGAGATCGCGGATGCGCTCTTCGTCGGGCACCGCACTGTCCAGTCGCACGTCGCCCACATTCTGAACAAACTCGGTGTGGCCAACCGGCGCGAGGCGGCCACGGCGGCGGAGCGTCTCGGTCTTCTCTGAGCCGCGCCTACCGCACACCGTAACAATCACGGAGACGGCATGGTCTGAATTCGGTACAGAAATCCGTATTCGTGGCGGATGTGCAAGAGCGACGCGGGGCGCATCCTGTGACCGTACCCGAACGGACTACGGGATCGGCCTCCAGACGAGCGGGGGTCGGCGCGAACAAGACCGAGAGGAGCAGATCATGGTTTCGCCCAATCAGATCCGTGCCTACAGCCTGCGGCCGGAGGAGATCGTCGCTGAGAGCGCCCGCGAGCGTCTCATCGCCCAGGCCTCACGCCAAAGAGTTATCTCTGAGGCGTACCAGCGGCCAAACGCGGCGCGTGGCGCGACTCTCAATGCAACTGCCGTGTATGTCCTCACGGCACTCGCCGTCATCGCCGGCTGGTTTACGTGGCTGGGATAAACGACGTGAAGGAGGCGCCTATTCAACACGCTGATCGCGCCGCGCTCGCCCGCGACGACGAAACCACCGAGAGGCACGAAATCAGCAGTCGGTTGTAATCCGAGAGGAGAAGACTCAGCATGGCAGCAGCGACAACCACCCGCGCCGCGACCCTCGATGCAGCGGCTGTTGGGGCGCTGGCCGCGACGATGCGCGGTCCGCTCATTCAAGCCGGCGATCCGAGCTATGACGAGGCGCGCACCGTCTACAACGCGATGATCGACAAGCGTCCGGCGCTGATCGCCCAGTGCGCCAACGTGGCCGATGTCATCGCCGCGGTCAATTTCGCGCGTGACAATGGCATCGTGGTGGCGATCCGCGGCGGCGGGCACAACGGGGCCGGTCTGGGTATGGTCGACGATGGGTTGGTGATCGACCTGTCGCCGATGAACGGGGTCCGCGTCGATCCCGCCACGCGCACCGCGCGGGTCGAAGGCGGCGCCACGTTGGGCGATCTCGATCACGCCACGCACGCCTTCGGACTGGCGACGCCCAGCGGCATCATCTCGACCACCGGCGTCGGCGGTATCACCCTCGGCGGCGGACTGGGACACCTCACCCGGCAGACCGGGCTGGCGATCGACAATCTGCTCGAGGCCGATGTGGTGCTCGCCGATGGCCGCTTCGTCACCGCCAGCGAAACGGAAAATGCCGATCTCTTCTGGGCGCTGCGCGGCGGCGGCGGCAATTTCGGAGTCGTTACCTCGTTTCTGTTCAAGCTTCATCCGATCGGCACCGTCTACGCCGGACCGATGCTCTGGCCGCTGGACCGCGCCGGTGAGGTGCTGCGTTGGTATCGCGACTTCATCGTGCAGGCGCCGGACGAGCTGAACGGCTTTTTCGCCTTCCTCACCGTGCCCCCGGCGGCGCCATTTCCGGAGGAGCTGTGGCTGCAGAAGATGTGCGCGGTGGTCTGGGCCTACACCGGACCGCTCGATCAGGCAGATGCGACCTTCGCCCCGATCCGGGCTCAGTTCGGACCGCCGGCGCTCGATTGGGTGGGACCGATTCCGCACCCGGCGCTGCAGAGCATGTTCGATGCGCTCTACCCGCCGGGCGATCAGTGGTACTGGAAGGCCGACTTCGTGGCAGAAATCCCGGACGAGGCGGTCGACATTCATCTCCAGTACGCTTCGGAGCTGCCGACGTGGAAATCGACGATGCATCTCTACCCGATCAACGGGGTCGCGGGGCGGGTCGCCAAGGACGCCACCGCCTGGAATTACCGCGATGCCAACTGGGGGATGGTGATGGTGGGGGTCAGTCCCGATCCGGCCGACAACGAGCGAATGATCGACTGGACGCGCTCGTATTGGTCGGCGCTGCATCCCTATTCGGCGGGCGGCGCGTACGTCAACATGATGATGGAGGAGGGCGACGACCGGGTGCGCGCCTCCTACGGCGAGCACTATGACCGGCTGGCGCACATCAAGGGCACGTACGATCCGGGCAATCTGTTCCGGGTGAACCAGAACATCACCCCGGCGTAGGTCCTCACCGAACGGGGATTATCCGCAACGCGCAAGCGGCAGAACGATAAGACCCCCTCGGGCGTATCCCGAGGGGGTCGGAACGAAAGCTGAGGACCGCGCATCGGGTCCAGACCCGGTGGTCGCTACGCGGCCGGTGTCGCGGCCGCAGGTGTGGCCGCGGGAGTGGCAAGCAGCGCGGCCGGGACCGGAAGCGCATCCGGGCAGGTGCCGGCTTCTAAGCATGCCGCCTGCGCGGCGGCGATCTCCGACACCTGCGGCAGGGACATATCCGGCGGACCTTCCAACGAGACCGCGGCCACCGTCGCCCCGACCCGGACGAAGACCTCGAAGCCCGTGTACTGGTTGCCGTCATCAAAGGCGCGGACGAAGGAGAAGGCGAGCGATTCGTCGCCGAGGTCGGTTGCCTCGCCGGGCAGCAGATCCGACCGCGCCTCCGGCGCCGCGTCGGAGACCAGGGCAA
>JACCXM010000022.1 GCA_013697005.1 Chloroflexia bacterium | reverse complement strand
GCAGACCCCGGTCACCGATTATGAAACCGGTGGCGCCCCTCGCCTGATCACGCCATACGGCGATGTCCGCGCCCGGAGGCTGGTCCTCGCCGGCGAGGCGTACAGCCAACAGCTTCCCAAATTGCGGCGTACCCTCGTGCCGATGTACTCCCTGATCGTGCTCACCGAACCGCTATCAGAAAGTGATTGGGAGCAGATCGGCTGGCGCAACCGCGAGCTGGTTTCCTCGTCGCGGATGTCCGTCGACTATCTCAACCGCACCGCGGACGGGCGCATCCTCTTCGGCGGCAGGGGCGCGCCGTACCATATGCATTCAGTCATCGCCGACGGGCTCGACCGGCATGAACCGACCCACGATATGCTGCGCCAGATGACCGTCGAGTGGTTCCCGATGTTGAAGGATGTTCGCTTTACCCATGCCTGGGGAGGTCCGCTCGGGATGCCGCGGGACTGGATGCCAACCACCGCGTACGATGCGGCGACGGGTGTGGCGCGGGCGGGCGGCTACACCGGTCAGGGGGTGGCCACGGCGAATCTCTTCGGCCGCATCCTGACCGATCTAATCCGAGGCGAGGTGACCGCATTGACGCAGTTACCGACGGTGAACCACTGCTCTCCACGCTGGGAGCCGGAGCCGTTGCGCTGGCTGGGTATCCGCTATGCGCAGGAGGGGTTCGCCCGGCTCGACCGCGATGCCGAGCGCACGGGCAAGACCCCGACCGGACGCACCCTGGTGGAGCGAATTGGCCGCCATTAGGTCCGGCGGGAAGAGCGAACGGCGTCGATGGTGATCCGCACGGCGCATCGCGTCGCGGCCGCGTTGAGCGCGGTGTTTCTCATCCTCTCGGTCCTTGCCGGAGCACGATATCTCCAGGCGCACGGCGGGTGGGACCTCGAATCGGGCAGCGACGACCTGATGACGCTCATGCTGCTGGTGTTGGGGTTCGTGCTTTCCCTCTCGTTCGCGGTATTCAAGCCAGCGGTGAGGAACGTCGATGGCGCCACGAGGATGTCGATCGTCTGGACCTTCGCCATTCTCCTCTGCCTCCTCTTCACGTGGCGGGTGATCGTGATCGCCGACCGTTGGGTAATTGGCGTCGGGACGCCGATTCTCTCTGCGCAAGAGCTGGAGACGTTTATCGCAGAGCATCCGGACTCGTTCGCCCCATATGACTATCGTATTCCTACGGGTGTCTACTTGCAGTCGTTCGAGTTTCTCAACTCCACCAATGTCGAAATGACCGGGTTCATCTGGCAGAAATACGGTCCCGAAATCCCGGATCACATCATGCGGGGCGTCGTCTTGCCGGAGGCAGTGGAAGAAGCCTACAAGTCCCAGGAGGTGTGGCGGATCGAGCGCGACGGCGTGGAAGAGATCGGATGGTATTTCAGCGGCAAGATTCGCCAGAACTTCGACTACCAGCTCTACCCCTTCGACCGCCAGGATATCTGGCTCCGCCTCTGGTCCCCGGAACCGCTCGAGGGTGTGCTCCTGGTCCCGGACTTCGCATCGTTCCGCGATCTCGATCCGGCGGCTCTCCCCGGTCTCGACACCGAGTTCGTCTACGGCGGGTGGGACCCGCTGTGGTCCGAATTTACGTACCGCCTGCTCGATTACAACGTCGATTTCGGTCTCGGCTACGGCTTCTCCGGCGCGCCCGATCCTGAGCTCTATTTCAACCTCGCCGTCGAGCGCGATTTTCTCGGGCCGATCCTGGAGCACGTCGTGCTCGAACTTGCCATCGCCATTCTCGTCTTTTTTCTCCTGCTTTTGATGGCGCACGAGTCGGACGACCTGCGGGACCGGGTTGGGCTGACCATTTTCGACCTGATCGTCGCCGCCGGCGGTCTCCTGTTTGCGGTCATCCTGGATCACAATGCCATCCGAGGCGCGGTGGAGTCCCAAGCTTTGGTCTACATGGAGTGGTTTCCGCTGGTTCTCGACGTGTTCATCGTCCTGGTCGTGCTCACTGCCGTGCTGCGGGTCAAGCGCTGGCGCCTTCCGCTCCTCGGTTACACTGGCGACCTGATCCCGGTCCTGGCCTACTGGCCGGCATTGTTCGGGACGTTGCTGGCGGTGACGCTGCTCGTATTCTTCTACTGATACTGAGATGGCGACGATGATCCAACCGCCAAACTACCTCGTCCTGGCAACGCCCCGCTCCGGGAGCACGCTCCTCGGCCAGGGATTGCAGGCAACCGGGGTCGCCGGGGATCCGAAGGAGTTCTTCGGGCACAAGATGGCGTTCTGGATGGAGCGCTGGGGCACCCCGACGCTTCCCGCCTATACCGCGCGCCTGATCCAAGTTCGCGCGACCCCCAACGGCGTCTTTGGCGCGAAGCTGCTCTACGGCCAGCTCCAGCACCTCGAGCGTACGGCCCGGCAGGACCCCGAGCTCGCGGACCTGCCCCTGGCCGAAATCATGACGCGGCTTTTCCCGCATCTGCATTGGGTCTGGGTCACCCGCGACGACAAAGTGCGGCAGGCCATCTCATGGTTCAAAGCCCGCCAGACAGGCGTCTGGGGACAGGACCGTGGCCGGGACACCGTAAAATTGGGGGCGGCGTGGCGGCGCGGCGATGAACCGCTCCAACCGGGCGAGCTGGTTTTCCATTACGACGGCATCGCCGCCCTGTTTCGCCAAGCGGAAGCCGAAGACGCCGCCATCGGTCGCTTCTTTGCAGACAGCGGCATCGAACCGTTCCACGTCGTCTACGGGGAATTCAGCCCACGCTACGAGGAGACGGTGTTCGACCTTCTGCGCTGGTTGGGTGTCGAGTCACCGTCCGATCTGAAACTGCCCAGACCCCGGACTACGAAACTCGCCGACGACCGCACCGAAGAATGGGTCGCGCACTTTCAGGAGTTGCAGACCGCCGCTACGCTCCCCCCTCGCTCACCGTCGTAGGCGAGGCAGGGTACTGCCTGAATCGCCGGTTTCGGCCGCTGCATCACCGTTTCATCCGCGGGCACGAACCCCAATTGCCCGTAAAAACGATGTGCATCCCAGGTGCGGAACGCAACAGCCCGTCCCGCTGCGTTGGACCAGCGCCACTCTCGAAGTAGTGGAGGCGGCATGAATGACGCCCCAGCGTCGAATCGACCTCGGCGGCCTGGTGCGGATAGCAGCCGTTGGGAACCCCGCATAGAACGCCCCAGACGATGGCGGCTGACGTGGACCAGCGACGGGGAGGCGGCATGAACTAAAGCGGCGTAATACGCTGCTCGGGGCGCGGAAGTCTCTATTCGGCGAGTCTCCGTCCGCGACTGCTTCAGTCCTCAGTCGCTTCCTCCGCCTCCAATACAAGTTGAGATGCCCGAATACCGAGTCCGTCTGCGATCCGGCGCAAGACGTTAATGCTCGGGCTTACCTTGCTCGTCTCGATCTCGCTGAGGTAGGTCCAATGCATGCTGCTCTGCTCGGCAAGCTGCTCCTGGGACAGCCCCATTGCCTGCCTACGCCGCCTGATCGCTTCGCCTAACTCTGGCCATCCACGCTCCACAGCGGTGATGCTGCGGGCCGGGGATGGCGGACACCATAGGCGATCGCCTAAGATAGACTTAAGTCGAAATCAATCGCGAGAGGGGCGGGCAATGCGCGTGGTCGGGGTTGATGGTTGTCGCGGGGGATGGGTAGCCGTTGCCTACGACGTTGAGACCGGCACGCTGACCCCGCACTTCCACACCCCGTTTCAGGAGGTACTTGATGCCTACCCCGACGCGGTTGCCATCGGCGTCGATATCCCCATCGGCCTGAGCGAACGGGAACCCCGAGCCTGCGACTTGGAGGCTCGAAAGGTCCTGAGGTGGAAAAGGTCCGCCGTCTTTCCTGCGCCCGACCCAAGATTACTAGACGCCGCGACGTACGAGGACGCGAACGCCCGGTCGCGTGCGCTTACAGGCAAGGGCGTCTCGTTGGCGGCGTTCGGAATCTTCCCCAAGGTGGCCGAGGTCAACCGATTGTTGACGTCGGAGCTACAGCATCGCGTCGTTGAGGTCCACCCCGAGGTCAGCTTCTGGGCGCTGGCCGGAAGGCGCCCCATGACTCACCACAAGAGCAAGCCCGAGGGCTATGAGGAGCGCCGCATGCTGCTTGCTGCCGAGTTGAGGCACTCTCTCTGGACTCGAAAAGACGCATTTAGTCTTGCCAGACCTGCACAACCCGATGATCTGCTCGATGCGACCGTGGCGGCGTGGACAGCCCGCCGCGTTGCTGAGGGTCGAGCTGGGCGCCTGCCGGCTGATCCCGCCCTCGACGCTCGAAAGCTGAGAATGGAAATCGTCTACTGAGGCGTCTACCGATTCACTGGAGCCTTCACCGCGCCCTGAAAGGACACACCATGACTGACCGACAGAAGAGGGAACCAACACCAGAGGAAAAGGCAGAGGCGGACCGCCGCTTCTTCCGACGATTAACTGATGGGAGCGATCCAGGGGCACTCACCATTACTCGCGACGGAGTGCCCCTGGACACATCCGCTCCGATCGTTCCCCCGGCTATACCGACAACTGTCATTGGAACAGATGACGACGGAAACCTATTAATGTCAGAAGGCACGATTCGCGTGCGGATTGCCGCCGGACGCGGTATCGCGTGATGCACACCGGTTCAGAGTCTTCGGATCATAGCGCACAGTTTCCGGGCTGGCTATGCGGCTGAGGATTGAATTGTGGATTCGTCTACAAGCGGTTCAGGCGATTGAAGAACCCTCACTTCAACCCCTCTCCCTGCACACAGGGAGAGGGGCTTGCAGGTCTAATGTGACGAGCATGCCCCCTTCTCCCCACGCATGGGGAGAAGGGTTAGGGATGAGGGGTTTTCGCCGTCAGGCAGCGGGAGTTGCCTCCGCGCCGCCGCCCGTGAACTTGTCAAACAGCTCCTGGGCGTTCTCGTCAACGACCTCTTCGGTCTCCAGAACGACCTCCGCGGGTGGCGTCTCACCCTGCTCGAGAATCTGAACCGCGTAATCAATCGCTTCCGCCCCGCCAGTCGGGTAGACGTATGTGGCGTCGATGCGTCCGTCGATCACCGAGCGGATACCGCCGTCCGGTGTCGGCAGCGCGTCGATACCGATGAACAGGATTTCGTCCAGATTGAGACCGGCGTTCTGCGCCGAGATAATGGCCGCCTCCGTCATCGGGTCATTGTGGGTGTAGACCACGTCGACGTCGGGGTTAGCCTGGAACATCGCCTGCGAGACGGGGATCGCCTTTTCCCGCAGCCAGTCAGCGTTCTGCTCGGCGATGATGGTAGCGCTGGGGTTCGCCGCGATACCCGCGCGGATGCCGTCGCCCCGCTCCTTGGCCGGCGTCGACCCCTCGAGACCGCGAATCTCGATGATGTTGCAGGGATCGAGCGCCTGCTCCGCGCAGAAGGCCGCGGCATACTCTCCAGCCCGTTGGCCGATTACCTCGTTGTCGGCGCCGATCCACATCGTGAACTGATCGCCTTCGACCTTGCGGTCGAGCACGATGACCGGCACGCCTTCGGCGCACACTTTGGCAACGACGTCGGTCAGCGGGGCCGCCTCGTTCGGTGAGATGATGAGCAGGTCGATCCCCTGCTGGAGGAAGTTCTCCACGTCGGCGACCTGCTTGGCGTTATTCTGCGCCGCGTCCGCGAACACAACCTCCAGCTCCGGGTGCGCGGCGGCGGCGGACGAAATCTGGTCGTTCATTGCCTGGCGCCACGGCTCACCCTCGTTGGCTTGCGACATTCCGATCAGGTAGCTGTCCTGTTCGGGAATGCCGCCTTCGGGAATGCAGGTCCCAGCGGCCGCGTCGCCCGTGGGCGTGGATTGGCCGGAGGCCGCGGGCGCGCTGGAAATCGCCAGCAGCAGCACCAACGGGCCGATCAGGAGCCATTGTCGTACGGTCATCGTTGACCCTCCTCGCATTTCACGTTCTCCGCCTTCGTCCCGGCACATTCGCCGGAATCGTCTCTGTGCTGACGCGCCGCGGCGGCGCTCGGGCCGTCATGAAGATGATATACCCTGAACACAGCGTTCGCCCGACCAGAGACACGATAGCTGGCTGACGGCGCGGATGCGCGTGCAGAGCTGTCGCATCGGCTTCTCCTGTTATCGCCGCTGGCGCTGGATGACGACAGCCAGGACGATGATGACACCTTTGAGTATGGCCTGGTACTCCGACTGGACATTCCTCAGACCGAGGATATTGTCGAGGATGCTCAGGGTCAACGCGCCGATCATCGAGCCGACGACGGTGCCGACACCGCCGGCGAGACTCGTGCCACCGATGACGACCGCGGCGATGGCATTGAGCTCGTAGCCGTTGCCATCGATGTGGCTTCCCTGGTTGACCAGGGCGGCATGGAGCAGCGCCGCCAGCCCGGCGAGCAAGCCGGAGATGGCGAAGACGATCACCTTGACCCGGTCCACGTTGACGCCGGAGAGCCGGGCCGCGGTTTCATTGCCGCCAACGGCATAGACGTGGCGCCCGAATCCGGTTCGGCGCAGGAGGAACGACGCGATCAAACCGACCCCGAGGAAGTAGAAGACCGGCGCCGGAATCTCGAGTCCGAGCAGATTGACCTGGCCGCCGAAGATGGCCTTGAAGCGTGCCGGGGCCAGTCCCTCGCCGTCACCAAAGGCCAGGGGGACGGCGTAGCCTCCCGACCACAGAGAAGCCACGCCTCGCGCCACGCCCAGCATGGCCAACGTGGTGATGAACGACTGGATGTTGAAGCGCGTGGTGACGAGCCCGTTGACAATGCCCACGAAGCCACCCAGGGCGAGCACAAGCAGGACCGTCGGCAGCGTTCCGAGGTCGTACCGCGTCATGAACGCCGCGGCGCCGACCGCGCACAACGCGAGAACGGCGCCGACGGAGAGGTCGATGCCTCCAGTCAGGATCACCAACGTGACGCCGATGGCGATAATGCCGTTCTCTGAGGCGAAGCGTATGATGTTGAGCAGGTTCCGTGGCTCCAGGAAGACGTTGTTCCCGTCACGCACCGGTGAGAGGATTGCCGCCAGCACGAGAATGATGATCAGTCCGAACACGCTCTGGAAGCGCAGCAGGATATCCAGAGCGCGCTGGGAATTCTCCCGCGGCACGGTTCGCTGCTCCAGCGCGGCCTGTTCCATTGCATCGCTCCGTCGTTAGGCGACCAGATCGCGCCGCCGCGCCGTGGCCGCCTCCATGATCCGCTCCTGGGTCGCTTCGGCTCGCGTCAGCTCCGCGGTGAGCCTCCCTTCGCACAGGACCAGAATGCGGTCGCACATCGCGAGGAGCTCGAGCAGCTCCGACGATGCGATCACGATCGCGGCACCATCCTGCGCCAGTCGGCTGATGAGCCCATAGATCTCCGCCTTGGCGCCGATGTCGATACCGCGGGTGGGTTCGTCGAGCAACAGGACCCGTGGCCGCGTGAGCAGGCACTTGGCCAGCGCCACCTTTTGCTGATTCCCGCCGGAGAGCTTGTCGACGTCGATGCTGGAGCTCGGTGTCTTGATTCGTAATTGATCGATCGAGCGCTCAACGGCGGCGTTCTCCTCACGTTGCCTGACGACGTTGAGACGAAGAAAACGGTTGAGCGCGGCGAGGGTGAGATTATGCGCCACCGAAAGCTTCAGGATCAGACTTTGCGTCTTGCGATCTTCGGTGACGAAAGCGAGCCCCGCCCGGATCGCGTCTCGCGGTGAGGCGATGCGCCGCATCTGACCCGCGATCTCGATCCGGCCGCGGACGCGTCGCTCCGGATAGACGCCAAACAGGGTCTCCAGCAGTTCGGTGCGGCCGGCGCCCATCAATCCCGCGATGCCGATGATCTCGCCTCGGCGGAGGGTGAAGGAGACGTCGCTCAATGTGCGGCCGCCACTTCGGCCATCCGGAAGGAGGTGGAGGTCTTCCACCCGTAGCGCCTCATCGCCGATAGTCGCCACCTCCTTCGGGAAGAGGTCGCTGAGACTGCGCCCGACCATCATC
>JACCXM010000021.1 GCA_013697005.1 Chloroflexia bacterium | reverse complement strand
AGCATCGAGAACTCCAGCTCGGCCATGTTCAGCCAGCTGCCGTGCACGGGGGTGTAGTGGAACTCCAGCCTGCGGAGCACCCGCCGCGCCTCGGCCGGCGGGAAGGCCTCATAGAGCGCGGCTGGGGTGTGGGTGTTCAGGTTGTCCAGCACGACACGGACGACGGTGGCGTCCGGGCAGTGGCGGTCGACCAGCTCCCGCATCTGGTGGGCGAGGTCGTGCTTGGTCCGCCGGTCGGTCACGTCGACGTGCCGCCAGCCCCGGCGCGGCTCGCAGGCCAGGAACAGGTTGGCGGTACCTCGGCGCTCGTACTCGTAGTCGACCCGCTCGGCCTTGCCCGGCTCGATCGGCAGCGGGACGCGCGTCTCGGCCACCAGTTGCTTGGTCGTCTCGTCGAAGCCGACGACTGGCCGGGCGGGGTCGTACGGCTCGGCGTACAGGTCGAGCACGTCCTCCATCCGCCAGACGAACTCCGCGCCGACCGCGGGGATGACCCATTGCTTCTTCAGCCAGGGCTTGAGCGCCCCTTTTTGAGCAGCCGGCGGATCGCCTCATCGGTCCGCCCCGCATCCGCCAACAGCAGCGTCTGGGCCCGGCGGACCGTCCGCGCCGCGCCCTTGCCCTTGCGGGTCAGTGCCCGCAGTCGCTCCCGCTCCTGGTCCGTCAACGTCACCCGATACCGCTTCGCCACGTCGCCACCTCCCTCCAGAGGCGGCTATCATGCCCACTCGCTACCGTTCAGGTCCAGTGTGGCGGAGCACTAGGCGCAGCGATGCAAGCAGCACAACCTCAGGCGCTGCGCTATGGCGTAGCGGTCGCGGCAACGGCGGTCATCCTGCTGGTCTCACTGGCGGCCAGCCCGCTCGTCGAGCGCATACCATCAATCCCGTTCTTCTCGGCCGTTGCCATCAGTGCGTGGTTCGGCGGTTTCGGTCCGGCGCTGGTAGCGTCAGTCTTGGCGGTTCTGGCAGTCGACTACTTCTTCGTCGACCCGGTCTACGCTCTCAATCCTGAAGACCCGAGTGATGTCATCAGTTTGGTCGCGTTCCTGCTCATCGCGATTGTAATCAGCTATTTGAATGTGCACCTGCGCAACGCCCGAGACCGTGCCGAAGCGGCGCACGCTCAGGCTGAATTGGCTGTTCGCAGCCGTGACGACTTTATCGCAACGGTCGTGCACGACCTGCGGACTCCACTCACCTCGATCAAGGGCTACGCCCAGTTCATGGCGAGGGGCGAGCCGTACAACCAACGGGCGGTGGCGGTCATCCTGCAGCAGGCCGACCGCATGGGGCGCCTGCTCACCGATCTCGGCGATGTCTCTCAACTGAGAGCTGGGCAACTCCCGCTGCGGCGAGCACAGGTGGACCTCGTCCCCCTCGCCCATGACTCCATTGACCAGGCCCGCGCGCTCTCGAGCAAGCACGCCATCCGGCTGGAGGCGCCGAAGGCGCCGATCGAGGGCTGGTGGGATCGGGATCGGCTGGTCCAGGTCTTGGAGAACCTGCTCGCCAACGCCATCAAGTACTCGCCCACAGGGGGCGAGATCATGGTCCGGATCGAGAGCATCGGCGAGGAGGTCAAAGTCTCGGTCCAGGATCAGGGACCTGGGATCCCGCGCGAAGCACTGCCGCACCTTTTCGACCGCTTCTATCGTGTCGAGGCTAGCGCGCGCAGTACGACGGGATTGGGCCTTGGCCTGTATATCGCGAAGTCCTTTGTCGAGGCCCACGGTGGACGGATCTGGGTCGAGAGTAAAGGGCCGGGCCAGGGGAGTACCTTCGCGTTCACGTTGCCCTGTCGCCAAGCCGAGGCGAAAAGCGACGCGAGTGGTGGAAGCCGAGTAGGTCTCGTTCGACGAGGTGAGTAGGCGAACTCATTCCGTTGCATCTTCCCCTACTGGGTCAACATCCCTATCCGCAGCACGCCCTCGAATGACCGTGAACCTGTCAGTAGCCGCATGATTGTCAGCAGGAATAAGAGCTTCTTCAGCCACAGCCTCCCGTGGGTTGAAACGTGGTTACAGGCACTGGAAACAAAGTCACTCGGTCGCGGTTTCGAAGTTGGAACCATGACCAAGCTCGAGTCACTCCTCATTTCACATGAGCGCACAACGAGCAGCAACTTGCAACCCTTCTCGACCGACCATTAGCATTCAGGCCTGGATGAAATCACGGCGATGCAGCGCCGTCAAGCATTCGTGGACGGGGGAGGCTGTGACCCGATAGCTTCCTATTCATGACTGACGGCCCGTGCCGTCCGGGATGCCCACGACCCGTTATCCCATGTGGCTAGGTGGAGACTGCTACGTAGCAGTCTCTTTTTGTGCCTTTTTGCCCTGAGGGTGACTGGAACGGAGGAGACATGGTGTTCAATGACACACAGCAACGTTCCCGAACAGCGTGTCAAGATCGTCGTGTTGAGAGTAGACGAGCCCAGGACATAGCGGTGATCAATCGCGCTGAACAGCCTGCTGCACACCCCCAGCACGTGCTGGGGGGAGCTGATGCAGGGCTGACCGCTCAGCAGGGTTATTCGGCTTACGATCGACTCGCCCAGGTATACAACCGGGCCTGGGGAGGCAACTCGACGGAGCAGGCGCTGCCGGCGTTGGATCGGCTGATCCTGCGACAGATACCGCCAGATGCACAAATCCTGGATCTCTGCTGCGGGACAGGGCAGCTCGTCCGGGCGCTGCTGGCGCGGGACTATCGGGTCACGGGTCTGGACGGCTCCGAGCAAATGCTCCGATGGGCCCGTGTCAACGCCCCGGGTGGGGCGTTCATCCTCGCCGACGCTCGCTCGTTTCGTACGACGGAGATCCACGATCTGGTGGTGTCCACCTTCAACAGCCTGAACCACCTGATGGACCTGGACGAGCTCGCGACGGTGTTCCACAACGTCCGGGCCGCGCTGCGGCCGCACGGGTGGTTCTTCTTCGAGATGACCCTCGAGGAAGGATTTCGGGCGCGGTGGCGTGGCTCCTACGGCATGGTCGAGGATGACTACGCCCGTGTGGTCCGTCCGAGCTACGACCCGGAGCGCCGCGAGGCGCGGGACGAGCTGACGCTGTTCTATGCCGATAACGGCTGGCAGCGTGTGGACCTGACCCTCACGCAGCGGTGCCACTCCGAGGCGGAGATCCGATCCGCCCTGGAGGGTGCCGGCTTCAGCGACATCCACCGCTACGACGCCCAGCAGGACCTCGGGATAGGCCGCGAGGCCGGCCGGGCGTTCTTCGTCGCGCGGGCCCACGCCAACCCTCCGATGCCAACCTCGTCGTCTGTGCTGTGATAGTGGCAACGAAGGGGGGAACTTCTGTGAAACACAAGCCATGACGTCGTTGACCCTGATCGCGACCGCGATCGTCTTGCTCCCGCCGACCTCGGGTGCCTCGCCCGCTCGCGCACAAGGAGAGCCGCCCATCGAGCGGTTCACGGTGACCGACGCTCGAGACAACCAGACCGCGCCGTGGGTTGATGGCCGCTGGATCCTCTACGAGCATGTCCGGCGCAGCCGGCCCCACCCTGACGCCCACGCTCACCCCTGGGCACGCGCCAAGCTATCGCGCTGCACTACCTCGCTGGTGCCATGTGCAACAGGGCAATGGCTGTTCCTCAATCGTCGGCCACCGACGCTGGACAGGCCTCTGCATCAGATGGTCGTCACGGTCAGGTGAGGAGTTATCGCTCGGACTGGGGGCCGAGGTCTCCGCCATCTTCACCAGCATCTTGACGACCGGTCGGAAGCGCGGGGAGAACCTCCTCGACGCCTTCCGTGCCGTCGCGGGTCCCTCACTTCTTCAGGCCGCCAGCGCCCTTACGTGAGCAGTTGTCCATCCGGAGCCATCACGGATGCCTGGCGACCCGTGCCCGAGCAGGCGTCGGCCGAGCCTCCAGCCGGTCGCTGCCATGCCCTGGTCCTGGTCGTCGCCCTGTTCTTGCCCAGTCTCGTGTTCGTGATCGGGGTCAGTCGGGCGATCGTCCAGTTGCCGGCGTCCGTAAGCCGCGACGCCGAGCACGTGACCTGCGCCAACGACGAGCAACGCTCGAAACGATGGCACGCGTGCTACATCGCGACGGGCAGATCCTCTCGCCGTTCCCGGGGCAGCTCCGCCAGCACCTCCACAATCGCTCGTTCCCCACACCGTTGGCGAGCAACATGTGATAATGAGTACACGGGGAGCGAGGCCATCGTATGTCGCGCATCGGCGTCACGGCACGGCAGATTCCGCAAGTCGACTCTCGGTGGCATCGATGGGTAGGAACTCTGCTGCTGCTGCTCGGGCTTGGGCTGCACGTCGCCCCGGTTTCGCGAGCGCAAGATAGCGCCGGCTCGGTCTTGGTCGTTCAGATCCGCGATGAAATCGACCTCGGGTTAGCGCCGTATCTCGCGCGCGTGCTCGAGCAGGCAAAGCGAGAGCAGGCGTCCGCCGTGGTCCTCGAGATCGACACACCGGGCGGTCGGCTGGACGCCGCCCTGCAGATGCGGGACGCCCTTCTCGGGTCGCCGGTTCGGACCATCGCCTTCGTGAACCGCAACGCATTCTCCGCGGGTGCGCTCCTGGCGATCGCCGCCAACGAGGTCTACATGGCGCCGGGCGCCGTCATCGGTGCCGCCACTCCGGTGACAGGAACTGGAGAGGCGGCCGACGAGAAGGTGATCTCGGCCGTTCGCACGACGTTCAAGTCGACCGCCGAGTCTCGCGGTCGCGATCCTCGCATCGCCGAGGCGATGGTCGACCCATCGATCGAGATCGAGGGCCTGGTCAATCGAGGCCAGCTTCTGACCCTCACCACCACCGAGGCGCAGGCC
>JACCXM010000473.1 GCA_013697005.1 Chloroflexia bacterium | reverse complement strand
TCCGGCGGCAGGAGCGCATACACGGCCATGGCGGGCAGGTACATCCACCCAGACTCGGGATCGCCGGCGAAGGGGGCGCCGGAGAACTGGTGCGGGTTCCAGCCGGGAATGTCGAACGCGCGCAGGCGCTCGCCCATCGCGGCGTAGTTCGGAAAAATAAATGTCGGCCAATCGCCCCGGATGAATGCCTCGACGGGAACCACGGCGGCCGCCGTGTAGACGACGGCGATGGCGAGGAGGAGGCCGATCGCGACGACGTCGGCGAGATAGCGATCGGCGATCCCCCATCTCCGTCGGGGCAACCCCGCAGCGAAGGCACGAGCGCGGTCGAGCACGGGCTCGCTACGGATCTGGACCTCTCCCCGGTGCGCGGTCATGGAACTCCGGTATCCACCAACGAAGGGTAAGCACGGTTGGTTCGGAATAGGCCAGAAATGGCGACGATTGCGGAAAGCCGGCCGGACGGCAACTATACTCACGGCGCGATGACTGCTCACCTCCCTCCTGACAACGTTTCCCCCCGCGACGAGATATTTCTCCAGGGCATGCGCTTCTACGGCTATCACGGCGTCAACCCGGAAGAGCGGGTTCTTGGGCAGCGTTTCAGCGTCGATGTCGCCGTCGCGGTCGATCTCCGCCCGGCCGGGGAAAGCGACGATCTCGGCGATACCGTCTCCTACAGCGCGATCTACAAAATCGTGTGCGGGATTGTGGAAGGCCCGCCGCGCAATCTGCTCGAGGCGGTGGCGGAGGAGATTGCCAGGGAACTCCTGACGGCGTACTCGCCGCTGACGCGGGTGACGGTTACGGTGGGTAAGCCGGAGGCGCCGTTGAAGGGCGCCACATTCGATGCCGCCGGCGTGCGTATCACCCGCTGGCGGAACGAAAAGGACGAGCAGACATGAGCCGGGGCGGGGAAATCGACAAACCGCGCATCGCGGCGGCAGTGCGCGAAATCCTGCTGGCGATCGGCGAGGACCCCGATCGGGAGGGCCTGCAGCGGACCCCCAGCCGCATTGCCGACGCCTACGAAGAGCTCTTCGCCGGTTTGCGCGAAGATCCCCGGCATCACCTCAACGCGACCTTCGATGAAGGGCACAAGGAGATGGTCGTGTTGCGCGACATCCCCTTCGCCTCCCTCTGCGAGCATCATCTGCTGCCATTTACCGGGTTCGCCCACGTCGGGTACATCCCGCGCGGGCGGATCGTCGGGCTGAGCAAGCTGGCGCGATTGGTCGAAGGCTATGCGCGGCGGCCACAGGTTCAGGAGCGTCTGACGAGCGAGATCGCCGACGCGCTGCTGGAAGAGCTGAACCCGGACGGGTGCGGCGTCATCATCGACGCGGTTCACACCTGCATGACGATCCGCGGGGTCGAGAAGCCAGGTGCATCGATGGTTACCTCGGCGATGCGAGGGGGGTTCCGCAACCGTCCCGAGACGCGGGCGGAGTTCATCGCGATTGTGCGCGGCGGGCGGACGTGAATCGGGAGCTGCCGCCTACCCGCTGGCACGGACGAGAACTGTGCTGGGGCGCCAAGACGCACGTCATGGCGGTGCTCAATCGCACTCCAGATTCTTTTTCCGGCGATGGCCTGGCGGGGAATGTCGATCGGGTGCTGGATGCTGCACTGAGCGCGGTCGAGCACGGCGCGGACATCATCGATCTCGGCGCCGAATCGACCCGCCCCGGTCACGTCGCGATCTCTGTCGCGGACGAGCTGACCCGATTGCTCCCTGTGGTGAATGCGCTGCGGCCGCGGACGGATGCGCTCCTGTCGATCGACACCAGTAAATCCGAGGTTGCCGCGGCCGCGCTGGCGGCGGGCGCCGATCTCATCAACGACGTGCGTGGACTGATGGCGGACCCCGAAATGGCGGCGGTCGTCGCGGCGGCGGGTGTGCGGGTGGTGGTCATGCACGATCTGCCTCCGGAACCGGGAGTCGATTTGATGACGAGCATCCTGCGCGAGCTCTCGCGGCGGCTCGATCGTGCGCTCGCGGCCGGCGTGGTCTGGGAGCGATTGATCGTCGATCCGGGATTCGGGTTCGGCAAGGATTGGCGGCAGAATCTGGAGGTGCTGCGCCGGTTTGGTGAGCTGCGGGTGCTTGGCCAACCGCTGCTGGCCGGCACGTCGCGCAAGAGCACGATCGGACGCGTGCTGGGGTTGTCTGAAGGCGATCGCCTGGAGGGGACCGCGGCGACCGTGGCGCTCGCCATCGCCGGGGGGGCGGACATCGTGCGCGTGCACGATGTGCGCGCTATGACGCGGGTGGCGCGCATGACCGATGCGGTGGTGCGCGGGGCGCCGGAGACCGCGTTGAGCTGGCCCGACGGACCGCCACCCTGAGCGTGATGGCGACGGCGTTCATCGGACTGGGGTCCAATCTCGGCGACCGGGCGGCAACGCTCCAGGAGGCGGTGCGCCAGTTGCACACGCTGGGGCGGATCACCGCTGTTTCCGGCCTTTATGAAACGGAGCCAGTTGGCTTTCGGGAGCAACCCCCGTTCCTGAACGCCGTGGTGGGTCTGGAAACGACACGGCATCCCAATGACATCATGCGCGAACTCCTCGCCATCGAGCGCGACCTGGGACGGGAGCGCACGTTCCGCAATGCGCCGCGTACCCTCGATCTCGATCTGCTCCTGCTGGGTGACACCGTGCTCGATACCCCGCTGCTGACGCTACCCCATCCCCGGCTGCACGAACGCGCATTCGTGCTGGCTCCGTTGGCGGAGATCGCCGCCGGCGCGATGCATCCTGTGTTCAGACAAACGGTTTCAGATATGCTCGCGGCGCTGCCGGACTGGGAGGGTGTCGATCTTTGGGCGATGTCCGGGTGGGAATCAGAGCCGTGCGTGGAATCGACAACGTGAGCGCGGTCATCCTTCCAACTGCCGCAGAAACGCGGTCGGGTCGTTGAGGAAATCACGCGTCAGGGCAACATGCTCAAGGTCGTCCCAGGCGACGCGGATAGGTGTGCCGTCGTCCAGGCTGTAGATCGTGGCGCCTGGGAACGCCATCAGAATCGGCGAGTGAGTGGCGATGATGAACTGGCTCTCGCCGGCGCCCGTCATCTCCTGCAGCAGGGCCAGCATCGCCAGTTGGCGAATGGGAGAAAGCGGAGCTTCCGGTTCGTCGAGCAGATAGAGTCCGCGGGGGGCGAACCGGCGCTGGAACAGCTCCAGAAAGCTCTCTCCATGCGATGTCTCGTTGACGGTGCGGTCGGTCTGGCGTAACTGCCCGATCTCCTTGAGAAACACCCCCCGCGCCAGACCGCGGCCGTAGGTCTCGGGACCGGGCTCGGCGTTCAAATCCGCGAGATCGCGCTCCAGACCAGCGCGGAGCGCCGAGATGTACTTGGCGAACCCGAAGAAATCCTCCGCGCGGAGGAAGAATCCGCGCTGGGTACGGGCCCGCCAGCTCAGCCGCAGGCGGTCGCCGAGCGCGCGCGCCGCCGCCATCGTCGGATCGCGGCGCGGATCGTCGCCAGCGATGGCGATCGAGCCCGCCGCACAGGCGAGCCCCTCCAGAATGGCCGATTTGCCGGAACCGTTTTCGCCGACGAGGAACGTCACCGTTGCATCGAACACCAGCGGTGTCTGGCGCAGCGCGGCGACGGCGGGTACGGCGAAGGGATAGCCCTTGCTTTCCGGCTGGCCCGCGCTGGGCGGGAGCAACGCCACGTTGCGGAGATGGATCATGTCGTCCTCTGCTCATCCACGGCGTTGCGAAACGATGCGCGCGCTGCCGCATTCTGGCCGAAACTTCCAATGCTACGATTCTGCTATCGCGTGAAAAGCGGGGATGCGCGGAGAGAGGGACTGCGTGGCCGAAGGCTGGGAACCGGCGCAACAGGATTTGCTCGATCGCCTGGCGCGGGAAGAGATCGCGCACCTCTGGGTTGCCTACGCAGATTACAACGGCCGGAGCCAGGGGAAATCGCTGCCCCGGGCGCGATTCGAGAGCACCCTGCGCAATGGGGTTACGTTCGCCCAGGCAAATCTCGGTCATACCGTGCTCGATATTGGCGCGCCAGACACGATGTTCGGAGCGGCCAGCGGCGATTTCTTCGCCGTGCCGGATGCGGACTCGTATGCGCCACTGCCGCTCTTTCCGGCCACCGGGCGCGTCTTTTGCTGGATGCGGCATGAGGGTGGCGCCCCCTGGGAGGGCGATCCGCGCTGGATGTTGCAGCGGCAGGTCGATGCCCTGACCGATCTGGGGTTCACGGCGCAGGTCGCCTTCGAGCCGGAGGGCTATCTTTTCCGCGTAGGAGATGATGGGCAGCCCGCTCCCGCCGATCCGCGGGGAATGTTCACCCTCGATGGTCTGGAGACAAACGCCGATTTGCTCCACCGCATCAGCGATGCGCTGGAGGCGATGGATGTCGGGATCGAGCAGATCGCCACGGAGTACGGTCCCGGGCAGTTCGAGGTCAATATCCGCCACGCCAGTCCCATCAAGGCTGCCGAAGATCTCCTCACCGTGCGGGACGTGACCCGCGCGCTGGCCCGCCGTGAGGGGCTTGTCGCCAGCTTCATGCCGAAACCGTTCGAGACGGCGGCCGGCAGCGGACTCCACGTCCATCTCTCGCTCTGGGACCGCAATGGAGAGAGTGTCATGGCGGAGCCCGGAGCGCACCCGAGCGGGCTCTCGGCGGCCGGGCGCGCGTTTCTGGCGGGGTTGCTGAGTCACGCTCCAGCGCTGGCCGGCATCGGCGCGCCGACGGTCAATTCCTATAAGCGATTGCTGCCGGGGTCATGGGCGCCGGCGCACGCCGCCTACGCGGTCGGGAACCGATCGACGTTCGTGCGTATTCCCGGCGGCGCGCGGCCGCGGATCGAGGTCCGCTCTGGAGATAGCACCGCGAACCCGTATCTTTACCTGGCGGCGCTGCTGGCGGCGGGGGTCGAGGGTCTGCGCGAGGGAGCCGACCCTGGTCCACCGGCGGAAGGCGATCTCGGCCACTTGTCGCGGGAGGAGACCACCGAGCGCGGAATCGCGATGCTGCCCCGCCGCGCGCCGGAGGCGCTCGATCTGGTCGAGGGCGACGTATTGATGCGGGAGACGCTGGGACCGGTGATCTTTGCGGAGTGGCTGAAAGTGAAGCGCGCCGAAATCGCTCTCTATGAGACGACCGTCTCGCCCTGGGAGCGCACGGCCTATTTACGGACCTAATACCCTGTCCAGACGTTCATGTCATTCTGACGAAGGAAGAATCTCGTGGTCCCTTCGCACCATCGCGCAGATCGGACGAGATTTCTCGTGCGCTCGGAATGACACCATAGTCTGGATACTGTACGCAGGATGACACAGTTGTATGGAGGGAAACCCGGCCGTGACTGACAGTGTGACCGCGTTCGATTTTTCCGCGCTCCCCGTCGTCGACAATCACCTCCATCCATACGTCATCAGTCATGGGAAGAAGCGGTACGCCCCGTTGAACAGCTTCCTCGGGATGCCGGGCGAGGATGAGGCGACACTGGCCCATCGCGACGCGATGCTCTACCAGCGCTGGGCCACCCGCCAGTTAGCGGCATTTCTGTCGTGCGATGCCGATCCCGAGGTCGTCGCCGCCGCGCGGGCGAACCAGGGTGACGAGCGCGCCTGGGCGGAGCGGCTCTTCCGCGATCAGAACATCGAGGCGCTGGTGGTCGATACCGGTTATCCGCAACCGCCGCTCGACATGTGCGGCTACCGGGCGATCACCCCGGCCGAGATTCTCACCATCTACCGCATCGAGCCGCCAATCAAGGCGCTCCTCGACGCGGGCGTTCCCTGGGACGAATTCGTACAACGCTTCGACGAGGGGATCGCACGCGCCATCCGCGACGAGGGATTTCTCGGTCTGAAGTCGATCATCGCCTATCGCACCGGGCTCGAGATCGACATCAGCCACGAAAGCGATGCCGCGGGAAAAACCGGATTGACACACGCGCTGTCCGATCGCGATGACATGATGGCGTCCAAGCCGCTGCGGGATCATTTGCTGCTGCGCGCCTTGCGGCTGGCGGTCGATCTGAACGTGCCGTTCCAGATTCACACCGGGATCGGTGACCGCGACATCGTGCTGGAGCGGTGCAACCCGGCATTGCTCAACTCCGTGCTCAAACGCGAGCCATACCGGGACGCGAAGGTGATCCTGATTCACACCTATCCCTATGTGGCGGAAGCGTCGTGGATGGCGGCGGCGCTGCCGAATGTCTGGATGGATCTGTCGGAGGGTGTGCCGTTTGCGTTGGCCGCGGTGGACCGCATCTTCGCGACGGCGCTGGAGCTGGCCCCCATCAATCGCATCCTGTACGGCTCCGATGCCTTCGCGGGACCGGAGCAAATCTGGCTCGGGGCGAAAATCGCCAAGGCGGCGTTGGCGCGGGTGTTCAGCGATCTGTTGCGCAAGGACCTCGTCACCGAGGACGAAGCACGCGACGCGGCACGGGCAATTCTGGCGGGCAACGCCCGGGTGCTGTATGGGGTATTGGGGTGAGTGATGTTGCCGTCTTGCCGTGTCGTCGCTATAGTCCGCCCGCGAGCCGATAGGCCGCGCAATCCGGAGTGAGGTCAGTCCCCGCCCATGACCGAACCTATTCCCCAAGCTGCCGCGTTGCCGCGTGATGCCCTGATCATCTCGGCGGCGACCACTGGCTCCTGGCCCACCAAGGCACAGAATCCGAATGTCCCGACGACCCCGGGGGAGATCGCCGGCGCGGCGATACGGTGTGGCGAGGCGGGTGCGGCGATCGTCCATATCCACGTTCGCGACGATGAGGAACGGGTGACGTGCGATCCCGAGCGCTATGCCAAGGTACGGGATCTGGTCGAATCGGCGGGGTCGAACGTCGTCATCAACATGAGCACCGGCGGTGGCGCGGGAACCTCCAGCGACGAGGAGCGCATGGCGCCGCTGGTGCTGGGGCCGGAGATCGCGTCGTTCGACTGCGGGTCAGTAAACTTCGGCGAGCGGGTCTTCATCAATTCACCGTCTTTCCTGCGCGAGCTGGCGGTCCGCATGAAGACCTATGGCGTGAAACCGGAGATCGAGTGCTTCGAACCGGGGCATGTCTGGAACGCGTTGCGTTTGATCGACGACGGCTTGCTGGACGCGCCGTTCTGGTTTCAGTTCGTGCTCGGGGTGCGGGGCGGGAGTCCGCCGGAGGTGAAGCAACTTCAGCACTTGGTCGATATGTTACCGCCGGGCGCGCACTGGTCGGTCTGCGGTATTGGCCGCGCCCAACTCCCGCTGGGACTGGCCGCGATGGCGATGGGTGGTCACGTGCGCACCGGGCTGGAGGACAATATCTGGTACCGGAAAGGCGAGCTGGCCGTGAGCAACGCGCAGCTCGTGGACCGGGTGGCGCGGATCGCCGGCGAGCTGGGCCGGCCCCTGGCTACCCCGGACCAGGTGCGGGCGCTGCTTGGGTTACGCGGCGCGCACACCGGGAAGCCAGCAATCATCGCCGCGGGGCCGGTCTGACCGATGGCGCCACGCGTTGCCGCGGCCCAGATCGCCCACGAGACCAATGTCTTTTCCACGGTGAAGACCGACGTCGCGGCGTTCCAGGCGTCCGGGATCCATCTTGGGCAGGATGTCGATGATAACGCGCGTGACACCAATACCGAGTACCGCGGATTCATCACCGGCGCTTCGGCGCAGGGATTCGATCTGATCCCGTTGCTGGCGGTGTGGGCGACTCCGTCCGGAATGGTGACGCGGGAGGCCATCGCGCACCTGGCCGGGTTGCTCGCCGATGGCCTGCGGCAGGCGCAAAGAGACGGGCCGATTGACGGGATCCTCCTGGCGCTGCACGGCGCGATGGTTACCGAAATCGACGATGACGGTGAGGGGTATCTGCTCCAGACCGCGCGCGACGTGGTCGGACCACACGTGCCGGTGGTGGCGACGCTCGATCTCCACGCCAACATCTCTTCCCGCATGGTGCAGCTCGCCGACGTGCTGATCGGCTATGACACCTACCCCCACGTCGATATGGCCGATCGCGGCGAGGAAGCGGCGGCGATTCTGGCCCGGTTGATGCGCGGCGAGATGCGGCCCACCGCGGCGCTGCGCAAACCGCCGATGCTGCCGACCTCGCAGCGGATGACGACGGGCCGGATGCCGATGCGGGCCCTCATCGAACAGGCGCACCGCATGGAGGAGGATCCGCGCGTCATCAATGTCACGGTTGCGGGAGGGTTCCCGCCGGCGGACGTCGCCGACGCCGGATTCGGCATCGTGGTGACGACGGACAATGATCCGGATCTGGCCGCGGAGCTGGCGAATGAGCTCGCCTCGGAGGCGTGGTCGCTACGGGACGGATTTTTAGGCGGTGTGGCGACGTTCGAGCACGCCGCCGAGCTATTCCGCGCACTCGATAGCGAAGAGGATGTCGACATGCCGGTGAGCGGCCCGCTGGTCCTGGTCGACATCGCCGACAACCCGTGGGGGGGAGGACCGGGAGACAGCGCGGAGCTGGTGCGGTTCCTGTTCGCCGAGGGTGTGCATGGAGCCGCGGTGGCGCTGGTTCGCGATCCGGCGGTGGTGCGGACGGCGATCGCGGCCGGACCGGGGGCGGAGATTGTGGTCGATCTTGGCGGCAAGACGGACCGGCTCCATGGCGAACCGCTTCCGGTGCGGGCGCATGTGAAGCTGCTCAGCGACGGACGCTACGTAAATGACGGCCCGATGATGGAGGGGCTCGCGGTCGACCTCGGTCCGACCGCGCTCCTCCTCTGCGAGCCGGCGGCGGGACCGCCCGCACCTCCGGTCGAAGTGCTGGTGACGACCCGGGCCGAGACCCCGATCGACCTGAACGTCTTCCGCTGTCACGGGATAGAGCCTGCGCGGCGCCGGGTCATCGGGTTGAAGGGGAAGGGGCACTTTCGCGCCGCCTTCGAACCGATCGCGCGGCGAGTGGTGCTCGTCGAGGGGCCGGGGATCACCGGCTCCGATCTCTCGCGCCTGAATTTCCGCAACGTGCGCCGCCCGATCTGGCCGCTCGATCCGGCCGAGGCAATTGCATTTGCGATGGGGAGCGGCTGAACGGGGCTGACGGGGTGTCGGGCAATCTTCCCGACACCCCGTCAGCGTCGCTACCGTTCCTCCGAGCCGACTTCGCGGAACTCGGCGTCGACGGTCTCTTCGTCTTCAGCGGTTTCCGGCTCGGCGCCGTTGTCGCTCATGTCGGCTCCGGGCGCGGCGGCGCTGGCCTGCTCGTACATCGAGGTGCCGACCTGCGTCAGCGATTGCACCATATCTTCGTAGGCTGGCCGCAGCCGCTCCGCATTCTGCGGATCGTTCTCGAGAATCTCCTTGACGGCCTGGACCTTGCTGTCCAGCTCCCCGCGCAATTCGGGCGGGATGCGGTCGCCGTACTCGCGCAGGGTATTTTCAGCCTGCAGGGTCATCGCTTCGGCGTCGTTGCGCAGGGAGATTGCCTCGCGCCGTTGCCGGTCCTCCTCCGCATTCGTCTCCGCCTCCTGCACCATGCGCTGCACCTCTGACTCGGAGAGTCCCGAGGAACCGGTGATGGTGATCTTCTGCTCCTTGCCGGTCGCCTGATCCTTGGCCGTGACATTGAGAATGCCGTTGGCGTCGATATCGAAGGTGACGTCGATCTTCGGCGTGCCGCGCGGCGCCGGCGGCAAACCGTCCAGGATGAACTTGCCGAGACTCTTGTTGTCGCTGGCCATCGGACGCTCGCCTTGCAAGACATTGATCTCGACCTGCGGCTGGCTGTCCGAGGCCGTGGTGAAGGTCTGGCTCTTGCGGGTCGGGATGGTGGTGTTGCGTTCGATAAGCGGCGTGGCCACACTACCCAGCGTTTCGATCGAGAGGGTCAGCGGGGTGACGTCGAGGAGCAGGATGTCCTTGACCTCGCCGCCGAGCACACCGCCCTGGATCGCCGCGCCGAGCGCCACGACCTCGTCCGGATTGATCCCGCGATTCGGTTCCTTGCCGAAGAAGCTCTGCACCTTGCGCTGCACAGAGGGCATGCGCGTTTGACCGCCGACGAGAATCACCTCGTCGATGTCGCTCTTGCTTTGCCCGGCATCTTTCAACGCCGCGTCCATCGGCGGCACGGTGCGATCGATCAGGGGTTGGGTCAGTTGCTCGAGCTTGGCGCGGGTGAGCGTGATGTTGAGGTGCTTCGGCCCGCTGGCGTCGGCGGTGATGAAGGGCAGGTTGACGTCGGTCTGCTCGACGGAGGAAAGCTCGATTTTGGCCTTCTCCGCCGCTTCTTTCAGCCGCTGCAAGGCCATACGGTCCTTGCGCAAGTCGATCCCTTCCTGCTTTTTGAACTCGTCGGCGAGGTGATCGATGATCGCCTGGTCGAAGTCGTCGCCACCGAGGTGGGTGTCGCCGTTGGTGGCCTGGACCTGGAACACGCCGTCCGCCAGGTTCAGGATCGAAATATCGTAGGTGCCGCCGCCGAGGTCGTAGACCGAGATCTCCTCATCGCCTTTGTTTTCGAGTCCGTAGGCGAGCGCCGAGGCAGTTGGCTCGTTGATGATGCGCTGCACATCGAGACCGGCAATGCGGCCGGCGTCCTTGGTGGCATCGCGCTGGGCGTTGTCGAAATAGGCGGGGACGGTGACGACCGCCTGGCCGACCTTCTCGCCGAGATAGGCCTCCGCGTCGGTCTTCAGCTTTTGCATG
>JACCXM010000455.1 GCA_013697005.1 Chloroflexia bacterium | reverse complement strand
GGCTGACGACGTCCATGGCGTGTTTCCTCCCGGTGCGGGCGATCCCTACGTGAACGCGGCCAACCCGGTGATCTCCCTGCCGCCGATGAGAGTATTGATATCGTACGTTCCTTCGTAAGTGAAGACCGCTTCCAGATCGCACAGGTGTCGCATCACGTCGTGATTGTGCAGGATGCCGTTGCCGCCGAGGATGTCGCGGGCGGTCGCGGCCACTTCGCGCGCCATGGCGGTGGTGCTCAGCTTGGCATAGGCGGTCATACCGGCGGTGGCCTCACCCCGTTCCAGGAGACGGCCGAGCTGGATAACGAGGAGCTGGGCTTTGGTGATCTCGCCCAGCATCCGCACCAGCTTGGCTTGCACGAGCTGGAAACTGGCGATCGGTTTTCCGAACTGCTCCCTGCGCAGGGCGTAGTCGCGAGCGATCTCGTAACAGGCGATGGCCTCGCCCAGGGCATGCCAGGCGGCGCTTTGCCGGGCCAGGCTGAGCATCTCGGCCACGGCGCCAAATCCACCACGCGGCATGCGGTGCGTCGCTGGGACGCGGCAGCCATCGAGCCGGACGTCGGCTTGCGGCGCGGAGCGTTGCGCCAGTTTGCCTTCGATCTTCGTCGCCACGAAACCGGGATGAGGCGGTTCGACCAGGAACCCGGCGATCCCGTCTTCCGCCCGCCCCCAGACGATGGCCACGTCGCAGATCGTCGCGTTGCCGATCCAGCGCTTGGCCCCGTCGAGGATAAAGCCGTCGCCATCACGGGTGGCGCGGGTGGTCAGGTGCGAGGCATCGCTGCCATGCTCCGGCTCGGTCAGGACAAAGGCTCCGATCGCCTCGCCCCGCGCCAGGCGCGGCAGCCAGCGCGTTTTTTGCTCCTCCGTTCCACAGGCGGCGATCGTGACCGGGACGAGTCCGCCGGAGACGGTGAAAAAGGTCGCGAACGAGGAATCGACGCGGGCCAGCTCCCGCATCGCCAGACCGAAAGCCACCGGGCTCAGTCCCGGGCAGCCGTAGTCCGCGACCGTCCCTCCCGCGACCTCGAGCGCCGCAAGCTCCGGTAGCAGGTGATGCGGAAAGACCTCCCGCTCCCACGCCTCGCGCGCGACTGGGCGCAGATGCTCCTCGGCGAAGCGCCGCACGCGGTCGCGGACGGCCCGCTCATCATCAGTCAGGAGCGAGCCGGTGAGGTAGAAATCGACCAGGGGCGTGTCGTGGGCGTCGGTCATACCATCCCATGCCTGAAGCGCGCCGAGAAGCGCCCGATCTTACCACTGGGGTTGGGGTGTGGCGCTAGTCATGCGAGGAGAACACGATGGCGACGATCGGGTTTATCGGTCTCGGCAACATGGGCGCGCCGATGGCGCGCAACCTGATCGCGGCCGGTCATCGGCTCCACGTCTATGACGTTTCGCCAGATGCCGTTGCGGCGACCGTCGCGGCAGGCGCCGCCGCGGCCCCGGATATCGCTAGGTTGGCACGCGGGGCGGAGTTCGTCATCACCATGCTGCCGGCGGGTGAGCAAGTACGCGAGGTCTATCTCGGTCCGGACGGCGCGATTGCCGCCGCGGCCCCCAGCACGACGTTGATCGATTGCTCGACGATCGACGTGGCGACGGCGCGCGCGGTGAGCGCGGCGGCGGTGAGCGCCGGGCTCGACATGATCGACGCTCCGGTTTCCGGTGGTGTGGCCGGAGCCGAGGCGGGGACACTGATCTTCATGGTCGGTGGCGAGGCGCGGGTCTATGCCGCCGCGGAACCGATATTGCGCGTGATGGGCAAGACGGTGCTCCATACCGGCGGTCCCGGCAACGGTCAGGCCGCCAAAATCTGCAACAACCTGATCCTGGGTATCTCGATGATCGCCGTCTGCGAGGCGTTCGTGCTCGCGGAGTCGCTTGGCCTGCCGGCGCAGACGCTATTCGACGTCGCCAGCACATCGTCGGGACAGTGCTGGTCGCTGACCTCGTATTGCCCGGTTCCCGGTCCGGTGCCGGGCTCGCCCGCCAACCGCGGCTATCAGCCCGGTTTCACCGCCGCCTTGATGCTCAAGGACCTGCGCCTCGCGGGGGCCGCGGGGGGTGATGCCGTTTTGCCACTGAGAGATCGCGCCGCCGCGCTCTACGCCGATTTCGTTGACAGTGGTGGAGGTGCTTCCGATTTTTCCGCGATCATCGAGGGGATACGGAGGATGGCTGTAGAGAGCGGGTGAGACGGAGCAATGCTTCAGGTACAGGTCACCTTCCAAAAATGCCCGATGTTCATTCTGGCGCGGGCTCGAACGCGGTGTCGGCGTCGCGCCGTATGTGCAAGATGCGAGCGATTCTGAGCTCGGTGTCTGTGAATTGGTAGATGATGATATGCTGCCGAACGCGAAAACTTTGGAAATCTGGTCCATAGTCGGGTCGCGATCGACCCATGTGTGGAAACCTCGCCAGTTCGGCGAAGGCTTCCCAGAGCACTCGTCGGTACTCACGCCTTTGAGTCTTGCCCCATCGCCGTTCCGTGAAAAGCAGCACGTCAGAAAGATCGCCTCGCGCCTCGACGCCGAGTACAGGTCGGCGACTATGGGCAGACATCGGGCTTGGGCATCTCACCGAGTCGGACCCGCTCCTCGACTTCTCGCTCGATCTCATCCATGAGCTCGGGCGTTAGCTCAATGCCTTCGCCTCGCTCGATCTCCGCTATCCCTTTCGCGATGGACGCGCGAATCTCCTCGATTCGTCGCTCGCGAGCATCGAGCAGACGCAGGGCAATCCGCATCACCTCAGTCGTGTCGGAATAGTCGCCGCTCTCGACCCGCTCCCGGATGCTGGCTTCGATGTCGGCAGGAACGTGAATGACCATCGGACGACTCCTTCGCTGCCCCTGAGTCTAGCAATCGCATAGCGCGCACGCACCGCGCGCCGGGGACGCGTCGCTGTGGTTCAATGCCAGCGCAGAGAATCCGCGTTGGCGCGGGGGTGTCCCAGAAGAGGCTTGCCAGATCACGATGACCAGGACCGGCCGCACCGCGAGAACACATCCCTGATGCTTTGGCAGCGGGTGCGCCGGGTCGTCGGGGTTGTCTTGGCGCAGGCGCTGCTGCTGGCGCTGCTGGCCCTGATTATTCCGGGGTTCCGCTTCACGGACGCGGTGGCGGTCATTCCGGCGGCGGCGGCGATCACCCTCGCCCAATCGCTGCTCTGGCCGATCGTCTACGGTATCGCCGCCCGCTTCGGTCCCTTGCTCTTTCCGGTGCTGAGTTTCGTCCTGACCGGGGCGCTGGTCACCTTCGCCGCCAGCCTCGATGACCGGCTCGACGTCGGTGGGGTCGAGGTGGCCGATCTCTGGACCGGAATTCTCGTCGCGCTCGGGCTGACCGCCGGCAATACCCTGCTGGCGGCGTTGTTCTCCCGCGATGACGAGCCAGCCTACGACCGCTTCGTGACCGAGCCGCTGCGCCGCCGCTATCACGGCGTGGCGAAGAGCTCCACCTCTGGCTTCCTCTTCCTGGAGATCGACGGGCTCTCGGAGCCGGTCCTGCGGGATGCCATCGCCCGCGGTTATATGCCGACGCTGGGGCGCTGGCTGAAGTCCGGCAGCCACACACTGCTGCGATGGGACCCGGATCTTTCCAGCCAGACCTCGGCCAGTCAGGCGGGGATCCTGCTCGGCTCCAACGAGGGTATTCCGGCGTTCCGCTGGTGGGACAAACCGCGCCAGGAGCTGCTGGTTTCCTCCAGCCGGACGACGGCGCAGACGCTGGAATCGGCGCTCTCGACCGGCAACGGGTTATTGGCGCATGGCGGCGCGGGGCGCTGGAACGCCTTCTCCGGCAACGCCGCGGAGAACATCGGGGTCTACAGCGTCTTCGGCGATCCCAGCAAAGGCTCCGCCAACACCCTCCTCGGCTACCTGCTTTCACCCTATATGCTGTCCCGCATTCTCACGCTCTTCGTCGTCGACGTCGTCCGCGAGTGGTGGCAGGCTTGGCAGCAGCGGCGCCAGAACGTGCTGCCGCGCGTCCATCGCGGGTTGAAGTACTCGTTCATCCGGGCCGGGACGACGACCGCCATGCAAGAGGCGAGCCGCCACATTCTCACCGCCGACGTGCTGCGCGGGACGCCGGCGGTCTACAACACGTTTTTCGGCTACGACGAGGTGGCGCACCACTCCGGAATCGACCGCGCCGACTCGCTCAAGATTCTCACCACGCTGGACACCATCTTCGCCCACCTGGAGCGCGTGGCGCGGGCAGCACCGCGGCCGTATCACCTGATCGTCCTATCCGACCACGGACAGAGCCAGGGAACGACATTTCTCCAGAAATACGGTCTCTCGCTTGCCGATCTGACGCATCAGTTGGTGGCGCCCGACGGCGCGACCAGAATGATGGCCATGCTCCAGACCGACGAGGCGATGGGGCACGTCAATGTGGCCCTGAGCGAGGCGGTGCAGGGGGTCTCGCGCACGGCCGCGGTACTGCGCCGGGTGCTCAAACCGCGGATGTCGGATGGTGAAGTCGCGCTGGGACAACCGAAGACCCGGAGGGCGGAAGCCACGGCAGCGGAGATGGCCGACGTCGTCGTCCTGGCGTCCGGAAATCTGGGGGTGATCTCCTTTCCGGGGTGGCCGGAACGGATGAGTCTGGAGCAGCTCGATGCGGCGTTTCCGCGGCTGATTGCGGGATTGGTCGATCACCCGGGAATCGCCTTCGCCCTGGTCCACTCGGAAGAGTACGGTCCGCTGGCGGTTGGCGAAACCGGCGCCCACCACCTCCGCGACGGCGTCATCGACGGCGAGGATCCGCTGATCCCGTTCGGTCCCAACGCGACTCGGCACCTGCTGCGCGAAGCGGAGTTCGCCAACATACCGGAGCTGGTGATCAGCGAGCCCGATCCGGTCAGCGGCGAGGTGCCGGCCTTCGAGGAGCTGGTCGGGAACCATGGCGGGCTCGGCGGTTCGCAGCGGGAGCCGTTTTTGCTCTATCCAGACACCTTCGACCCCGGCGCCGAGGAGATCGTCGGCGCGGGGCATCTGCATGATGTGCTGAAGGGGTGGATCGAGGGGGAGCAGGGCGGAGGTGATAGTATCGAACGATGGATCGTTCACAAAAACGTCACCCCAGGATCTCCACCGGCTCAAAAGGCGGGGGAAGATACCTGGGGAATTGCATA
>JACCXM010000437.1 GCA_013697005.1 Chloroflexia bacterium | reverse complement strand
GGGGTCGCCGCCGCCGCCGGTGCCGAGCACTGCGGCGCCGCGGGCGATGTCTTCGAGAGCGTCGACCGTGATCTCGCGCAGTGTCGCGCCGGGTTTGGCGCCCGCGTCAGGCACCGGCGGCCAATTGCAGATCACCGACCGCTTTCACGCGAATGCGCGTTGCGTTGCCGGGCAGGTAGGCGAGGGGAACATCCTCCACGTCGACGATCTGGATAGTTTCCGCGGCGGCCCCGGCAGCGACCGCTTTCGCCGTTGCTTCGGCTTTGGCGTCCGCGACGGCATCGTCCCGGGTCATCGATGCCAGGGCGTAGACGCGGTCGACCTCCCCAGAAATCTGCGCGATCGCCGCGCCAACCGCATTCGCCGCTTCGAAGTGCTCGGGTTTGACCATCTCGGACGCACCGGCGACCGGTCTGGCGATGAGGATGCTACCCCCGCCGACGACGATCACGGGAATCGGCTCGGCGCTCGTTTTCATCCGATCAACGGCGGCTTCAGTCATCTCCTGAATGCGGTCCATGGTCGCCTCGACGAGAGCGGTGTCCAGATTCTGCACGCGAGAGGCGTCGCCGATCTCCGCAACCCCGGCCGCCACTGCGATATCGGTGGTCGTCAGCGTTTCGCCCCCGAAGACGCGCGCCTCCTCGGTAATCCGATACCCCACGCTGCGTGGGCCGATACGCAACGGATCTGCCTGGACCAGGGAGCCACCCCCCAAACCGAAAGAATAGACATCGGGCATTCGGAAGTTGGTGCGCACCCCGCCGATATCGACGGCCACCGACGCCTCGCGCGGAAACCCATGAGTCAGCGCCCCGACATCACTCGTGGTGCCCCCCACATCGACGACCATGGCGTCTTTGAGCCCGGAGAGAAAAGCGGCGCCGCGCATCGAGTTCGTCGGTCCCGAGGCGAAGGTGAGGACCGGATACTGTTCGGCAAATTCCGCGCTCATCAGCGTGCCATCGTTCTGGGTGATGTAGAGCGGCGCGGTGATGCCGAGATCGGCAATCGACTTCCGGAATGCGGCCATCGTCTCCCGTGCCAGCGGCCGCAGACAGGCATTGAGAATGGCGGCGTTCTCGCGTTCCAGCAAACCGACCCGGCCGATGTCGCTGGAGAGTGTAACCCTCGCTTCGGGGATGATCTCGCGGACGATCTTCGCGGCTCGTTCTTCCATCCCGGTATTGACTGGGGAGAAGACGGAGGAGACCGACACCGCGGTGATCTCTTTGCTGGCGATGTTTTCGGCGGCGGCGCGGATTTCTTCCGCGTCGAGCGGGGCGATCTCCCGGCCATCGAATTCGTGGCCGCCGTGGCAGAGGTAGGTATGCCGCCCCAGAGTCTCGGCCAGGTCATCGGGCCAGTCGACCATCGGCGGCAGGGCCAGGGTCGCGGGCAGACCGAGGCGAATCGCGGCGGTCGGCTCCAATCGTCTGCGCTCGACGACCGCATTCGTGAAGTGGGTCGTGCCGATCATTACCCCGGAAATGTCGCCCGTCGCGGTGCCGGATGACTCCAGGACGTAGCGCAGCGCGGTGGTAATGCCACTCGTGACGTCGGCGGTAGTAGGGGTTTTGACCTTGCTGACGACCGTCAACCCGGCCATGAGCACGGCGTCGGTGTTGGTGCCGCCGACGTCGATCCCGATCCGTAGGCTCATCGTGACTCTTTCCTCCGGCCGTTGACAACGCATCTTCCCGGCGGTCACGGAGGCAAAACGATGGTCCGCGCCGGACGGGAAGCGGCCGGATCATAGCATGATCTCCGTGGATTCTTGGCCATCAGCTCGGTAGTTCCGTGCGATGCTTGCGGGGGAGTACGGGTGCGAGTTCCGGGTGTCAATCGGGAGAGGCGATAAGGACGAAAGGGTTCAGCCAAGGCATGTGGGACGTCACGGAGGAGATCATCGACGCGCTCGAGATCGGCGCCGGTATTCTGGGCACCGGCGGCGGAGGGAATCCCTATCTCGGCAAGATCGAGGCAAGGCAGCATCTGCGGGCGGGAAAGTCGATTCGTGTCGTCTCGCTCGACGAGTTGCCGGATGACACGTTTACGACGACCGTGGGAGGGATGGGTTCCCCCACCGTCGGTATCGAGCGCGTTGGCCGAGGCGATGAGTGCGTGCGGGCGATGCGGGCGCTGGAACGCCATCTGGGCCGCAGATTCACTCACGTCATCCCTGGTGAGATTGGCGGATCCAACGCGATGCGGCCGATGATCGTCGCGGCGCAGGTTGGCGTTCCCGTGATCGATGGCGATGGCATGGGGCGCGCCTTTCCCGAGCTGCAAATGGACACGTTCAGCATCTATGGCGTGGCGCCGACACCCGGCACCCTTGCCGATCCGCGTGGTCATGAGGTGGTTTTCGACAAGATCGCGGACCCGGAAACGCTGGAACGCTACGCGCGCGCGATCACGATCCAGATGGGAGGCGCCGCCGGATATGCCTTCCCGCCGATGACCGGCGAGGAGGTGCGGCGCACCGCGGTGCCCGGTACGGTCACGCTGGCGGTCGAGATCGGCCGGGCCGTGCTCCGCGCGCGCGCCGCGCTCGCCAATCCGGTCGATGCCGCGCTTTCGGTTTCCGGTGGACAGCGTCTGTTCCACGGCAAGATTGTCGATGTCGAGCGGCGGTTACTCGGCGGGTTTGCACGCGGGGTGCTCCAGCTCGAAGGGTCAGGCGGCGATGCCGGGCGCACGTTGCGCATCGACTTTCAGAACGAAAATCTCATCGCCCGCACGAACGAAGGCGACATTCTGGCCGTCGTACCCGATCTCATCTGTCTGGTCGACGCCGACTCTGCCGAGCCGATCACGACCGAGATCGTCCGCTACGGGTTGCGAGTGGTGGTGCTCGGCATACCGTCGCCGGAGATGCTCAAGACCCCGCGGGCATTGGCCGTAATCGGCCCAGCGGCATTCGGGTATCGCGACGTGCCCTACATCCCGCTGCCCGGAACGTACGGCGTGGCGGACTAAATCTCGACCCGATCCCCGCCGCGCTCCAGCGATTCGCGCGCGGCGAGCGCCACGGCGAGGGCTTGCATACCGTCGGCCGGGGTGGCGCGGTCCGCGGGAGTGCCCTGGCGAATCGCGTCGAGGAAATACGCGCACTCGGCGGCGTAGGGATCGGTCTGGGCCGGGGCCAGGCGCAACGGTTCTCCTTCTTTCGGAAAGAGCGTCAACTCGTTGATCCCGCCGCCCATCTCGACGCTGCGTCCACCAGCACGAAAGGCGTACTCCATGGCGCCGCTGTCGCACAACACCTCGAGACGCGACGAGAACGGATACGACTCGGGCATCATCATGCCGCCATCGACAAGGGCGGATTTCCCGTCGTTGTAGTCGATGAGCACCTGGACCTGGTCGAACCCCCCGGAGCGCGAGTTGCGCGCCCCGCGCGCGGTAACCGCCCGCGGCGCGCCGAAGACCCAGTTCAGCGCGTCGTAGTCGTGGATCATCATGTCGATGACCGCCCCCCCGGTGAGATCGGACTGGCTGAAGAGCGACGACCAGGCCGGGAACGGCTGCCGACGGGAGGCAAGCCCGGAGCGGGGCTCGCCC
>JACCXM010000422.1 GCA_013697005.1 Chloroflexia bacterium | reverse complement strand
GGACCGCGCGGCGCCGCTTTCGTCGCGGCGGGGGGGGCTGGGGCGCGGTCTCGACGCGCTCATCCCCGCGTTTGGCGAGGGAACGCCGGCGTCCACGCACGATATCGACATTGACGCCATCTCACCGAACCCGTATCAGCCTCGTCTCGCACTGGACCAGGAAGCCTTAGAAACGCTTGCCGCCTCGATCCGCGTACATGGGGTGATCCAACCCCTGGTCGTCACCCACGGCCCGGAGCGTGGCCGGTACGTCCTCATCGCGGGTGAGCGGCGTTGGCGGGCGGCCCGATTGGCCGGGCTGGGCGCGGTGCCCGCGGTGGTCAAGGACGCCGTTCCTCGCGCCATGCTGGAGCTGGCGCTGGTCGAGAACGTGGTCCGCGCCGATCTCGCGCCGCTGGAGGAAGCCGCCGCCTACCGCCAGCTGATCGATGATTTCGGGCTGACGCAGGCGGCAGTCGCCGAGCGCGTCGGCCGCTCCCGGGTCAGCGTCACCAATACCCTCCGGCTGCTAGCCCTCCCCGACCGCGTGCAGCGCGCGCTCGGCGCGGGCGAGATCAGCGAGGGACACGCCCGCGCCCTCCTCGGGTTGCCTACTGCTCCCGAGCAGGTGGCCGCCCTGGAGTGGGTACTGGAGAAGGGGTTGAGCGTCCGCCAGACGGAGGAGCTGGTACGGCGCTGGGCCGCGGGCGAAACCCCGCCCGGCGAGCGCGCGGCTCCTGATTCACGTCCCGAGGGTGATCGGGAGGCGACGCTGCGGCAGGCGTTCATCGACGGGTTGCAACGCGCGCTCGGCACGCGGGTCGGGTTTCGCCCGGCGAAGGAGGGCGGCGGTACGCTGACCATTCATTGCGCCTCGGACGAGGAGTTGAACGCGCTCTATACGAAACTGAGTGGCGAGGACGTCTGGTAGGGGCGGCACGGACGCCAAAAGGGGGAGATCACATGATCGTCTTGATCGCAGAGCACTTCGCCGCGGAGGGAAACGAGGAGCAGGTCGCCGCGTTGCTGCGCGAGATGTCGGCCTATTGCAACTCCGGCGCGGAGCCGGGGTGCGCGATGTACATCGTCAACCGCTCCACCGAGAACCCGCGTCACTTCCTGATCTACGAGCAGTACGTCGACGAAGCGGCGCTGGCGGCACACGCCGAGACGGCGATGTTCAAGGAGACGATTCTGGGCATGGAAGTGCCCCTGCTGGAGAACCGGGAGCGGTCGTTTTGGGGAGTGGTGGAGTGACGAGGGTTATCGGGTGTTAGGGTGTTAGGGTGATAGGAATTGAGTCGTCAGGCGTAACGAACGTCCAACAGCGACCAACTCCCCATCACCCTATGACCCTATCACCCCATCACCCTACGTCACGGCGTTACGGCGGCGGCGGCGCTCGGCCTTGCGGCGCTTGGCGCGGTTTTCTTCCTGGACGCTGATGAAGCGCAGGCCGCGGCGATGCTCGCGGATGACGCCGGAGCGTTCGATACCCTTGGTAAAGCGGCGGAAGAGCTGATCGAAGCCCTCGCCGTCGCGCAGTTCAACCCGCATATTTCTGCAATCACCCCCCCTCAGGGAGACGGATCGGCCCGCGAAGAAAACCGCGGACCCGATTCGCTGGTTTCGTGACAATCCACTACGATCGCCGGCAGCGCACCCGCGACCCTGCGGATAGGATACTGTACGAACGACATCCTGGCTATGTTTGCGCGGTTCAGGTGGGTGATGCGAAACCGCACAGGACGTGTCATTCTGAGCCCGCAGGCGAAGAATCTCAGTCACGGTGAAGAGTGACGCCGTGGAGCCGAGATGCTTCGTTCCTCAGCATGACACCGGCTTTGTATCGATTGAGTGAGGCGATGCCATGATCGCAACCGCACCGTCAATCACTACCTCCACCGGCGCCCAGTCGGGGGTTGCCGTTCATCCCGGTCAGGCCAATAGCCTGCATCTGACCGAGATTCCGCGCGGGGAGCCGGGTCCGGACCAGGTACAGATTCGCGTGCGTCAGGTGGGAGTCTGCGGCACCGACCGCGAGATCATTCACGCTTCGTTTGGGACCGCGCCACCGGGCGAAGCCTCGCTGGTGATCGGGCACGAGATGCTGGGCGAGGTCACGGCGGTTGGCGCCGGGGTGCAGGGGTTCGTGCCCGGTGAGCTGGTGACGGCCACGGTTCGCCGTCCGGACGGCTGCCCCGCCTGTCTGGCCGGTCAGCCGGACATGTGCCAATGGCTGCAATACACCGAACGGGGGATCGCCGGGCTCCATGGGTTCATGACCGAATCAGTCGTCGAGGATGCGCGCTGGGTAGTCGGTGTGCCGCGTGAAATCGAGCATGTGGGAGTGTTGGTCGAACCGATCTCAGTCGTCGAGAAAGCGCTGCGCCAGGCCAATCTGATCCAGCACCGGATCGCATCCTGGAATCCGCGCACGGCGCTGGTGCTGGGGGCCGGACCGATCGGGCTGACGGGAACGCTCCTACTGCGCTCGCGCGGGCTGGATGTCGTGACCATGGCCCGCCGCCCGGCGCCGCACCTGGCGGCTGAGATCGTGATCGCCAGTGGCGCCCGCTACGTCTCGATGCAGGAGACGAGCATCCGCGACATCGCCGCCGAATTGCCGCCGCTCGATCTCATCTTCGAGGCCACCGGTAGCGCCGAACCCGGCTTCGCCGCAATGGAGATCCTCGGCAACAACGGCGTGCTGATGCTCATCTCCGGGGTCGGTGGCGCGGCGGCGCTATCGGTTGCCGCCGCCGACATCTATCGCAGTCTGCTACGCGGCAACAAAGTCATCGCGGGCAGCGTCAACTCCTCACGCGAGGATTTCGCGCTGGCGGTGGCCGATCTCACCCGTTGGGAGGATCTGTGGCCGGGTCTCGCCGCGCGCCTGATCACCCGCCGCCTCGCCGGTCTCACCGACTACGCGCGCATCCTGGAGCGGCCGGAGGGCGATATCAAGACGATCGTTGAGGTGGGATGAGACGAGGGTGATGGGTTGTGGGTTGTGGGTTGTGAAACGCGGGTGACGTGCGTGCAGGCAACGCCATGGGCACGGTATGCCGTGCCCCTACACGCCGTCTCACTTTCGACTTTCGACTCACCGACTCCTCACACCAGGTGGACGATCTCGACGTCCGGCCAGGTGCGGGCGAGACGTTCGGCGATGAGACGGCGGTGGCAGCGTTCGGGGGTCGGTTCGCTGCAGAGCAGGCAGCTTGCCTGGGCTTCGAATGACGTGCGGTCGAGGATGTCCGGGACGCCGCGCGCATCCATCAGCGCCTCGAAGCGCGGGACATACCGCTCCCAGTCGTGGTCCTTGCGGTAGTCGTCGCGAATTTCGGCCGATGGCGCGAGCAGCGGCAGGTGGATGTACGCCGCGCCGTTGAGACGCTGCAGAAACCAGGCGAGGTCGTTCTGCTTAGCGAACCCCGAGAGCTGCCCACCCGGTTTGAGCCGGATATCGACCACGCGCTCCACCCCGTGCTGGCGCAGGAGGTCGAAAAAACGCTCGGCCGATTTCTGGGTGAATCCAATGGTGTACAGCTTCATGTCTCGATTCCTTGCAACGCGAGCTGCGGGCTCGGCGGGGCGAGCGCGGATTCATCGGGATCGATGCTCTCCAGCTCTCCATCGCGCCGGATGTGAAGCACGGTGACGCCGCGTTCACGCAGCGAAGGTTCGATCAGATGGTGACGGTGGCAGCGCCGCGGATCTTCCTCACTGCACATCATCACGACCGGTCCGCCGGCGGCGTGCTCAAGGAGACACTGTACGCCATCCTGGTATGACGGCTGCCGCGCCATGGCGCGATAGTCGACGTTGCCCTTGCGCACGATCCCGTCGCGATAGCAGGCGGGGTCAGCCGGGCGGCCTCCCAGCGCCTCTCCCGCCCAGATATAGCGGACACCGGCGCCATCGAGCAGGGAATGGAGAGCGCCCTGGCTGAAGTGCGGCGCATACCGGCTGTAGGGGGCGCTGCGGACATCGACGAGGGTTGCCAACCGGTGCCGCCGCAGCAAGACGAGGAAGGCGTCGGGTTCATGGGTGCTATGACCGATGGTAAAGACGGTCAGAACCGGTTCTTCCGAGCCTCGCGGGTTTGCCACGAGATCGGGCGAGAACGGCGGGGGAAGGGGGAGCTGCTTGGCCGCGTGAACCCCGCCCCCCTCGCCCTGTGCGCAGGGCGAGGGGGGAACGGGATGCGATACGCTAGCGGCTGTCAAAGCCACGCGGTTTTTCTGCTTCCGATCTGACGTGGGAGCCATGCCATGCCCGCCATCGGACTGAAAGAGCGGATCCTGGGCGTTTGGAAGGATAGATCGCGGCGGCGGCAGATGATCGTCACCGACATCACGCGCATGGAGGGCGACCGCGTCTGCGTCGGTGGCTACCTCGAAGATGGAACCCCGGTGCGCCCGGTGGCGGGCCGCAAGGGACCCGACGAGCGATGGCTGCGTTCGGCCCGGGATGCGGCGGTGGTCCCGTTCGCCGTGGTCGAGCTCCAGGTCAACCGGGCGCCGAAGCGCATGAGCGTGCCACACACCGAGGATCGCGTGATCCCGCTCAGCGGACACCGGGTACTGAGAATGCTGTCAGATGCGGAGCGGATCGCCCTGCTGGAGCGCTCGCTTTCGCCATCGCTGCGAGCGATTTTCGCGGCGGAGATTCACGCCGATCCGAACGGGACGTGGGGCCGCTACGTCCGTACCGGGGAAGGCACGCGCTCGCTGGGTACGATCCGGGCAGATGCCATCCGCGCCGTTCACTATCGCCATTACCCGGACCGCCACCGGTTGGACTATCGCCTGCGCTTTAACGATGCCTCGGGCGAGGAGTTTCAGCTCGCCGTCGTCG
>JACCXM010000418.1 GCA_013697005.1 Chloroflexia bacterium | reverse complement strand
GGACGACGGGATGACGGGGTGATGGGGTGATGGGGTGATGGGGTGATAGGGATTGAGGTGTGACCTCTGCCGCGGAGGGGCGGATCGTCTGCGTCGGGGACGCGCTGGTGGATGTGATCGTGCGGGTGGGGGAGCTGCCGCAGCGTGGCCGTTCGGTCTGGGGTCCGCCGCCGGTGCGGGTCGCGGGGGGGACCGCCGCCAACGTCGCCGCCGGTCTGGCCCATCTGGGGCGGGCGGTGGCGTTCGTGGGCCGCGTTGGAGAGGATGACAACGGCCGCTTTTTGACTGACGATCTGCGGGCGCGCGGGGTGGACGTCGAAGGTGTGGTGCGCGATCCCGCCGCCGCAACCGGGGTCGCCATCTCGCTGGTGGAACCGGATGGTGAGCGCACCTTTCTGGCCTGCGCGCTCGGCGCGGCGCAAACGCGCCTGGCGGATGAAGACGTGGTCTTGCTGTGCGCGCAGACGCCGGCGGCGGTGTTCCTGACCGGTTTGTTGCTTCTGGAGGAACCGGCGCGGCGGACGACCCGCCGGCTTGCCGCGCGGTTGCACGAGGCAGGCATCACGACGTATTTCGACCCCAACGTGCGGCATCCGAGCGCCATCATGCCGCCTCCGCTGCGGGAGGCGATGCAGGCGCTGGCCGGAATGGCCGATGTGGTACTCGCCGGGGAAGAGGAGATTCACGATCTCGGTCTGGCGCCGCGGCCGGGACAGTGCTTCGCCATCAAGCGCGGCGCGCGCGGCGCTCATCTGTGGATTGGCGGCACGAGTGCCTTCGCGGTGAAGGGGCACGCGGTAGACGTGGTGGACGCCACGGGCGCGGGCGATGCCTTCGCCGCCGCCTTCATCGCGGCGTATCAGGACGGCCAGTCGGAGCGGGAGGCGCTCGCCTTTGCCAACGCGGCCGCGGCGCTCTCGGTCAAACACCTCGGTGCGCGCGCCATGCCTGACCGGGACGCGGTGACCCGGTTGCTGCACTTGCCGGAGGAGGAGTCAATTGGGTGACGCGAACGGGGTTGCGGTCTCGCACTTCGCACGGGAGCTGCGCCAGCAGCCGGACGCCATCCGCGCCAGCCTGGCGGCCGCGCACGACGCATGGCGGGAAATCGCGCGCACCGCGGTCGACACGGACGTGGACCGCATGCTGGTGGTTGGCTCGGGGGATTCCTTTTATCTCGGGCACGTGGCGGCGCCGGCGTTCGAGGAGCTGGCCGGCGTCGCGGCCGAGGGCATCGAGGCCTATGACCTGGTAACCGCGCGGTTGGGAGCGGTCTCGGCACGCACGCTCGTCATAGGAGTCAGCGCGTCCGGCAAGTCGCTGCGGACGCTGCAAGCGGTCGCGCTGGCGGCGCGGCGTGGCGCGTTCACCGTGGGCGTGGTCAACAACGCGGGCAGTCCCCTGGCGGAGGCGGCGCGGGTGGCCCTGGTGACCCAGGCCGGTCTGTCCTACACCTTTCCCACCAAAGCCACCACCGCCGCCGCGGCCGTGCTGACGGGGCTGGCGGCGACTCTGGGACACGCGCGGGGGCGGCTCGGCGCCGAGGCGTACCAGGCAGCGCTCGCCGAGCTCGCAGAGGACTTGCCGGCGGCCATCGAAGCCGTCTTCACCTCCCCGGCGATGGCGCAACTCGCGGGAACGGCCGCGGAGCTGGCGAGCCGCCGCAACATCATCCTCGTCGGCAGTGGCGCCAGCCGCGCCGCCGCGCTGGTGGGAGCCGCCAAGTTCCACGAAACATCCCATCGCCAGGCGCTGGCGGTGAACGCGGAAGAATATCTGCACCTCGTCGGATTTGCCGTTGGCGCCGCCGATGCCGTCATCGTGATCGCCCCCAGCAGTGCCGCCGAGCGGGAACGTCAGGTCGCCGAGTACGCCGCGAAGCAGGGGGCGCTCGTCGTCTCGCTCGTGCGCGCCGAGCTGGCGGACGATTGGCGGGATGGGCAGGTCGTGCCGCTGCCGACCGGCGGTCTGGCGATCTGGTCGGGCGCGCTGGTGGCGATGACCGCATTGCATGTGCTGGCGGAGCGCTTCAGCCAGGTGCTGGGCACAAACCCGGACCGCCCCGATACCGTCGATCTCGATTACGCGCTCGGTCTCCTCTACACCGCGCCCCTGGAAGGGTGGTAGCGCCGATGACCGGCTTGCACTGGCCACCCAGAAGGGGTGGCGAGAAATGCATCATCGGCATGGTGCATCTGAAACCCCTACCGGGCGGACCGTTGGCGGCCACGCCGCTGCCCGACGTCATCGCCCAGGCCGTGCGGGACGCGAAGGCATTGGAAGCCGGTGGCGCCGACGCGGTGCTGGTTCAGAACCGGGGAGACCGCGCCTTCGCCGCGAATGACGCCCCGCCGGACGTGGTCGCCGCGATGGGTGCGGTGGTCCACGAGGTGGTGCCGGCGGTGGGTTTGCCGGTCGGCGTGCATGTGCTGCGCAACGACACCGCCGCTTCGATCGCCATCGCCCACGTGGCGGGAGCGCACTTCGCGCGGGCCGCGGTGCTCACCGGCGTCTCGCCCTCCGCGCAGGGCACGCTCACCGGCATGCCGCACGACCTGTTGCGCTACCGCCGGGCGCTCGGCGCCGAGCGCATCCTGCTGCTGGCGGATGTGGCGACCATGCACAACATACGGTCGTTAGAAGAGGTGGGAGAGGCCGCGAGCGACGCCGTCTTCTTCGGCGCGGCCGACGCGGTCATCGTGGCGCACCGCGACGAGCACGAGGCGTTGGCATTGCCGCGCGCGGCCGCGGAACGCGTGACGGTGCCGATTCTGCTGGGTGGATACGTCACCAGAGACAATCTGCCGCGTCTGCTAGCGCACGCCGACGGCGCGATCGTCGGCGAGGCGTTCGAGCACCGCGCCCGCGAGGCCGGCGTGGACGTGGAGCGCGTGCGGGCGTTCATGGCACGGGTTCGGGTGGGGTGACAGGGCTCCGGTATTGCATCGCGCGATAATAAGAGACGAGTTCTCCGATCCATATTGTCAAGAACCGCCAAAAAGTACAAAAAACGTCAGCTATGGAACCGCATAGTGACATGAAACGCAATAAGGAGCATCGATGGATCGCTCAGGTGCCCGGGCCGGTCGTCTCGTGCTCCAGCCGGCGGGACATCGCGCGTTCATTCCCGCGCCGTTGCCTCCCGATCCGCCGGTTCGGATTGATGAGTCTCTCGGTGCGCTCCTGTCGCGGGCCGATCAGGCCATTGGCCGGCTGGATGGCGCCACGTTGACGCTCCCAGATCCAAGCCTTTTTGTTGCCATGTATGTCCGTCAGGAAGCCGTTCTGAGTTCACAGATCGAAGGCACCCAGAGTTCGCTTGACGACATCCTGAGGTTTGAGCTCGATCCGAAGGGTTCTGAAATCCCGGCAGACGCCATCGAGGTATTCAATTACGTCCGTGCGATGAACCATGGTCTCGATCGCTTGGCAACGCTGCCGCTCTCATTGCGCCTGATCAAGGAGATTCACGGCGTACTCCTGGAAAACGTCCGTGGCGCTGACAAGCAGCCGGGCGAATTTCGGTCGTCCAGTTCGAAACCATTCACCCATTCCTCGACGGCAATGGGCGCGTTGGCCGATTGCTCATCACTTTGCTTCTCTGCCACAGAGGGGTGCTGCGGCTCCCGGTGCTGTATCTGAGCACGTATCTGATGCTGAATCGTGCCGAGTACTACACCCGGCTCATGACGGTGCGGACCCAAGGCGACTGGGAGGGTTGGATTGCGTTTTTCCTGAAAGGCGTTGCGGAAACTGCGGAGCAGGCGACAGCAACCGCGCGCGCGATTCTGGACCTACGAGAGACGCATCGCGCGCTTCTCCTCGCCAATCGTTTGGAGCGGCATGGACTACCGCTCCTCGACCGCCTGTTCGGCAGCCCACTCGTCAATGTCCGCTGGGTCGAGCGGGAGCTCCAGGTGACGTACGCGACCGCGAACCGGCTACTGTCCCTCCTCATTGCACTCGGCATTCTCGAAGAGACAACGGGGCGACCACGCGACCGGAAATTCCGGTACGCGCCATACTTGGCTCACTTCACCCAACCCGACGTGAGCGTGGACTGACCCGCCGCGAGTTGCGGATCACCGCCAATAATCGCGGCGTCGATCTGGCGACCTCGCTTGACTGTTCTCAGAGTGGGAAGGGATGATCGGGAATCGACGCCGCGAGCATGCCATTCCACTCACTCGGCGCCATCGGCGCGAGCGACGCTGTTGACCAGACGCCCGACCTGGTAGCCCATCTCCAACCCGATGTCATCATCGATTGGGTAGTGGATGCCGGACCAGCAGCGCTGAGCGGCAGCCTCGGCGGCGCTAGCCAGAAGGTCAACCTCAGCGCGTGGGAACAGGTGCCCCAGCACCACGGCAGCGGCTCCGCAAACCGCCGAGAACCCTGAGGGGTAGGCCGGATACGGCGGCGTGGGCAGCAGCATATCGAGGTCCGGGTCTTCGGTGATCGGGCGGGAAGTCCACCATGTGTACTTGGCGTCCCAGACGGCGATGACCGCATCGGCCTGGGCCACGCTCATCAGCGCCAGGACACGTGCCGTGTGCGCATCATCGAGCCCGTCTCGCGCGATCCCGTCGAGGGCGTACTCGGTGAACGAGCGAAACGGACCCTTGCCTGCCCAGTAGTCGACAATGCGCACCTGTTCGAGGGTGCGGTTGGAAGTCGCGTCCTGCACCGCCTCCAGCTCGGCTTGCCAGAGGGGCGATCCGTACGCCGGTGGTGGGGCCGGCCGCACGGCATCACCGCTCGGCAGTACCCAGGTCTGCCACGTCCCGGCCAGCGGCTCAACAGGGTTCTCGACAAACCTGGGTGGGGTCGGCACCCAGTACCCCTCCCCCGTCAACCGGCCGCTGCCATCCCAGATGGCATTAGAGCCATCGGCTTTGCCGCGAGCCACGGCCAGCTCTCCCACGGCTTGCCCGAGCGCGAGGCCAGCTTCGACGTCGCTGGGGTGGCTGGCGCCGGCCCACAGGCGGGACTCGGCGGCCTCCGTCGCTAGCGCCTCGAAGCGGCCTGGCTCCGCGTCCGGGAAGAGGGAAGTCAAAACCGTGCTCGCCGCCCCGGCCACGGCGGCGTGCAACGAGGGAAAGGACGAGCCTTCAGTGACCACGCCTGCCATCGGTGTGAGACTTGGGTCGGCCGCGGCAGGGGTATCGCGCGGGTAGGCCGCTTGGGCATCGCGCGTGGCGAGCACCGCGTCGTACATCGCGGTCCGCAGGAGAGCTTGCACGCGTGTATCACGCGGCCCGGAGAGTCCGAACTCGCCGCCGAGATCGAGTCCCAACTCGACCCAGGGGATGACTGCCGGACCGCTCCCCCAGCGTGCCACTATCGCCGTGGTCTCGTCATTGCGCCGGCTCTGGTAGTCGAGCAATTCGTCGATCTCGGTCTGGGTTGGGTCGGGTGGGGCGCCCGGGCGGAGCTCATCGACGGCATCGAGCAGCCACGTCCTCCAGGTCACCGGATCGGTAGCGGCATCCTGCCGCGCTGCCACTATCCGCGGAGCACTGAGTTGCGAAAGCGCAGCCGCCGCCAGGCTGGAGCCGACGAGGGCGCGGCGCGAAAAGGGAAGCGACTGGACGGATGACGAGGGCTGGATGCGATTCATGAGGGACGCTCCTGTCGTGGCTCGCTCGATTGGAGAGCGCGGGGCCGCGTGGGGCTGCCGGATTCCCCTAAAGGAGGGGCATAAAGGGGGCGGGTCGGTCCGCTGCAGAGGGTGCGCCGATTGTGGCCCAGAGTACACCCGCCGCACTGCTTGTCAACCCCCTGGTGCCCCGATCTGTGCCCAATCTGAGCCAGTTTTGGCCGACCAGTGGCTGGCATCATGGTGGTGGCGTCCGCGACCTCACATACCATCCCTTGTCACGTTCTATAGACGTGGCAGAAGTCGGACGCGCGAGGCTCGTCCAGAGCGCCACGAACGCCGGGCAGCACGAGGAGTCAGCGATGGTCAACTGGTACGGAATCGAGACCGAGGCCGAGTTCCGGCAACAGGAGTGGCAGCGGATGGTTGAGGCCGATACGCGCGCGGCGGAGGCGATCGCCGGATCGAAGAGGGACCGAGCGCGAACTGGCGGGCCGCGCCTGCCGCATCTGACGCTGTCGTTGGCGAGCTTGCGCGCATTGGCGGCGCCGCGTCTCCGTTTCGCGTCGCCGCTTGGGCCGCGCCGCACCGCGGGTTGCTAGCTCGCGAACCCATTCGATCGCGAAACGTCCGCACATTCACTCAGATACGGTCCAGAACGGAGCACAGCATGGAAGCCACCAGTCTGTTTATCGCCGTCGCGATGCTGATCCTGCTCGCCGTCACCTCGATGCGCTACGGGGTCGATAGCCGGGATGCCTTTGCCTCCAAAGAACGCGAGCTGGCGGCGCGGGGCCTCGTCTGGGGCGGCTCGCGCCAAGCGCGGGACCGTTCGGGTCAGCCATTGGCCGTGGACAGCCGGCGCACGCAAAAGGGTGATGATTGCCCGGTTATCCCCTGCGGGGCCTGAGAAACCCTCACCCAAACCCCTCTCCCTGTGCGCAGGGAGAGGGGCTTTTTCGTCACATCACCTTATCACCCCGTAACCCCGTCACCCCCGCCCTGGCCCGGTTCATGCGCGCTTGACATGGCGAACCGGAGATGGTTCGATCCCTGCACCGGGCGTCGCAGCTCGGGACAGCATTTGGTTTGCCCAGACGCAAAGGAGCGATCACCATGCGCGATGACTCCCCGCGACGTCACTTGTCCCGGCGCGCCGACCGGCGAACCGTGCTCAAAGGAGCCGGCGCCACCCTCTCACTCGCCGCGGCGACCCCCTTCTTCCATACC
>JACCXM010000397.1 GCA_013697005.1 Chloroflexia bacterium | reverse complement strand
GTCGAGCGGAACTTGGCGATGCAGGTCGAGGAAGAGATTCCGCTCTATGTGATTGTTGTACGGCCTATCGAGCGGATCATGGCCGATATCCGGACTTCCGACCCTGTCTGGGCGCGGCCACTTCCGCCAATGGGGTGAGGCTGCGCGGTCGAATACGGTCCTCTCACCGATCCTGCGCCCAATGGCGGAAACGCTTCAGCACCTTCCCACTGAGCGGGATGTGATGATCTCGATCGTTGGTCCAGCGGGCTTGACACTGACCGCGCTGCCGTTTGGCGCCCTGTGGGGTGGAGAAGAAAGAGGGGAATCGTGCCGCCAACCATCGCGATTATCGGTGCGGGGAGCGCGGTCTTTTCGCTGGGGCTGATCCGCGACCTCTGTCTCACCGAGCGGCTGCATGGCTGCACGGTGCGGCTGATGGATATCGACAAGGCGCGGCTGGAGGGAATCTCCCGCCTCTGCCAACGCTATTCCGAGGAGACCGGCGCGGGGATCGAGACGATCGCCACGACCGACCGGCGAGAGGCGCTGGACGGCGCGGATTTCGTGATCAACACCGCATTGGTCACCGGCTACGGCCGCATGCGCGCCGGGTGGGAGGTGGCGGCGCGACATGGCTACCGCTTCGGCGGCAGCCTGCACGTGATGCACGACGAGCCATTCTGGGTGAATGCCTACCAACTGCGCTTTTTCGACCAGGTCGTGCAAGAGGTGCGGGAGTTGTGCCCCGAGGCCTGGTACCTGCAAGTCGCCAACCCGGTGCTGGCGGGGATCACCTGGTTGGGGCGACGCTACCCCGATGTGAAGATGGTCGGGCTTTGCCACGGGTTCGCCGGGGTGTACAAGCTCGCCGACGCGTTGGGGTTGGATCATGACCATTTGACGTTCGAGATTCCGGGGGTCAATCACACCGTCTTCCTCACCCACGCCTACCACGACGGACAGGACATCTTTCCCCTGCTCGACGAGTGGATCGAGCAATCGGCGCCCGCCTATTGGGAGACCTGCCCGCCGAGTGACTATCTGGGACCGGTGGCGATCGATCTTTACCGCCGCTTCGGGGTCTTCCCGATTGGCGACACCTGCAACCCTGGCGGCGGTTCCTGGCCGTGGTGGTACCACACGGACGCGGCGACCGAGCGCCGTTGGCATGAGGACCCGGCGGCCTGGTGGGCGCGCTACTTCGCCCGCGGGGCGCAGCGGGTAGCGGAGATCGAGGGAGCGGCGCTTGACGAGTCGCGGCCGGTGAGCGCGGTATTCCCCCCCGGCGCCATGGACGAGTGGTGGAAGGAGCGCTTCTTCGCCAATGGGGAGCCAAAGTTCGCTGCGATCGAGCGGGCGGTCTTCACCGTGTCGCGGCCAATTCCGCCGAACCTGTCCGGCGAGGTAATGGTGCCCCTCATCGAATCGATCGTCTGCGACATCCCCCGCATGCTGATTGCCAATGTGCTCAACAGCGGCGATTTCGTGCCGGGCATCCCGCGCGATTTCGCGGTCGAGATTCCTACGTTGGTCAGCAAGGGAGGAATCGCGGGCATCCAGACCCAGGGGCTCCCGGATGCGGTGCTGGCGCAGATCTGGCGCGACCGGGTGAGTCCGGTGACGATCGAACTGGCGGCCTACGACGAGGGGAGCCGGGAGCGGCTGCTGGAACTGATTCTGGCCGATCCCTGGACCACGTCCCTGGCGCAGGCGGAAGCGATGCTCGACGAGATCCTGGCGATGCCGGGGCACGAGGAGATGCGGGAGTGGTATCGAGGGTGATGGAGTGATGGGTGATGGGAGAGACGACGCTGGAGTCAAAACGCCCCGTTTAACCTAACACCCTAACACCCTATGACCGCAGGAGACGAGATGAGACTTCAGGACAAGGTAGCGATCATCACCGGGGCGGCGTCGGGGATCGGCGCGGGCACGGCCACGGTTTTCGCCGAGCAGGGGGCGCGGTTGGTGCTGGTCGACCGCGACGCGGATGGTCTAGCGGCAACCGTGCGCGGGCTCCCTATTGCGCCGGAGCACGTCGTTACCTACGCCGGCGATGTCGCCGACCGGGAGACGGCGCGCGGCGCGGACGCGTTGGCGGGGGAGACCTTCGGCGGCGCCGATATCCTCTTCAATAACGCCGGGGTGATGACCAGCGGCGATTTCCGCGACGTCGATGAAAACGCCTGGGACGACGTGCTGAATATCAACCTGCGCGGGATCTATCTGATGTGCCGGGCCGTGATCCCCGGTATGCTGGCGCGCGGCAGCGGCGCGATCGTCAACACCTCATCGGTGATGGCCACCCTCACCGAGCCGGGGTACGAGGCGTACACCACCTCGAAAGCGGGGATCATCGGGCTGACCAAGGCGCTGGCAGTCTCCTATGCCACCCAAGGCATCCGCGTGAATTGCATCTGCCCCGGTTGGGTCGATACTCCGATGAACCAGCGTCTGGCCGCGGAGCTGGGCGGGCTGGACGCGCTCACCCCGATCATCCTCAAGCAGCAACCAAACGGTCGGATGCTCTCCACCCGCGAGATCGGCAACGCGGTCGCCTTCCTCGCCTCGGACGAGGCGAGCGGCATCACTGGGGCGGCGTTGTACGTGGATGGCGGGTCGTCGGCGGCGATTTGAACGGAGTCTAGGTGGTGAGAAAATAGCCGCTAGAATTGATTGAGATTTCTTCAGATGAGCAATGAGATGACCCCTGTAAACATTCAGTGGCAAAGATTCTGGGTTCACCCTGGGGAAACGATCAGGTTTGCGAGCGACGGATATCTCGAAGATCCTCAATCAGACTGGGGCACGCAGCTTAACCCCAATGTCCAGCCGGTCAACTTGCTCGCAGACTATCAATGTCTCGTACTCTTGGGAGAACCAGGTATCGGCAAGAGTGTCACACTCGATATTGAGCGGACAAGAATTGAGAAGCACCTTGCACTGTCAAGCCAAGACCCAATATGGCTTGACCTCCACGAGATAGGAAGTGATTTTCAGTTAACACGGCGCCTATTTGATGAG
>JACCXM010000350.1 GCA_013697005.1 Chloroflexia bacterium | reverse complement strand
CACGCCGACCGTGATGGAAGCCCGTTTGCGGGGGGTGCAGGTGCTCGCCGCTGAGGTATTGCCGCATGTGGCATAGCGAGGACAAGGCGCGCGGAGAACAAAAAAAGGCGGCTTTCCGGGACGCCGGAAGCCGCCGCTGGTAGCGCATAGGGGATTCGAACCCCTGATCTCCGCCTTGAGAGGGCGGTGTCCTAGGCCACTAGACGAATGCGCCGTGACGGGTTGAAGATAGCATTCTGGCCTGAGAGCGTCAACGAAAACGGGTCAGGGCACTTCTTCCGTGGCGATCTGGAATGCGCGCGCCGCGGACTCTCGCCCACCTTCTTCGAGACGATCGGCATCATCCAGGTACGTGGAGGCTCGGTCCTGATCCCGCATCTGCGCCGCGTTGGCGCGCACGTTGAGGAGAGCCCCCAGCAGTGCCGTGTCGGCCAGCAGCGCACCCAGCGCCGCATCCGAGCGGATATGCGGATTGCCAGCCCGCGCCACGGTCTCCAGCAATGCGGCGATCTCGGCAGCAGCCTCGGCGACACCAAGCGGAACCTCGGTCGCCGCGAACAACGCCTGCTGCATGGCGACCTTGCGCGCGGATTGCTCCACCACACTGCTTCGCGGCAGCGCCACTGCCGCGCGATACGCCGCATAGGCCCGTTCGTCCGCAACGGCGGCCTCCGTGAGCGCCGTACGCAGCGCGGTCAGGCGATCCCGCGCCGGCCGCAGCACATCCTCGACGCTTGCGTACTGGGCGCGTCCCAGGGTGAGATTAGCGACCATCTCCCCCAGCGTCGCGGCCAATGCGCCGGCAATCGCGGCGACACTCCCTCCCCCCGGCGCGGGGCTTCCCGCGGCAACGGCGTCCAGGTATTCGCGCAGGGTGCGCTCCGTCGCTGAGGGCGATGACGTCATCCGCCCATCACCCCATCACCCCATCACCCGCGTTCCCGCCGGCCAGCGCCTCCAGTTCGCGTACGAACCGCTCCTCATCAACGAACTCCAGCCGGTAGGCCGACTCATCCGACGATGGCGAAGGGGGAAAGACGAAGCGCACCCACCCTTCGTCCGCGCCGCGCATCAGCAGTCCGGTCACCATCGCTTCGAACCGGGAGTACGGCATCTCGGGGGCCAGCACCTGGTAATAGCGCTCACCCATACCGTTGCGGGTCCAGGTCAACTGGATCAACTGGCGGTGTTTGGTTTGTAACGGCGATAGCGCCAGCTCATTGGCCATGAACCCACGCGCGATGGCCGCGAAACGGCTCATCTCGCGCATTGGGGCGACGCAGACTGGGCAGATGCCATCGGGCGCGTCGGCATGGGAGTAGGAGCGGCGGCAGGTTTGGCACCAGAGATACGTCTTGGCGGAGGTAGCGCGTGCCATTACGAGGGCCGATCAAGAGAGTGAAAGAGCAGTCGCGATCGGCAGCGCCCTTCAGGGTGCTTTTCGTGGAGGCAGGCGGGTGCATTAGCGTCCGGCGGGGCGGAGACAGCGTTCATGGTGCAATATGGCGTTCGACGACGGCGAGATTCCTCGTTCCCCGGAATGACACGGTACACCGCGGCGCAAAAAGCCCCTCGCCCTGCGCACAGGGAGAGGGGTTGGGGTGAGGGTTTCACTGTCAGCCGCGCAGACTGTTCGGCTCGTATTGCTGCGCCGCGCCACTCAACCCCTGGTTGTCCGCGGGAGGCGGCTCACCGGCGCGGTCCGCCCACTTCTGGACGAAATACGTCAGGAGTATGCCGGCGATGATCATGATCACCGCGATCACGACCTCGACGGTGTCGGCGAGAACACCGAAATTCTCGGCGAGATTGTTGAAAATCATGGCGCTCTCCGCGATGTCTACTCGACGATCAAGGTTCCAATCATGCCGGCCTCTTTGTGACCGGGGATGTTGCAGTAGTACTCGTACGTCCCGGCGGGCGCGTTGATCACCGTTTCCCCGGTTGCTCCCGCCGCGATATCGACGTTGATGCCGAGCTCGTCAATGCTGAAGTTGTGCGCCGCGGCGCCGTCGTTCGGTAACGTGAAGGGCACGTCGGTGTCCGAAGGGATGGTGATTTCTTTCGGCTCGAAGTAGATGTCGAACGAGGTGACATTCTGCGCCGTCGCCGGGGCCGGCGTCTCGCCCGCCGCCTGCTGAGCCGCTTCTACTTCGTCCTCGGCGGCGTTTTCATTGGCCGTGGCTGGCTCGTCGGCGGAGGCCATCGGCCGCGAGATCAACGTACCGACCATTCCCGCTTCTTTGTGACCAGGGACGTTGCAGTAATACTCGTACTCGCCCTCGGGCGCGGTGAAGGTCACTTCCTCGGTAGCGCCGGGGGCAATGTCGACGCTGATATCGAGGGCGTCGATGCTGAAGTTGTGCAACGACGCGCCCAGGTTGGGGAGGAGGATGGTGATCTCGGTATCGGAGGGAACTTCGATTTCTTTCGGCTCGAAGTAAATGTCGTAGGACTCGACCGTGAATTGGTTGGAGGCCGCCGCGTCGCCGGCATTCTCGCCGGCTCCGGCATCGGCGTTCTGCGCCGCTTCGGGGGCGGCAGTCGGCGCTGCCCCGCCGGCCGGAGCCGGCGGCGGGGGAAAGGTCGGATAGCCGCCAGACGAGGCGATCACATCGTTGTAGACCAGATCCCAGTCGACGTTCTGGATCATCAGTGCCAGCTCGTGGATCTGCTCGTCGTTGAGGAGCGCGCCACCTTCGGCACCGCGGCCAAATGCCGGCATCAGCCCCCGGCCATTCTGTAAGGTGGTGGTAATCACGTCGTAGCGCTCTTCGCGGACGACCTCATCCTCGGTCTGATTGAGCGCGGTCGCCGCCAGACCCAGCTCGGTACTGCCGCCCAGCGGCGCCCCGATGCGTCCCGTACCGTAGGCGCCGGGCTCGGAATACCCCTCTCCCGCCGGTCCGTGACAGACGACGCAGTTCTGGCTAAAGGTGTCAATGCCGCGCTCGATGGCGACTTCGTCCTTCTCCACGACCTCGGCGGCCATCCGGTTGGGCTCGTCGGCGAGGTAGATCACCAACAACGTGGACAGCGCCACGAGGCCGACGATGACCACTGTCGCGAGCTTCTGGACCGCTCCCACGCTTTCTGCCCCTTCGCGCTACAGGCCCGCCAGACCTATGGTCACCACCGGGTTGGTTCCGCTCAAACCGGGTACGGCGTCGCCTGCTCTGGCGCATACGCCAGACGCTCGCTGATTTCGCCGGTATTGACCGTCACGTTCCCCGTCGCTTCGTCGACGGTCACCGCCATGTAGTCCATCGGCCGCGGCGCGGGACCGCCGGTGCGGACACCGACGTAGTTGTACATCGAGCCATGGCACGGACACTGGAAGGCGTTGGCGCTGTCGGGCGGTCCCACCCAGGGTACGGTGCACCCGAGATGCGGGCATTTGGTGTAGAGCGCGAGGAGGCCGTCGCTGTTGTGCATGAGAAAGAACTTGCCCTGGATATTGCGATATGGCACGCCGTCGACCGGCGGCACATCCTCGGCACGCACGGTCAAGGCGCTCCCGAAGTCCCCCGTCTTGCGCGGCCAGAGGAGAAGCCCGGTACCCGCCCCGAGCAGCGCCAGCACCGAACCGACGGCGCCCAACGCGGCGTTGCGCAGGAACTGGCGGCGATCGGGGCGAATGGTGAGGGCCGCCTGACTGTTGCGGCCGAGCAGGGCGAACACCCCGGAGGCCATCCAGCCGACCACCATGCCGAATATAGTTCGCAGAATCATGAACATCCGCGTGTCCTTTGCCAGATACCAGTCCGGTTTCGAACCGGAGACCTCAACCAAATGCTAATGATGCTCCCGCGGCAATTGCCAGGGGAAGACCAGATTCTGCCCTTCGCCGCGGAACGATGTGCCACTGATGGTCAGGACGACGTAGGTGATGACGAACGCGGTGAAGAGGGCGATGATCATCTCGCGGCGGGTCGGTTTGAAGATCACCTGCACCAGCGTCACCAGAACGCCGATCAGGACGACGATGATCCCCATCGGCAGCATCTGGTTGTAGACGAACTCTGGCGCGCCGAACTGGGTGCGCAAAATGCCGCCGATAAAAAATTGGGTCCGCCCCGAGGCCTCGTCGAGGAGGATCATCCCGATCAGGACGACCGTGGTAAAGACCGCCGAAAAGCCGGCGATCTTGCGTCCCTTCGATGAGGTGCCGAGAATACCGACCCCCAGCGGCGAGCGGTCGAAATAGGGAATGGCCGCGATCGCGCCCAGCGCCAGGGTGGGAATGATGACCCCGGCGACACCCGCGTTCATGTGCAGGAGCAGCTCCTGCAGATTCAGGAAGTACCATGGCGCCTTCGACGGGTTGGGAGTCTGGTTCAGATTGGCGCGCGCGGTCAGTGGCGCGTTGAACAGCACTGACGCGGCGAGCAGAAGGAGCAGGAAGACCGTCGCGCAGACGGCTTCCACGACGACGAGCGACGGCCAGACCATCACCTCGTCCTCAGCCAGATCGGTCGGCCGCGCCAGCGCCCGCCCCCGCACCAGCTCGAGCAGTTTCTGGCGTTTCGCTTCGTCGATCGCCACCGCCGGTGATCCACCTGGCATCTGTTGCGTGATGTCAGCCATCGTGTCCCTCACGGAGTCGGAAGTCGGTAAGTGGGAGAGGCGGCCGGTCGCAGCAGCCCAAGTACCGCCCGCCTCGGTAAACCCATCACCCAAATACCCTAACACCCTGTCACCCCGACACCCCCGTTACAACGGACCGGAGATACCGCCGTCCTTGCGGATACGCCAGAAGTGAACCGCCATCAGGAATGCCGCGACCAGGGGCAGGAAGAGGACGTGCAGCGTGTAGAAGCGGATCAGCGCGTTCTGCCCGATCTCGAAGTCGCCGCGCAGCACCAGGTTCACTTGATTGCCGACGAACGGCGCGGCGCCGCCGATTTCGGTACCCACCGTGATTGCCCATAGCGCCAACTGATCCCACGGCAAAAGATAGCCGGTGAAGGAAAGCAGGAAGGTGGTCACGAGCAGCAAGACCCCGATCACCCAGTTGAACTCGCGCGGGGGTTTATAGGACCCGGTATAGAAGACCCGGCACATGTGCAGGAAGACGACGATCACCATGCCCTGCGCCGACCAGCGGTGCATGTTGCGCATGAGCTGGCCGAACGTCACGCTCGATTCGATGTCCTTCATGCTTTGATACGCGAGATCGGCGGAGGGGATGTAATAGAACATCAGCAGCACACCGGTGCCAGTGAGCACCAGGAACATGAAAAACGACAACCCACCCAGGCAAAAGGTGTAGGTGACTTTTGTCGCATAGCGCTTGATCTTGACGGGGTGGATGTGAAGAAAAACGTTGCTCGCGATAATGAGAGCCTGGTTCCGCTGCGTGTCGGGGTAGCCATGTCGCACCACCGACCGCCACAGGGACGAGCTGGAGAGCTTGTCTGCCAGCGTCTGTTCCCGCGCCATTCCGTCCTCCGACTCGGTCCGATTCGCTGCCGCGAGTCATGGGCCACCCGCGCGATCACACGCGTGCCGAGACTCGCGGTTCCGGGGCTGGGCGCGACGATCGCGGCGCAATTGTCCGCGTCCGTCCAGTCCCGGTCAAGCCGCGCGGCTCGGCGCGTGCCTGCCCGCACACCGGCCGCGCCGCGTTGCTGGAAATGGTACCTGAGAACTGACGGAGTCGGAAGTCGGAAGTCGGAAGTCGGAGGACGGAGGACGGAAGTCGGGAGTGACGGGAGCGACGGCCGGGGAATGGTGGGCGCAACAGGACTTGAACCTGTGACCTCACGGATGTGAACCGTGCGCTCTGGCCAACTGAGCTATGCGCCCCAGGCGGGGTGGATTATACCAGTGGAGAAGGGTGATAGGGTGCTAGGGTGATAGGGTGCTAGGGTGCTAAGGAAATCGTTTGTGAATGCCCATTGGCCGGCATGAGCAATCTTCGATAGAGGGGAATAGCGGATCCCGGAATGAAGAACACCGTGCTATCACTCCATCACCCTGTCACTCCATCACCCTCGTCAATCCTCGCCATCGACGTCGGCGCCGGGACGCAAGATATCCTGCTCTTCGACCCCGAGCGGGAGCCGGAGAATTGTCTCAAACTGGTGCTTCCCTCGCAGACGCAGGTCGTCGGGATGCGCGTGCACGCGGCGACGGAGGCGGGGCGGCCGATTCATCTCACCGGGGTGCTGATGGGCGGTGGCGCGTCGACCGACGCCATGAAAGAGCATCTGGCGGCGGGTCTGGCGCTTTCGGCGACCGAGGACGCCGCGCGCACGATTCACAACGACTTGACTCGAGTCAGTGATCTCGGTGTGGAGATTCGCCCCGATGCACCGTCCGGCGCGACCGTCATCGCGACCGCCGACGTCGATCTCGAGGCACTGGCCACGGCGCTCGCGCCATTCGGGGTCAATTTGCCTTCACGTGTCGCGATCGCGGTGCAGGATCACGGGTTTCGTCCCGGCGCCGGCAACAATGAGGTTCGTTTCGAATATCTCCAAGGGCTGCTCGCGGAGGGTGGCGATTTCCGGCGGATGGTCTACACCGAGCCGCCAGCGGGGATGACGCGCATGCAGGCCGTGCAGCAGACGACTCCGGGCGTAGTCCTGATGGATACCGGCGCGGCCGCGGTGCTTGGCGCCCTCGGCGACCCGGTTGTGGCCGAAGCCGCCGCCGGCGAAGGCGCCATCCTCGTCAATGCCGGCAACATGCACACCTTCGCCACACTGGTAAAACATCAACGCCTCTACGGACTCTTCGAGCACCACACCGGCGGCATCACGGCGGAGATCATCGCCGCGCTCGTGGCCGGCCTGCGCGATGCCACGCTCGATACCCAACGCTTCCGGGAGAGCTTCGACGGGCACGGCGCCGCGCTCGATCCCGCCTATCGCGAGGTTGGTCCATTCACCTTCGTGGCGATGACGGGACCGCACCGCCGGCTGGCGCGAGGTCTTGGCTACCACGAAGCGGCGCCGCACGGCGACATGATGCTCGCCGGCGCCTGGGGTCTTGTCGCCGGGGTGCAGCTGACCGGCGGCTAAGGGCTAACAGTCGCTGAACGGGAAGTTGTCGGGTCGCATATCCGCCGGCAGATTGGCGAATGGATCTTCGCACTCGCCCTGGTTCTGATTGGGTTCGTCAACCGGGATGCCGGTATTCGGCACGGACGATGAGATGGGAACTGTCGTTCTCCGCCCGCGCCGCTCGTTGATGCGATCGCGCGCGCTCTTACGCCGGTTGTTTCCGCTCGTTGTGCCGCGATCGTTGGCCGAGGTTCCGGCGCCGGTCACGTTCGGGTTGCGCGCGGGATCGGTGGCACGGGAAGTGATTTCCTCGATCATGGCGTCGACGTCCGGCATCACGATTTCCACCGTGCCATCGCGACCCGTGACGACCGGAATGTCGCCCTCGTCGAGGACGACCTCCGGGATGTCGATGGCGGGCGCGACCGGATCGACACTGCCCTGATCGTCGTCTTCGTCCAGGCTCGAGCCACCTTGCAGCGCGCGCGCCCGTGCCAACGCATCGTTCTGGGCGGGAACGATCCCGGACCCACCATCTTCGCTGAAGATGTTGAACGGATCGTCGTCGAGCACCACCGGCGCGGGTGTCGGCTCGCCGTCTGCGGGGCCTTGCGCTTGCGCCGGCACGGCCTGCGCGGTGGAGACCGGCGCGGGCGCGGACTCGACCGGTTGCAGCGCAACCACCGGCACCGGCGCTTGGGCTACGGGTAGCGAGGGCGGCAGTGTCGGCGGCGGCGGCACGGCTGTCGGCGGCGCCACTCTCGGTGGGGCCGCGAGCGGCAGATTGACGATCCGTGGCGTCGGGGTGGGACCGGCTTCGCGCGGCGCGGCCACCGTCGGCAGCCCCGCCACCGCCGGCACTTCGCTGGTGAAACCC
>JACCXM010000344.1 GCA_013697005.1 Chloroflexia bacterium | reverse complement strand
AGCGAGGAAGACGAGGACGCCGCGTCAGCCTGATTCACTCTGGGCCGCATCCCATTGTGCGGCCCCTAATTCCCCTTTTTCTCCGGTGCGGCGCGGGTGTCGGACCCCGCGCCGCATCGGCCGTCTGGCCGTCGCCTCAAGAGAACGTGTCAGGCGATTTTCCGCGCGGTCGTCGCGGTCGTGCTCTACGGAGCGGGCGTGGCTTCCGCGGCGACCGCGTCCATCTCCAACTGGCCGAGCTGGCCGAGGATGGCGGCGAGGTCGTAGTAGTCCGCGCTGCGGCGAATCAGGGCCCCGTCGAGGTCAAAGACGAGGACCCCGCGGTAGGTGAGTGACTTCCCGCTCGCCAGGTCGGTGACGGAGAAGTCGTACTCCAGCACCGCCAGGTCGCCGGCCTGGCGGGCCGAGACCGGGGCGAACCGCACGTCGCGGAACTGGCCTGACGTTGCGTCGACGAAGGCGGCAATCTCCTCTCGGCCTCGCGCCGTGACGCCGGCCGGGACGTCCTCGTGGGCGCCGTCCTCGGTGTAGAGGGTGGCCAAGGCCGCGCTGTCGGTGGCGTTGATGGCGTCCACCATCTCCTGCAACAGCGGAGGAATAGCATCGGGGGCAGCACCCGGGGTGGCGTCCTGAGCGCGGGCGGCGGTGCCGGCGCGGAACGCTGTAGCGAGCAGCAGGGCGACGAAGGCGAGCGGGAACAGGACCGTGATGCGCTGAAGCGTTGCCATGATTGAACCTCCTTCCAAGTCGTTACCGTGGAGAATGCGACCGGGTTGCCATGAAGCAGAGCGTCGAACCGCAATGGATAGGGTCCAGGCGTCACCCCTCACGGCACGATGTTGTTGTTCTCGTGGAAGACGTTGGTCGGGTCATAGCGGCGCTTGACCGCGACCAACCGCTCCCAGTTCTCCCCATAGCCCGTCCGCACCCGGTCGCGCCGCTCGACCGCATCGGCGCTGTTGAAGTTGAGGAAGGCGCCATTGAGGGCATACGGCTCCGCCTTCGCGTGCAGATGGCGCGCCCAGGCGATGCCACGCGCGTCGTCCGCCGGGTCGTCCGAGGCGCTGACCGCGATGAATTGGTAATGGGCGTCGCGGTGGGCGAAGGCGGTCGCCGCCGGATCGACACGGTTCATCGGACCGCGATAGAACTCGAAGACGGCCGCCGACCAGGGTGCCGGCGGATTAGTCCCATACGTCACCGCCGCATCGAGTACTTCGTCCGGCAGATCGCGAAGCAAGACGCTCTTCCAGTAGTAGCGCCGACCGTGGGGAAACTCGTCCTCGAAGGCCTGCTGCCAGACCGGATAGGGCATCAACTCGACCATCTTGGCAACCGGCGTGCCAAACGTGCGTAGGGGAGCGAGCACGCGCTCGCCCTCGGCGCTGTCTCCTGGCCAGCAGCAGGCGAGCGCAATCACCCGATCGCCCGATTCGGCGTCTTTGACCAGCTCCGCGTAGACCGTCAATTCCTCAGGGGCGGTTGCCGTGTAGTCGCGGAAGAACGCGAGCACCTCCCGCGCTTGCGCGATCGGCCAGGCGACGAAGCCGGCCAGCACATCGCCTTGGGGATGCAAGGCAAACTCGAAGGACGTCGCCACGCCGAAGTTGCCGCCGCCCCCGCGCAGCGCCCAGAAGAGGTCCGGGTGCGAGGTGGCGCTGGCCGTGACGAATTCGCCAGCGGCGGTGACAAGATCGACGGCGAGGAGGTTGTCGATCGTCATGCCGTGCTTGCCGACCAACCAGCCGATGCCGCCGCCCAGGGTGAGCCCGGCGACCCCGGTGGAGGCGATGACGCCCCCGGTCGTCGCCAAGCCGAAGGCACCCGTCTCCCGGTCGACGTCGGCCCAGAGGGCGCCGCCCTGGACCCGCGCGGTCCGCGCCACAGGATCGACCCAGACCGCCCGCATCTGGCCCAGATCGAGCGTCAGTCCACCGTCGCTGACGGCGTGACCAGCCACGTTATGCCCGCCCCCTTTGATGGTGAGGGACAGCCCGTTCTCCCGCGCGAACGTGACGGTCTGCCGGATATCGGCGACACCACGGGCCCGGACGATCAATTCCGGACGTTTGTCGATCATGCCGTTCCAGACGCGGCGGGCGGCGTCATAGGTCTCGTCACCAGGCAGGATGACGTTGCCGCCGACGAGCTCGCGGAACTCCTGCAATACCTCGGGATCAATCGCCGCCTGGTTCTGCTGTTCGGCAATCGCGGTTGCCATCTTTGGATCACCTCCGTTGCTGTGCCATCCGACAGCACAGTACATCACCCACTCAGGGTGTAATCCGATGATGCGCTGTGGGACACCGAGGCGGATCGTCAGATCTGACGAGTTTTTGGGCGGCGGATACGTAGATTTTCGGGTTGGGCACGAGACCCTCACCCCAACCCCTCTCCCTGTGCGCAGGGAGAGGGG
>JACCXM010000320.1 GCA_013697005.1 Chloroflexia bacterium | reverse complement strand
CTCGAGCGGTTGCAGTCGCAGCGGCCGGACTTTGCCCAGTCAGCACGAGAGATCATGGGGAAGTGGTTCGCGAGGGAGATGATCGATCATCTGATCGCCGGTCTGCGGAAGGCAGGTCTCGAATCATGGCCAGCTCCAGAACAGCAGACCCGCGAAGATCGCGATGCTGTTGATCTGTGAGACGCGACCCGTCAACTCCGGCGTCAGAATCCAACCCTCGATCGTCGTGATCGGCAGGGCAATCCCCGCAACCGAGAGCGCCAGAGGGACCGTGCCGAACTCCACGTACGCGATCACCGTCACTTTCTTGCTGGACGGTTCCTTGCTTTGCGGCGGACTGCCGCGCAAGCGCTGATCGCTCATTGCGCCCGCGTCGCTGAGGGAGTAGGGAGGGCGGCCTGGGCTCACGTGCCGCGGGCCCGCCCAACGATTAAGGATTACTTCCGCTCGACGATCCAGATGTCCGCCTCGTAACGCGCGGCGCCGTAGTAGATCGTCCGGTTGTCGGGGCTGATGGCGAAGACGTCGTTGGTGGCTGGCGCAGGCAACCGTACGTCGACGACCGTGCGCTTCCGGGTCACGGTGTCGAGGACGATGAGCTGGCTGCCGTCATCAGTGAAGTAGATGATTCGTCGGCTGTCGGCCAGCCACTTTGCGGCAAATACAGGTTCCCGCGCGACCATCGTCAGCACGTGCGCGCGAAGATCGTACACCCCCACACCCCAGGGAACTCCGCTCTTCAACAGTTGGCCGGTCAGTCGTGATCCGTCAGGTGACCAGTCGGTGGCGGCGAAGGATGTGCCATCGATGGTCGCGCCGGGGAGTTCGACCGGCGCGGCTTCGGAAGAGGAACCCAGCGGAACAAGGAACGCACCGTCGTTCCTTGCGGTCGTGAACACGATCTCGTTCCCCTTTGGCGAGATCAGGGGGTAGACCACACCGTTGTTGGCAAGCGCGGCGACCTTGCGCAGACCCCCGCCGTCGACGCCGACCATCCACGCCGCCCAATTGCCATCCCGGTTCGAATAGAACAGGAGCGACCGCCCGTCGGGTGTGAACATCGGTGCCCGGTCGCGGGCCGGATCGTCGGTCACGCGACGGATCGGGCTGTCGGCCGACCCGATGAAGAGGTCCTCCTGGCGGTCTGCGATGCTGAAATAGGCGACCTGCTTTCCATCTGGAGACACGTCGCTCGGCACCAGGATGCTGGTGCGTGTGTCGATCACATACGGAGCCCCGGCGCGCGCTGTCATCGGGTCGAAGGGAATAGCAACCGGATTGATCGCTCCAACTTGTGAACGGAACGCCAGGCGCGAGCCATCCTTCGAGAGCCTGGGCATCGCGGCCGACGCCTGCACGCCGGCGGTCACCGGCTCGGGCGCTCCCTGCACCTCTCCGGTCGATTCGCTCACGGGTATCCGCCAGAGATTCATGGCGCCACCACGGTTGCTGGAAAAATAGATATACCGGCCGTCCGGCGACCATACCGGCGACCAATCGATCGCCGGATCCTGTGTGAGTGGGACACGCGCGCCGCCCGTGGCCGCGATCGAGTAGATGTCGCGCTGGCCGCTCGTGTTGCTCCAGTACACGATGCGCCGGCCTGACGGGGACCACGACGCCTGCGCCGCATCACCGTCGACCATCCTGCGGGGATTGCCACCGCCGGTGGCGACGACATACAGCCCGCTTTCGCTCCCGCGCGAGGCGGGGTCGATGATCGCCTCGGTGGTAAACGCGATCTGGCCGCCATCGGGGGACCAGGCGGGGTCGAAGCCGGTGTCGGTCAGGCGCCGCTCGGATTCGCCGGTTGCCCCGGCCACGAAAATGCCTCCAAGGCCGGCGGACTCATGGAACGCGATCAGCGCGCCGTCCGGAGAAAACGCCGGGCCACCCTCGTTGCGCTTCGGATCGTTGACGATCGGGGTTGCCTTGCGTCCGCCCACACGCTGCGAATAGATGTCCCAACTGCCGTTGGACCGCATCGAGTACGCCACCGTGCTGCCGTCAGGCGACAGGGTCGGTGACGTTTCCTCGCCAGCCGTCTCGCTGATGCGAGTGAACGACGCCCATTGGGCTTCCGCTGCCGCGGGCGCCGGTCTCGCGATCCACACTGCCAGTGCCGCGACCAGACCGACGGCCCCAAACGCCCACGGTCCCCAGGCCGTTCGCGCCTGTCGGGGCGTGACGGCAACGGCGACATCCGTCGCCGCCAATGATGAC
>JACCXM010000316.1 GCA_013697005.1 Chloroflexia bacterium | reverse complement strand
GATGCCGCCAGCACGACCGACACCTGGGTGCCGCCAGCGGGGGAAGGACGGAGGGTGGTGAACCCGCTATAGCCGGACCCGTTCTGCTCCGTCGCCTGAAGGGTAAGCCCGTTAGTTTCGCTCCACGGCGTCCCGGGTTGGCTGCCGATGTTGGAACAGGCCAGGTAGGTCTGCTTGTTTTGCGCGCTCTCGTGAATGTGAATCGAGAACGGCTCGCCGAAGAGTCCGTTCAACGGGACTTGCGTCGTGCCGGTAATCAGCTCGACCGCTCCCAACCCGGTCTCCTCGCCCTCGTCGACGCGATAGGTGGCGATGTCGGGAAAGGAATAGACGACGATACCAAGCTCATCGCAGGTCCCGGCGTGGATGTGAGCCAGCCGCGTCTCGCCGGCCGGGCTGAGATTTTGCACGGGTCCCGCCGCCCCCGCTGCCGCGGCGGACGGTTGACCGTCCGAATCTGAGGCTGTTGCTTCGCCTGGAGTGGCGGTGGCGACCTCGAGGGTGTCGGTCTGGGCCTGCTCCGCCATCACCATGACGGAGCCCTGCATCTCGGGGTGAAAACCACAGACGTAGTCGAATGTGCCAATCTCGGCGAAGGTAAAACTGAACTGCTCGCCGGGATCGAGCCGGCCGGAATCAAATGATCCGTCGTTGGCGGTGACGGTGTGCGGCCGCTCGCCGGCGTTGGTCCAGGTCACGGTGGTGCCGGGCGCGATCATGACCATCGCCGGTTCGAAGGCGAAGTCGACCACCTGCACTGCGACGGTGCCGCCGGATTGCGCGGCGACGGGGTCTATGGGCGTCACGCTCGAGAACGCCGCGAGCGTGAAGGTGAGGGCAACGATCAGGAGGGCTCCCGGCCGCAGCCGCCGTGAATCGCTTGTGAACATGGTCTTGCTCCTCTCGACTACCGCGCCATTCTCGCACTTCCCAGAAAGCCGGAGGAGCAAGAGATTGCGGCACTCTTCCTGAAGAGTGCCGCGACGATGATTCGCGAGGAGCACTGGCCGGGTGGATGAGCAGTGAGAGCTGGACTACTGCGTATTGGCGACGTCATCCGGTCGCCCCCGGCGTGCTTTGGCGCTCGTCCGGGGCGTCGCTGAGGAAGAGACTTTGTTGAGCGGCCGGTCTTGGTGGTCCTGACTTCTGTGGCTGCAGAAGCTGGAAGCAGCAAGCTAAAAAACGGGACCAAGAATCCCAGCATGAGCAGCACTGCTCCCGCAACGGCGAGTGGCAACACTTGACTGGAGATCATGAGGAATCCGCCAATCAGTGCGAGTCCGCTAAGAACTCCTGGACTGTCGCGCAACGCTCGAGCGAGCATCGATTCCTCCCGGTTACGAGTTTGGCGCGGCGACCGAAGGTCGTGTCATTCTGAGGCCGCAGCCGAAGAATCTCGTGTCTCCCTAACGAACGCGGCCTCCGGCCGAGATTCTTCGTTCCTCAGAATGACCCTGTTTTATCGTATCAACGCGCACGGCATGACACCATTTCTGCACGCCGCTCTAATCGTACGGTTCTTTTCGAATCCGATAGCACATCACGGGCAGCATCCGTCCCGGGGTGACGGTCGATTCCGATTCCCCGCCCTGGTGCGCGCCCATCGCCTCATAGAACTCGACGGCGTGCGGATCGCTCTGCAACACAATCTCGACGCAGCCAAGCGCCGCGGCGTACGCCACCGCATGCGTCCAGAGGCGCCGTCCGACCCCTTCGCCCATCACCGCTGGTTCGACGAAGAGGTCATCGAGCTCCGCCACGCCGTTGTCCTGAAGCGCCAAGCGGTAAAAACCGGTGGGGCCATCAGGACCGTCAAGCATGAAGACCGGCGAGGCGGCGATATCCTCCGCCGACAGCGTCAGATCGTCCCGGCACGCCGCCAGAAATGCTTCGTCATACCCCCAGTGCCCCTTGGCGCGCAGCGCCAGCGCGCTGAGGACCGCCGCCTCGTCTGGCCGGGCGCGCCGAATGCCCGATGCAGACTCTGCCGAATGCGCGTGATCGGTCAATCTGTTGCCCTATCGAGAGAGTGTCGCTGCGCTCAGGGGAAAGAGGAGGAGAGGATCAAGCGACGTATCAACTCCTCACCTTACCGACTGTCGACTGTCGACTCGCCTACTGGCACACCCACTCCCGGCGACGGCCAACAGACCACATCCAGGCCGCGGCGTTGGCATTGGCGCGGGGATCGAAAATGTCGTATTCGCCGAAGGGGGTGCCTAGCCAGGTGTCCGGTTTGAATTGGAAGAGACCGTAGCTCCCGCCGGGACCATTCACCGCCGACGGCACCAGATCCGATTCGCAGCGCGCCACGCGCAGCATGTCTTCCCGCGGTTGACCGTAGCGGTCGGCGGCGTCATAGATGATGGCGATCAGCTCGTGGCGCCGCCAGGAGGTGGGATCGAGATCGGTTTTCGCCGTTACGGGCCGCGCCGCGGTGAGATGCTTACCCGACACCCACCCCGTCGCCCCGTCCCAGGTGACTTCGACGAAGCCACCGCGATGCTGGCCGGTCAACGTGATCTCGGCATGGCGCGGAATGACCGCCTGGATGGCGTCTTCCAGACTCGGTCCTTGCCGCAGATTGACGTCGGTGGCGGTGATGACGTCCTCCGCGCTCACCATAGTGGCGTCTGGCGCTTGGCGTTGCTCACGTCTGCTGCCGCGAACGCCCTGGGCTTGCTCGACAAACTCCGGCGCTCCGGCGGCAGGGTCCGGAGCGGGCGCCACGTCCGTGGCGAGGTCGCCGGTCAAGACGTACCCCTCCAATTGGCCGCGACGGACGACGTACCAACCATCCAGGGGTTTGCCGTAGACCGTCACGATCGCTCCCGCGGGCAGCCGCAGCAGCGGCTCGGCCCAGGATGCGGGCTCGGCCCGGACGCGTGTCTCGGTGATAGCCGCCGCCGTCCGGGTCGAATCCTGGGCCACACCCGGCAGCACGACCGCGCTCAGCTCGAAAAACACCACAACGAGCAGCACCACCACGCGCGGTGTTCGCCGGTCACGGCGAGCGCGGCGTGATGGGCTCGTCGGGGAACGATCAGCGGTGGCCACCGTCACGGCGTCAGCGTACGCGCCGCGCCACGTCGTCCGCCCCGGTTGGCGTGGGGTTTCAAGGTCACATGCTCTCCACGTCACCGCGGAGCGGGTCCACGCGGCTACGACGCCGCGAGAATACCACCGCAGGTGGCGGGGTGATGGGGTGATGGGGTCATAGGGTCATAGGGTCATAGGGTCATAGGGTCATAGGGAGCTAGCATCGCGTAAACGGAAACCCCTCTTCCGGGGCGCCGGAAGAGGGGTTCAGGAGCAGGGGTAATGCCCCAATCACCTATCACCCAATGACCCCATCACCCTCAGCTACTGGCAGACCCACTCGTTCTTGCGCCCTTCGGACCACATCCAGCCCGCGGCGTTGGCATTGGCCCACGCGTCGTAGATGTCGTAGTCCCCGTAGGGGGTGCCGGCAAAGGTGCTCGGCACGAACTGGAAGAGTCCATGGTAGGCGCCGCCACCGCCAACCGCGCTCGGCACCAGCCCCGACTCGCAGCGGGCGACGCGCAACATGTCCTCGCGCGACTGACCGTAGTTGTCCGCCGCCTCGTAGATGATGTCGGTGATCTGCTGCTCGCTGTAGCTGGCGCCGCCAGGACCATAGGCGCCGCCGGTCACCGGCTCCGTGGCGGTCTCACTGGGCGCCGGCGCGATCGGCTCGCCGCCTTCCGAGAACACGGGCGCGGCGACTACCGTCTCGATGCCGCCGTTGCCGTTTTCGCGGGTGCGGTCACCACCACCGCCGTTGCCCCCGCCGCCATTGCCGCCACCGTTGTTGCCGTTACCGGCTTGCAGCAGGCCGACCGCGGTCCAGCCGCTGATGCCCTGATAGGTGACCGGGTAGTAGCCATCGACCGGGTCGCCGTCGATACTCATGCTCGCGCCAGCCGGCGCCGCGGTCAGGATGCCATATTGCCCGCCCGGACCGGCGAGGATCAACGTCTCGCCCAGCGCCACCCCATCCCGGGCCAACGCGATGCGATTGGGTGATGGTATGAACGCGGAACCAAGTCCGGAAGCGACCATGACCAACGCCAGGAGCGCGAAGACTACGCGGCGGGAGCCGCGAGTGCGCGGGGTATGCACGTGCATGTTGTGGACTTCCCTCGTCCATCACCACCCGGACGCGAATCACTGGGTCACGCGGACCCGTACCTCGCGCTCGCGGACCGGCCGGTCATGGATCTTCCCGACCGGAGCGCCCATCCGCGTCCAGCCGTGTTGGCAATGCCCCGCATCGCCATCCCGCGGACCGGAGACTCCCTCGGTGCTCCGGACGGCGGAGCCGCTCGATCGGTTCCTCTGAGGAAACCGCGGAGGGCATCCGCTTGCGGGTTCGCCCGGGTTTCCCTTCCCGGACTCGTGACTATGAACGCGCGAGAGACGAATTTGGATTCATCGCGCGTGACACGGTGTCAGGATCGTCCGGTCTTGCATTTCTTGATCCAGTACTGCACAATGCCCCCCACAACCGAAGATAGACACCACACTCATCCAGAGGGGCGGAGGGATCGGCCCATTGAAGCCCCAGCAACCACCCGGATTCCGGGCAGGTGCTAAGTCCGACAGCACGGCGCTGGACGATGAGGGTAGGTTGCTCTCCTGGCGCTGAGTCGCCGTGCGGACAGACTCCCTCATCGTTGCAAAAGACGATGGGGGATTGTTGTATCCCCCACAGAACGCATGTCAGGGAGGCGCGGGTGGCGGAAGCGGTCTCGATCCGCGGGGTAGGGCGGGTCTTCGCCGGGCGGGAAGGTCCGGTGCCGGTGTTGCAAGGAATCGAGCTCGAGGCCGGCGCCGGCGAGTTCGTGGCGGTGCTGGGCGCCAGCGGGTGCGGCAAGAGCACCCTGTTGCGGCTGGTGGCCGGTCTCGATTCCCCGACCGCCGGTGAGATCAGGATCGGCAGCCGTACCGTGACCGACTGCGATCCCCGCTGCGCGGTCGTCTTCCAGGAGCCGCGCCTACTGCCCTGGCGCACGGTGGCGCAGAACGTCGCCCTCGTCGCCCGCGGTGTTCCCGACGCGGAGACGCCCGCCGCAATCCTGAATCGGGTTGGGCTGACCGGCAACGAGCGCTCCTGGCCCTATCAGCTTTCCGGTGGTATGGCCCAGCGCGTGGCCCTGGCACGGGCTTTCGTGCGCAAACCCGCGGTGCTGCTACTGGACGAGCCATTCGCCGCACTCGATGCGTTCACCCGCTTGCAGATGGGTGATCTCTTGCGCGAAACCTGCCGTGACCGCTCCCGGACCGTGCTTCTGGTGACGCACGACGTCGACGAGGCGCTACGCCTTGCCGACCGCATCGTGCTGCTCGCGGGCCGGCCAGCGGCTATCAGCGCCGAGTACGCCACGGCGGGTCACGACCCGATTCGGCTGCGCGCCGAGATTCTGGGCCGCTTTGGTCTCAAGGAGGTGGCGTGATTCATTGCGCTCGCACATGCACTGCGACATGTACCTGTACCCGCGCCGGTCCCCGGAGCGAACCTGGGGAGGTCCGGCGCCAATTGCGCGACGAACGACGGTAGCCGAGTTGAGCAAGGACGAAAACAATGCGTATCTCGCGACGTGACGTGATTCGGGGTGCGGCGGCGTTGGGGGTTCTCCCCGTGTTGGGGCGGGCAGCGCTGGAAGCCGCGGCCCAGGAGCAGCCGGCCACGGTGCGGCTGGACTACGCCTATTACAACCCGAGCAGCCTGGCGCTGCGCCGCTTCGGCTGGCTGGAGGAAGCCTTGCAGGAGCAAGGGATCGGGGTCGAGTGGGTCTTCAGCGCCGGCAGCAACAAGGCGAACGAGTACTTGCGCGCCGAAGCGATCGACTTTGGATCGACGGCCGGAGCGGCGGCGCTGCTGGCCCGCGCTAATGGCTCGCCGATCAAGACCGTCTACATTTTCTCCAAACCAGAATGGGCGGCGCTGGTGGTGCCTGCCGAATCCCCGCTCACCGCGGTGGCGGACCTGGCCGGCAAGAAGGTCGCGGCGACCAAAGGGACCGACCCCTACTTCTTCCTCTTGCGCTCGCTGAATGAGGCGGGGCTTTCCGGGGCCGACGTGGAGGTCATCAATCTGCAGCACGCCGACGGGCGCACCGCGCTGGAGCGGGGCGAGGTCGATGCTTGGGCGGGGCTCGACCCGATGATGGCGGCGAGTGAGATCGACGCCGGGTCGACGCTCCTCTACCGCAATATCGACTTCAACACCTACGGTTTCCTCAATGCCAACGAGGAGTTCATTACCCAGTACCCGGAACTGACCGCGACCGTGCTGCAGACCTACGAACGAGCGCGGCAGTGGATACTCGATAATCCGGACGAGGCCGCGCACATCCTGGCCGAGGAAGCCAAAATCTCGACCGAGGTCGCCGAGCGCGAGCTGTTCGAACGGACGGTGCTCGATATCGACCCGGTACCGGGCGAGACGCACGCCGAGGTGCTGCGCGCGGTGATCCCGATCATGGTGGCGGAGAATCAGGTCAAACCGGGAACCGACGTCGAAGCGGTGCTGGCCGAGCTGCTCGCGCCGGAGACCGCGGCGGCGGTGGTCTCCGCGGAAGAACCCGCCGCTTAAATCATGGTGAGTATGGATCCGGCAATCGAGCGGGGAGTAGGAGGGATCGAGAGCGGTCAGGCGCTGGCGCGGCCGGCGCCACCGCGTCTCCGTCTTCCCCTGGGCAGTCTCGGCGCGCTGCGGGCGCTCCTCCTGCCCCTCCTCATCCTCGCGCTATGGCAGCTCGCGGTGAATCGCGAGTTCTACTCGCGCGGCCAGCTTCCGCCGCCGCTCGACGTGATCGCCGCCGGGCAGGAATTGCAGAGCATCGGGCTGCTCGTGCCCAACGTGCTGGCCAGTGTGCAGCGGGTCGCGATCGGCTGGAGCGCCGGCGCCGCGGCGGCCATCGTGATCGGGCTTGCCGTCGGGTTCTCGCGGCCGGTCGAAGGGCTACTGGGTCCGACGCTGAACGCGTTCCGGGCGGTGCCGTCTTTGGCCTGGGTGCCCCTCTTCGTGCTTTGGCTGGGGATCGGTGATGCGCCGAAACTGACGCTCATTGCGCTCGGCGCATTCTTCCCGGTCTATACCAATCTCGTTTCCGGCGTGCGCCAGATCGACCGCAGGTTGATCGAGGTCGGCCGTGCCTACGGGTTGCGCGGCTGGGGTCTCACCCGCGAAATCCTGTTGCCGGCGGCGTTTCCCTCGCTCGCCACCGGGTTGCGGTTGGGACTGGCGCAGGCCTGGCTCTTTCTGGTGGCGGCCGAGCTGATCGGCGCCAACCGGGGGTTGGGGTTTTTGCTCGTCGATGGCCAGAACAGTGGCCGCGCGGACATCATCCTGCTCAGCATCGTGCTGCTGGCGTTGCTCGGCAAAGGGACCGACTTCCTCCTGGCCCGCGGCGAGCGTCGTCTCCTGCGCTGGAGCGATACCTTTCGGGGCACGGCGTAACGACAGGGCTGTTGGCTGTTGGCGCGTGGTGTTGATTGTCGTTGCGTGCGTGCAGGCGGCCGGGCACGGCCTGCCGTGCCCCTACGGGTTGTCTCCAAACGGGGAGAACGGATAGCAAACGGCCAATAGCTGATAGCTGATAGGCGATAGCTTCACCCCAGAGGGTTCGCGTGCGCTACGGCATCGTCCTCACTACTGGCGACATTCACGACATTGGCGACATGGCGGCGGAGGCTGAGGGCGCCGGCTGGGATGGCGTCTTCACCTGGGATGGTATGGCCATACCGGGGATGCCCAGCTATGACCCGTGGGTGACGATGGCCATTATCGCCATGCGGACTGAGCGCGTTCGCTTCGGCGCGATCGTGACGCCGCCTTCCCGCCGTCGTCCCTGGAAGCTGGGGCGGGAAACGATGACCCTCGACCACCTCTCGGGAGGCAGGATCGTGCTTCCGGTGGGGCTGGGGGCGCTGGATGACCCCGGATTCGGCGGCGTTGGTGAAGCGATCGAGCGGCGCACCCGCGCCGAGCTGCTCGACGAGAGTCTGGAGATTCTGACCCGTGCCTGGAGTGGAGCAACGTTTACCTACGAGGGCAAGCACTACCAGATGGCGGAGATGCAGTTCCAGCCGCCGTCGCTGCAACAACCGCGTATCCCGATCTGGGTGGTCGCGCTCTGGCCGCGTCCGAAGAGTATTGATCGCGCGTTCCGCTACGACGGCATCATGCCGGCGGTCGGTGCGCCCCCCAATAATTCGCCGTCTCCTGACGACATCCGCGCCATCGCCGCCATGGCGCGCGCGCGCAAAGGCGAGGGCGAGCCGTTCGATATCATCCTGGAAGGGACGACCCCCACTGGCGACGTGAACGCCGCCCGCGCGCAGGTGCGTCCACTGGCGGAGGCCGGGGCGACGTGGTGGATCGAGTCTCCCTGGGAGAGCCCCAGCGTTGGCAGCTTGCGGGAGCGGATTGCGGCGGGACCGCCGGGGTGAGGCGGGAGGACGACGAGCGAGGCACGCCTCGCGGCGGGCGACGCGAGCGTCGCCCCTACGGACCGTGTTGCGATATCACTCACGACTCACGACTGACGACTATCGCCCAACCCAGGCGGCGAAGCGCTCCTCGACCTCCTCGATCGGGGGCACCGCGTCGGGGCCGATGCCGCGCAGGCTGAGCGCGGCGACGAGATTGGCGTAGCGTCCCGCGGTGACCGGCGAGACCGCGCGGTCGGAGGCATTGAGGAAGAACGCGGCGGCGAAGACATCGCCGGCGCCGGTGAGATCGGCCGTCTTCACCGGATACCCCGGCAGCTCCGCACGGTGGCCGCCATACAGCAGGTTGCAGCCATTCGGCCCCAGGGTGACGACACCGATGCGCCGCGCGCCTACCCATTCCACGGCCGAGCGCGCCTGGGCGATCTCTTCATCCGAGACGATGATGGTATCGGTGCGGGCCAGCAGCTCCGGTGGCAGTCGCAACGGGACGTGGCGGACGCGGCCGCCGCGCTCCAGCGGCCATTCGCGCATCCATCCCTGCGGGGTGATGCCGAGGAAATCGGGGGAGAGCGAGAGTGCCTGGTGGGTCTCGATCTCCCGCGCGACCGGACCGAGGTGGATCACCCTGGCGTTTGCCCAGTGCGGCGGGAGACCGCGCAGATCGATCGGCCCCGCCCATTTGCGGATCGTCTGGGTGCGCCGGCTGCCCTGATACTCATTGACGAAAAAGGTCGGTGTCTCCGCACTCTGGGTGATGATCGTCAACTGGCTCGAATAGGGCTCCAGCGATGGCACATCGACGCCGTCGATACGTTCGCCGTAGCGGCCGCGGGTAAGGACCCCGACCCGCGCCCCGAGCCGGGCCGCGGTCAGCGCCGAGTAGAGCGCGGTCCCGCCCAGCACGCCGCGTCCATCGGGTTGGATATCGCAGACGATCTGACCGATCACCAGGTAGTCCGGGGCGCGCTCCGCTTGCATCCCCGTGAGCGGGCGGCTGGGGCTGAGGGATTGTCGCTTGCGTCCTCGCTTGTCACCGCCGCGCGTGATGCGTGGCGGCAACGAAGGATCGCGCGGACGCTTCGCCTTGTCCCGCGGCCGGCTCGGTTGCGTTTCGCTGTCACCGCGGGAGGAAGAATCTCCCGCGTCAGGCACGCGGCTGCACCGTGACCCGGCGCATGTTGCCCTCGCCACTGCTTTCCGTCGACACGTCCGTGTTGCCGCGCAGGGCGAGATGCACGATGCGGCGCTCGTTGGGCGGCATCGGCTCCAGCACGATCGGCCGTCGCGAGCGGGCGACCTGGCGGCCAATGCGCTCGGCCAACCCGATCAGGGATTCCTCACGCCGCGTGCGGTAGCCCTCGACGTCGACCACCACGCGGGTCCAGCTTTCCAACCGGCGGTTGGCGATGAGGTTGACCAGATACTGCAGTTGGGAGAGATGATCGCCGCGGCGGCCGATCAGCATGCCCAGGTCTTGTCCCAGTACGTCGATAAAGATGGTAGGTGGGTCTTCCGCGTCGAGCGCCATGGTGGAGGGGTTGTCGACCGCCACCACGTCCGCCACCACTCCCATGTGCTCGAGCAGCTCGCGCACAATCTCTTTGGCGACTTTCTCCTCCGCTTCATCGACCCGGTCGAGGTTGCGCGGCCGGTCCGCGACCGGCGGGCGGGCGCGTTCGCGGGGTGGCGCTCCCCGCGACGACGGCCGGTCG
>JACCXM010000315.1 GCA_013697005.1 Chloroflexia bacterium | reverse complement strand
AAGCGCATCGGGACGCGGGAGCAACTCGAACGGGCGCTCGACGCCATCGTGACCCAGAGCGGTGAGGTCGCCTTCGCCGCGGCCAATCTCGCCACCGGGGAAGAGATCGGCCGCAACGCGGAGCGGTCCATGCCGACGGCCAGTGTCTTCAAGCTGCCGTTGCTGGTGGAGGTGTTTCGGCAGGCGGAGAATGGTGATCTCGATCTCGACCAGCGCGTCACCATGCGCGCCGAAGACGTCGTCATGGGCTCGGGCATCCTGCGCGATTTCGCTCCTGGGCTGCAACCGTCCCTGCGCGATCTCGCCATGATGATAGTCATCGTCAGCGACAACAGCGCCACGAATCTGCTGCTCGATCGCGTCGGCGGTCCGACGCGGGTCAATACCACGATGCGCGAGCTGGGCTGGCCCTCCATCGTCGTCCACCGCATGATCGTCTTCGGCGAGATCACCTCCGCCGGCAGTCTCGCCGAAGCGGCCCCGCGCGATCTGATGCGGCTGGCGGCGGCGCTGGCGCGGGAGGAGCTGGTCTCGCCACGGGCATCGCGGGAGATGCTCGCGATCCTCAGCCGGCAACGCTATCTAGAGCAGGCGCCCCGCTTCATCGCCTACCGCCCCTACGCCAGCGATTTCGCGATCGCGCAGTCGATTGCCATCTTCAACAAAACGGGCATGCTCAACGGGTTGCGGGCCGACACCGGCATCATCGCCCTCGGCCCGGAGCTGAAGATCGCCTACAGCGTCGTCAATGACCCCGGCGACGATACCACCTACCGCAATGAGCACCCCGGCGACATCACCAATGCCCTCATCGGACGGGTACTGGTCGAGTATTGGTGGCCGGGGGAGTGGCAGCCGGAGACTGCGGTCTTCCCCTCGCCGTATGTCGACGCGTTGTTTTCGCAGGCGGGATTGTAGCGGGCGCATCGTCACCCCAGAATCTTCTCCATCACGATCACGTCGACCCAGCCGCCATCGAGCTGCCCCTGCTCGTGGTAAATCCCGACGGTGGTGAAGCCGTGGCGCTCGTAAAGGCGCATCCCCGCCGCGTTGGTGGGGATAGCCGCCAGCACCAGCTTGTGATAGCCCACCATGCGCGCTCGCTCTTTCAGCGCGCCCAGCAGCGCGTCGCCTATCCCGCGTCCTCGCTGTTCGCGCGCCACATAGACCGAGAAATCGGCGACGTGGTCGTACGCGGGGCGCGGGTTGAACGCATTCAGCGAACCCCAGCCCAGAACCACGCCGTCGCCGTCGGTGGCGACCAGCACCGGATGTCGTCGTTCCCGCGCGCCGAGCCATGAGGCTCGTTCCTCCGCGGTCCGGGTTTCCGTTTCCAGCGTCGCCACGCGGTCCTCGATCCCCTGGTTATAAATGCGGGCGATCGCCGCGGCGTCATCAGCCGTCGCGTCCCGAATCATCATGAAGATGGAGATTCCTCCACCGGCAGGATGATACGGGAGGGATAGTCGCCCCCATGATGGAGCGTATTGCGCGCCACGCGCGGATCGGCCTGATCTTTCATCGGTCCGAACTGATTCATGCTCCGCGCGAACCAGGGGAAATCGCTCGATGTCACCGATACGCGAATCCGGTGGCCGGGCAAAAACGCGTGATGGACCGGCCATAGCTCGATTGGGAATCGCGTCGGCTTTTCCGGGGTGAGCGGGGCGGGATGCTCCAACGAATCGCGATATGAGGCGCGCAGACAACCCTGGCAGACCTTGATGGAGCGGCCCCGCTCGTCGACGTCGGTCAGCTTCACGTGCCATTCCGTATCGTCGCGGTCGCTGTTGGCCCACAGCTCGAGGTGCGGCCAGCCGGAGATGATCAACGTCTCACCGAGTGGCTCGCCGGTGTAGATCACCACGTCCTCTCGGGCTTCGATCTCCGACATCTCGATCGGGACATCTTCGATTGGATAGCGCTTGACATCCATCCGGGTCGAGACCGGATCGAGCGGATCGTAGCGATAGGAGCGGTCTGAACCGTTCGCCGCCGCCTTTTCGCCAAGGGAGCCGGTCTCGCCATCCCAACCGAGGTAGAGCGATCGTTCCCCGGTGGCCAGCGGCCAGCGATCCTCTTCCCGCCAGCGGTTCGTCCCGGTCTCGAAGAGCCGTGCCGGCGCCGTCTGCATCGCTCCAGACGGCTTTCCCTTCAGCCAGTGGTCGAACCAGGCCAGGTGGATGTCGTCCATCTCCAGCGCCGCCTCGGGTCCGCACTCGACCTCCGCGTACGAGGAGTGGGGGTTGCGCGAGTTGAAGTGACTCCAGGGACCGACGATGAGACGTTGCTGCTCCCGCGCCGGGGAGGCCGCCATCATCCCTTCGTAGTGATGAAAGGCGCCGAGCAGGTCTTCCAGGTCATACCATCCTGTTACATGCAGGCAGGGAACATCCATCGTCCCGTAGCGATCGTCGAAGCGGATCACCCGCCAGAAGTCGTCCAGGGTGTCGTGATCCATCATGTCTCGCCAGGTGAGCCCGGTTGGGTTGATGAAATCGCCGATGGCCTCAAGCGGGAGACGGCTGAGCACGTCATCCCAGTCGGTCTCCTCGACCCCGTGAAACTCCGTGATGCGACGGCGGACGATGTAGACCCACCACCCGAAATAGAGCTGAAAGCAACCGTTCGTGTAGGGGATCTCCTGCTGCCAGCGCCCAGCGGCGGAGGTGGAGACCATGCACGTCAGATGCGGTGGCCGTTCCGCGGCGGTCGCCCACTGCGTCCATCCCATGTAGGAGAGCCCGGTCGTGCCAACCTTCCCGGTGGACCACGGTTGCGCCGCGATCCACTCGACCGTATCGTGACCGTCAGCACCGTCATTGACGAAGGCGCGCCATTCGCCCTCGGATTTGCCCCGCCCACGGACATCGACTGAGATGTAGGCGTAGCCGTTCTGCTGATAGAACCGCGCCTCGGGCGCGACAAACATGCCGCCTTTGTCATAGGGAGTCATGGTCACGATCGCGGGCGCCGGCAAGTGCTCCGCCGCGGGGAGATAGACGTCGGCGGCGAGATCGACGCCGTCGCGCATCGGGATGCCGGTTTCGAACACGGGTGTCGGGTTCGCCGCCGCCGCGAGCGCGGCCTCGACGAAGCGGTCGTGGGGCGTCTGCTTGGTTTCGGGCATGGGATGCGGGCTCCTTGGCGGCGTGCCGGGAACAGTCCAGACTCAGGACGATACCGGGACATCCGATCCCGCGCAACCAGCACCGGGGCGAAAACTCAGGGCGACCGCTTGTTAGGCTATCCGCTTTCCGATAGGATCATGTGTACTCGCATCGGCGCGGGCGATCTCGGTGGACGGTTGGGCGGTCTTTCGCTCACCGGCCGGGGAGCCTGTTTGCCGAATCACGACATGCGGAGGTGATCTCGATGAACGGCCAGACTCCAGAGCGATTCCAATCGCGCGTTTCCCCGGTCGATCGCGACCTGGCGGCCCGGCAGTGGGCCGAGTGGCGCGCAACCCGGCGCGGACTCCTCAAGTCAGCAGGTCTCACCGCTGGATCGCTGACAGTCGGCGGGGGAGCGCTTCTGGCTCCGCCAGCCTTGCACGCCGCCGCCCAGGACGGTGAGCCCAAGCTGGGTGGCGCCATTTCGATGAGCCTCGCCGACGACGACGTGACCACGTTCGACCCCATCATCCCCTTCGACAACATGGCCATCTGGACGATGTTGCTCATCTACGACCAGGTCATCCGCGTCGGCCCCGATGGGCTCAGCCTGGAGCCCGGTCTGGCGGAAAGCTGGGATGTCAGCGACGACGGACTTACGTACACCTTCAACATCCGGCAGGCCAATTTTCACGACGGCACGCCGGTCACGGCGAGTGACGTCGCCTTCTGTCTCAATCGCACGGCGTTCGACGAAGCCTCCAGCATGACGTTCTTCTTCTCGGCGGTGGCCAACTTCGAAGCCACCGACGAGCAGACCGTCGTCGCCACGCTGAACGATGTCTGGGTGCCCTTCGAGGCCGATCTCGCCCTCTTCGGCGCCTCCATCTACCCGCAAGCCGCGTTCGAAGCGCAGGGCGACGAGCTCTGGGAAGCGCCGATCGGCAGCGGGCCATTCATGTTCGAGAGCTGGGAGCGCGGCGCCCAGATCGTCCTCAACAAGAATCCCGAATACTGGGACGAGGGCAAGCCGTACCTCGATCAGCTCACCTTCAAGGTGCTGACCGACTCCAACGCCCGCATGCTCCAGTTCCAGGGGGGCGAGCTCGACATCGTCACCGACGTGCCGTTCAACCAGATTGAGCCTCTGAGCCAGAACCCGGACTACGTGGTGCTTCCGGATGATGCAGCGGCGCGTATCGACTACATCGCCCTCAACGTCACCCGCGCCCCGCTCGACGACAAGATCCTGCGCCAGGCGATCAACTACGCGGTCGACAAGGACGCCATCATCCAGAACGTCCTCTTCGGCGCCGGTGTGCCGGCCACGTCGTACCTGCCCTTGATGGCCGGTCACGATCCGGACTCGCCGGGCTACCCCTTCGATCTGGAACGGGCCCGACAACTGGTGGCCGAATCGAACAGCCCGGACGGATTCACCTTCGAGCTGCTGACCAGCGTCGGCGACACGGTCGGCTCGCAGGTCTGCCAGCTTGTCGCCGCGCAGCTCGCCGAGATCGGCGGGCAGGTGACGGTCACCCAACTCGAACCCGCGGTCCAGACAGAACGGACCACCGTCGACGTCGATTACGACGCTAGCAAGAGCTACTACACGACCGACATCATCGACCCGTCCCAGTTGTCGACGTTCGCCGTGCTCGGCGACGACGACTTCAAGGCGGTCTGGACCAACTACAACAACGAAGAAGTTGACCAGCTCATCAGCAACGCCCAGTCGGAGACCGATCCCGACGCGCGGCTGGAGATGTACCACCAGATCCAGGCGATGCATCTCGACGACGCCCCGTTCATCTTTCTGTTCTACCCAACCGGCCGCTCTGCCACCCAGAGCTACGTCAAGAACTTCCACATCCTCCCCACCGGCAACTACCGGCTCTACGAGACGTGGCGGGACGACGTGTAGGGGGTGACCGGCTACATCGTGCGCCGTCTGGCCTATATGGTCCCGGTGCTGTTCCTGATCACG
>JACCXM010000313.1 GCA_013697005.1 Chloroflexia bacterium | reverse complement strand
TGCCTCGCTCGTCGCCCTCTCGACTCACGACCCACGACTCACGACCCACGACTGTCGTCTAACCCACTCGCCCGCCACATGGCGTCCATTGCGCGCGAGGCCTCGCGCGCGGCGGCCAGCGGATCGGTCGCGGCGATATCGACGAGGCGCTGACTGAACGGTTCCGGCATCACCGGACCGTCGTAGCCCAGCTTCTCCAGTTTTCGCATAAACCCGGCCAGGTCGATCACACCCGTTTCCATCGGCAGGGTGCGCACGGTGTCGATCTGCTCGTCCCAGGCGATACCCGCTGGCGCGTCGTTGACGTGAATGACGACGATGTCCCGATTGGTGAGCCGGTCGAGATCGGCCAGCGTGCCACCGGAGGCGAAGAGATGCCACGAATCGAGCAGCAGTCCGACATCGTCGACCCCGATCGCCGCGATGAGATCCATCATCCCCTCGAGGGTGTAGATGAACTCGTGCCGAAAGCTGGCGCGGAAGGTCTTGGGTCCGATGAACTCGATCCCGAAGCGGCACCCCTCGTCGCGCAGGATTTCGGCGATGGGGCGGAAGCGGGCGACATGCCAGGCGAAGTTCTCATCGAATGGACGCTCGTCGGAACCGGAAAACATATACGTCGTGGTGCGCGGAGCGCCCATATGCCGCGCCGCCGCCGCCAGTCTGGGGAGCTCGCGCAGATCGGACTCCCACTGGCCGTCGTCGCGCCAGGCGACGGGCAGATACCACAGCGCCGGCCGCACCCCCGCCCGCGCAAACCGCTCGCGCACCGCATCCAGACCATCCTCGTCGATGGCCCGCGCCGCCGCGCGGACGTCGAAACCGAGCCCGGCGAACCCGGCGGCGCGGGCGAGGGCGATCGCTTCGGTGAGCGACAGCCCGCGGATTCCGAGCGCCTCGGGGCCGATTGTCGAGTACATCGCCGTTGCGCCGGTCATGGCTATGACACCTCCGCCGGAGTGGTCCCCGCCGCCGGTACGCCGGGCGACGTCGGGTCCTCCGGCAGCGCGACCACACAGTGCTCGGCGGCCGCGGTGTAGGCGGCCAGGGTGACCTGGAGCACCCGCGCGGCGTGCTCGAACGACGCCTGAGAGGGCTCCCCATGCTGGACGACGTCCAGAAAGTGCGTTACCTCACTGGCGAAGGTGTGTGGCAGATCGTCCGCGAGTTTGGCGAACTCGATCGGCTCCGGCCAACTGTGGAGCTGGTGCACGAGGCGGGTCTTGCCGCCGGCCAGACTGCCGTGCTCGGCGGCAACCTCGAAATGCCAGCCGCCAACCATGCCGAACGCCCAGCTCGTGATGATCTCGCCAATGACACCGGAGGCGAAACGCACCAGGATCACCCCGGTGTCCTCGGCCGCGAGCTGCGTCACCGCGAAGCGGTCCATCATCGCCGCCACCTCGACCGGACGCTCCCCGGCGAGGGCGAGCAGACGGTAAGTGGCATGCCAACCGGTATCGATCACCTCGCCGCCGCCCATGCGCCGCGGATCCGCCCGCCACACCCAGGGGCTCTCGCCGCCACCGATCTCCACCGGCCGCGCCTTGGCGGCAAACCCGCGGTTCTGCCCGGCCTCGATCGAGCGGATGACGAACGGTTTGCCCAATATCCCCGCCGCGAGCAAGCGGCGCGCCTCGACCAGACTCGGTTGGAAAAGCTGGTTGTGCGCCGCCATGAAAGGCGTGCCGGTTTCCTGGAGTGTCTTGTGGATGAGCGCGGCATCATCCAGCGTCGTGCAGAGCGGTTTTTCACACAGCACCGCCTTGCTGGCCCGGGCCGCGGTGAGAATGGCGTCGGTGTGGAGATGATGCGGCAGGCAGATATCGACCGCGTCGAGATCGGCGTCCGCCAGCATCGTGCCGAGATCGGCAAAGACCGGTACAGCGCGGTCTGCGATCTGCGCAGCCAGATGGCGCGCGCGCTCCGGCGAGACGTCGGCGATGGCGACGACCTCCCCCCGCGGCGCATTGCTCTGCCAGGCGCGGGCATGGGCGTGCCCCATCCACCCCGCGCCGACGATCCCCACTCTCACCGTTTCCACGCGTGTCATCGCCTCCCGTGCGCGGCGTTTCCGCGAGGTGAGCCCGCCACCGGCGAACGACCCTCATCCCCTGTTCTTTTCCCCGCGCCGAGGAAAAAGGGAGCATATGCCCGTGGTGGAGCCGTGAGCCCCTCTCCCTGCGCACACTTGCAGGGAGGGGTGGGGGTGAGGGTTCGTTCCTCCCTCCCCGATTGACAGAATCCCAGTGACGAACGAATACTAATTCGTATCACTAATACGTAGCAACCCCGGCGCACGAGCGACACCGCGAGAGCAAGGCCATGAGCACCGCGCGGCTGCGCAAACGACCGACCCAGGACGACGTCGCCCGTGCCGCGGGGGTCTCGCAAACGGTCGTCTCGCTCGTGCTCAACGATCGCTCGCTGGTCACCATCTCCCCCCAGACCAAGCAACGCGTGCTGGCCGCCATCGACGAGCTGGGCTACGTCACGGATGGCTCCGCGCGCAGCCTGCGCACCCGCAAGACCCTCATCGTCGCCAGTCTCATCCCCGATATTACCAATCCTTTCTACCCCGCGTTCGAGCGCGGCATCCAGGATGTCGCCGACGCCCATGGCTACGATCTGATCGCCTACAACACCGATGGTCTGCGCGACAAAGAGCTGCGCTGCCTGCGCTCGGTGCAGCGGGCGCGCGTGGATGGCATCATCGCCACCCCGTTCCAATTGACGGCGGAGGACTTCTCGCCGTTGGCTGAGAGCGGTGTCCCCGTCGTCGTTTTCGGCGAGCTGGCCAGCGAGCCGGCAAACCGTCCCTTCGACTCCATCTTTGTCAACGACGCCGCCGCCGCGGGCGAGCTGGTCGCCTACTTGCTCGACCGCGACTACCTGCCGCTGGGCATGGTTGCCGATGCGGCCGCGCATCTCCGCCGCGAGGGGCGAACCACCGCCTATCAGCGGGTTCTCGCCGAGCGCGTGCTGCCCCAGGCCGAGCTGCTGGCCCGCGGCGGCGACCCAACCGAGGCCGGCGGCTACATCGCCATGCACAAGCTGTTGGCCGGATCACCCTTGCCGCGCGCGGTTTTTGCCGCCAACGACATGATGGCCATGGGCGCCATGGTCGCCATCCGCGAGGCGGGTTTGCGCGTGCCGGAAGATATCGCGGTGGCCGGGTTCGATGATATCCCCGTGGCCAGGCTGCTCAATCCACCCCTCACCACCGTCGCCCAGTTTCCGGAACACCTCGGGCATCGCGCCGCCGAGATGCTCTTCGCTCGTCTCAATGGGAGCGTGACCGGGGAAGGGCGGCGGGTGGAGATGCCGTACGAACTGAAGGTGCGGGCGTCGGCGTGAACGGAGTCGGAGGCCGGAAGTCGGAAGTCGGAAGTGAGGCGGCGTTTAGGGGCGACGCCTGCGTCGCCCGCGGTCCCGGGATCGCTCCAAACCATGAACACCGGCCAGTCTGGAAGCGTATAGGAGGTGTCGATCGAGACCACGCCGAGATAGAGGAGATCAACCCGCAATCGCCGGTGCGCCGGCGTCACATCGAGGAGGATGCGACCGTGAACGATGAACGTTCTTTGACCCTGGTTCGCGGCACACGCGGCATGACCCGGCGTCGGCTGCTGCGGCGCGGCGCCGCGCTCGGTCTGGGCGCGTCGGCGCTCGCCAGTTTGCGCGGAAACCGCGTGTTCGCCGTGCAGGAGGGGGAACCCGTCGCGCTGACTATCTGGCTCGAAGGCGAACCGGGAGCCGTCACCGCCTTCAGCGAGATCATCGACGAGTACATGCAGGAAAACCCTAACGTCGATGTCACACTCACGTTCTTCGGCAGCGACCTCTTCAACCCGACGCTGGTGCCCGCCCTGAACGCGGGCGAAGGTCCAGATATCTGGGCCGGTGGCACCGGCCCGGGGCAGCCGGCCGCCATCATCGAGGCCGGGCACGCGCTCGATCTGTCCCCCTATTTCTGCGCGCTCGGCTGGAACGAGATCATCCCCGAGGGGATCGTCAACTACACCTCGTCCGACGGGAAGCTGTGGGCGGTCGGGGACAGCGTCGAGTCGACGGTGATGTTCTACAACAAGGAGATCTTCGAGCAGAACGGTCTGGGGGTTCCGGTCACCTGGGACGAGTTGATGACCGCCTGCGGCACCCTGCAGAGCGCGGGCTTCGCCATGCCGATCGGGCTCGGCGGCGCCGACAAGTATCCAATCTCCTGGTGGCAATCGCTGCTCTGGGGCCGCTACGCCGGACCGGAGGGTATCGACAACGTGATGTTCGGCGATGGCCGCTGGGACGAGGAGGCGTTCGTCCAGGCCACCGCCAAGCTGAAAGAACTGAACGACGCCGGGTGCTTCGGTCCCAATGCGTTGGCGGAAATCCAGAACAATGTCGAGGCTCGCTTCTGGCGGGGCGAGATTCCGATGGTCCATACCGGACCATGGATCATCGGGCCGGGAATCGACGCCGTCGGCGAGGGCATCAACAAGTTCAGCGCCTTCCAGGTTCCGCCGCCCGTTGCCGGCACTCCCATCTATCCCACCGAGGACATCGGCACCGGCTGGTACGTCAACGCGGCCTACGAGCACCCCGACGTCGCCGCCGATCTCCTCGATTTCGTCTTCTTCCGCGACGAGAGCCGCCAGAAGATGCTGGAGAGCGGCGACAACGTGCCGGTCGGCGAGCTCGATCTGGAGAATGTCGAGCTGCCGGTGATCGTGCAGGAAGTCTTCGCCCTCAGCAACGAGTATCGCCAGAACGGCACGATCCACGCCTTCCTCGATACCGTCACCCCGGCCAGCATGACCGACGTCAGCTACGACGGTCTGCAAGCCGTGCTGGCCGGTCAGATGTCGCCAGAAGACTTCACCGCCACGGTGCAGAGCGCCTGGGAAGCCGCCAAGGCGGAAAACGAGCACCTGCTGCCGGGGGGAGTGACCTGCTCGTAAGTCGACAGTCGGCAGTCGAGAGTCGACAGTGAGACGGCAAGACGAAAAGAACTGGCAGGGAGAGAACCTACACTGTCGACTGTCGACTCCCGACTAGGAGATCGCCATGGCCGTGCAGCCATATTCGCGAAGCATCGAAAGCCTCCGCGCGGCCCAGCGCGGCCGTTCCGGGCTCAGCCGCTCCGTGCTGCAGCGCTACCTGGTGGCGTACCTCTTCATCCTGCCCGTGCTGCTCCTTTACGTGGTCTTCGTGCTGCGACCGACGTTGCAAACATTCTGGTTGGCCTTTTACGACTGGAACGGGATTTCGGTCGACCGCGAGTGGGTGGGACTGGCCAACTTTCAGCGTCTCCTTGCCGACCCGATTTTCTGGCAGGCGCTGCAACACAGTCTGATCTGGACCGTCGTCGTCGTGGCGTTCAATCTCGCGGTCGGACTGGCGGCGGCGGCGCTCCTGGCGGGCAACATCCGGGGGCGCCTCCTCTTCCAGCTCGGCTACTTCCTGCCGGTGGTGCAGGCCTCCATTGTCACCGCCATGATCTGGCGCTGGATCTACGCCCCGACGGGGGTGCTCAATACAGGACTAGAGACTCTCGGTCTGGGGTTTCTGACCCGCGGCTGGCTCGGCGATTTCACCGTCGTGCTGCCCGCTCTGGCGATCGCCTCGAGCTGGATGACGTTCGGACTCAGTGTGGTGATTCTCCTGGCCGGGATGCAAGGCATCGACCCGACCCTCTATGACGCGGCCCGGGTCGACGGCGCCGGGGCCGGCCGCATGTTCTTCGATATCACCATCCCCTCCCTGCGTAACACCATCACGATCGTGATATTGCTGGCGCTGGTCGATGCCTTCAAGGTTTTCGACATCATCTGGGCGACGACCGAGGGGGGACCGATTCGGACCACGGAGGTCCTTTCCACCTACCTCTTCAAGGAAGGCTTCCAGCAGAACCAGTACGGCTACGGTTCGGCCATCGCGGTGGCGTTGTCGCTGATTATCCTGGTCGCCTCCATCCTCAATCTCACGCTCCGGGAGCGTGGCGATGACTGATGCGATTCCGCGGTCTGTGCGGTCTTTTCCCAGCGGCGAGCGGCGACCCCGCGCCTGGTGGCTGGTCTACATCCCCTTGACCATCCTGTTCATCTTCGCGGTCGCGCCGCTGCTACTGACGTGGTTTACCGCGTTCAAAACCGACCAGCAGCAATTAGTCAGCCCGTACGGACTGCCACTGCCGCCGACGCTCGATAATCTGGGTGAGGCCTGGACAGTCGGCCGCTTCAGCATCTATTTCAAGAACAGTCTCATCATCTCGATCGCCGATGTGATCGGGATGGTGGTGATCTCGTCGCTGGCCGGGTATGCCTTCGCCCGGCTCCGCTTTCCGGGGCAGAAACTGCTCCTCTACGGGCTCCTCGTCGGACTGACCATCCCGGTCGCCGCCATCATCATCCCGCTCTACCTGACGATGCGCGATTTCCACCTGCTCAATACCTATAGCTCCGTGATCATCGCCGATATCGCCCTGGCAGCGCCCATTTTCGTCTTTATCATGCGCGCCTTCTTCAAGGACTTGCCGGGCGAGCTCGACGATGCGGCGCGCGTCGATGGCGCCAACGAGCTCCAGATTTTCTGGCAGATCATGCTCCCCCTCGCCCGGCCCGGACTGATGACGGTGGCGTTGCTGGAGTTTTTGTGGAGCTGGAATGATTTACTCCTGCCGCTGGTCTTTCTGGTCAGCGACGACTTGCGCACACTCCCCGTGGGGATGCTCTTTTTCCAGGGGCGCTTCACCATCGACTACGGGTTGATGAGCGCCGGAGTGCTCATTCTGTCGCTGCCAGTGACGCTGCTGTTCCTGATCTTCCAGCGCGATTTCGTGAAGGGGCTGGCATCGGGAGCGCTGAAGGGATAGGGCAGCGCAACGTCGTCAACGGAGGCACGGTTCCCATGCGGTACAGCCAACTCATCGCCCCGCGCACCTCAGCGGTGGTCGCGGGACCAACACCGGAACCAGGTCCGGGCGAGGTGCTGGTGCAAGTGACCACCAGTGGTGTCTGCGCCTCCGAGCTCCATCCCTGGACGGAGGGGCGGCCCCCCTACCCACATCGCTTCGGGCACGAGCCGATGGGGGTCGTCGCCGGGGTAGGGCCGGGTGTGACCCGCGTGCGGGAGGGCGACCGTGTCACCGGCATCTTCAATGAAGCCTATGCCGAATTCGGTCTAGCGCGGGAGAGCGGCCTACTGCCGGTGCCACCGAATGTCCGCGATGAGAACGCGCTCGGCGAACCGCTCGCCTGTCTGGTCAACGCCCTGCGGCGGACACCGGTCGCGCTCGCCGATCGGGTGGCGCTGATCGGGCTCGGGTACATGGGGCTGGGTATGTTGCAACTGCTGAAGCTGCGCGGCCCGAGCCGGATCGTCGCCATCGACGTACGCGAGGAAGCGCGCGCGGCCGCGAAAACGCACGGCGCCACCGAGGTCTCCGCTCCCGCAGAACTTCCTCCAGACAGCTTCCTCACCAGTTTCGGCGACTGGCAGAGCGATCGCGGATTCGAGGTGGTGATCGAAGCGTCCGGCACCCAGGCCGGGCTGACCCTGGCCGGCGAGCTGGTCCGCCCCCACGGCGTGCTCTCGATTCTCGGCTATCACCAGGGCGGACCGCGTACCGTCGACGTTGGGATGTGGAACTGGAAGGCGATCGACGTCGTCAACGCCCATGTCCGCCGCCGCGCCGACCTGATGGCGAGCATGCGCATCGGGCTGGAGCTGGCGGCCAAGGGGCTCATCGACCTCGGCTCCCTCGTCACCCACCGCTACACCCTGGACGAGGTCGACCGCGCCTACACCGATCTGGAAACGAAGCCGGAGGGGTTCATCAAGGGGGTGGTCCGGCCGTGGGATGAGGGTGATGGGGTGATGGGGTGATGGGGCAAGCTGGCCGGCGACCGCCGAGACTGGCCCATGCCTTCGTCCCCTATCACCCCATCACCCCATCACCCTATCACCCTATTTCAACCCGCTCATCGCGATCCCCCGCACGAAGTGGCGCTGGAAGATCAGGAACACGATCAGCACCGGCAGGGTGGCCACCACCGAACCGGCCATCAGCAGATCCCAGGCCGTGCGGTTGCGCACCACGAACAGCGCCAGACCGAGCGGCAGGGTCCGCAGCTCTTCGCTGCTGACAATGACCAGCGGCCAATAGAAGTTGTCCCACTGATAGGTGAAGGTGAAGATGCCGAGCGCCGCCAACGCCGGGCGGCAGAGGGGCATCACGATCTGGGCCCAGATGCGCAGCTCCGAGGCGCCGTCGATGCGCGCCGCATCGAGCAGATCGTTCGGAATCGTGCGCATGTATTGGCGCAGCAAAAAGATGGCGAACGCGCTGGCCCCTTGGGGAATAATGAGACCCCAGTAGGAATCGAGCCAGCCATGACCGCCCTGACCGAGCCAATCGTTGCCGCCGAAAAAGGGGATGTGCTTGAGGATGATGTAGGTCGGAATGAGTGTCACCTGACCGGGAATCATCATCGTCCCCAGGGTCAGCAGGAAGAGCGCGTCGCGGCCGGGGAACTGACGCTTGGCGAAGGCGTAAGCCGCCAGTGACGCGAACAGGAGTTGCAGGAACGTCACGGCCACGGCGACGTAGGCGCTATTGAAAAAGAACTGGCCGATCCGCTGCGCCTTGAAGAACCGGGCGTAGTTGTCGAGACTCGGATTGCGCGGAATCCACTGCGGCGGCCAGCGAAAGATGTCCCCGATATTCTGCAGGGAGCCAGAGACCATCCAGACGAACGGCGCAACAAATAGCGCCCCGACGACGATCAGCACGAGGTAGACGAGCGCCTTCCCGCCCCAGCCGCGCCAAGATTGACTACTTACGGTTTCCCGCGGACGGGTCACTCCGCGCTCGCGTGCGATTACCGCCATGGGTGGTTCCTGGAAAAACCCTCGGCCCATCTTCCTGAGAAACCCTCACCCCAACCCCTCTCCCTGTGCGTAGGGAGAGGGGCTAGTGGCGCGCCACGGCGCGGATTTCTCATTGCTTCCCAGGCGTGGGGACAGGAGCGCATGCCTCTCACGTTGGGGAGCCGTACCCCTCTCCCTGCGCACAGGGAGAGGGGCAGGAGTGAGGGCTGTTCGACACGCAATCGCCTCGGTGACCCAACCATCAATACTCCACCTCACCGCGCATGACCCGCAGTTGGACGAGGGTGAAGGCGAACATCATCGCGAACATGCCGAAGGCCATCGCCGAGGCATAGCCCATATCGAAATTCTTGAACGCCGTCTGATAAATGTGATAGACGACCGTCGTCGTCCGCCGCAGGGGTCCGCCGTTGGTCATGATGAAGATCTCGGTGAAGACCTGAAACGCGCCGAGCACGGAGATGATGGCCAGGAAAAGCGTGGTCGAGGAGAGCAGGGGGATGGTGATGTCCTTCAGGCGCTGCCAGCCCACCGCACCGTCGATTTTGGCCGCGTCGTAGTAGTCCTCCGGGATCGATTGCAACCCGGCCAGATAGACGACCATCGCGAAGCCGACGCTCTTCCAGACGCTGGTGAGAATCACGGCCGGCATGGCCAGGTTGGGATCGGCCAGCCACAGCAGCGGCTCGTCGATAAGACCGAGCCGGATCAGGTAGTAGTTGAGGAGACCGAAATCGCCGTTGTAGAGCCACTTCCAGATGATCGCCGCGATCACCAACGGCGTCACCACCGGCAGATAAAAGAGCGTCCGGAAAAAGCCGCGGGCCCGGATTTGGAGGTTCAGCAGCAGCGCGATCAGCAACCCCAGCCCCATCGTCAGTGGCACCGAAACCGCCGTGTAATAGAGGGTGTTGACGATCGCGCCGCCGAACCGTTCATCACCGAGCAGCCGCGCATAGTTGTCCGTCCCGACGAACGGCTTGGCCGGTTCCAGGATGTTCCATTGGTGAAAGCTGAGATAGAACGCGTAGACGACGGCAGCCACGGTGAAGACCGCGAACACAATCATCGTCGGCGCCAGGAACAGATACGCGGACCACTGCTTGCGCATTTGACGCAGGGCGCGGGTGATGGGGTGACGGAGGGTGATAGGGTGATAGGGTGCTAGGGTGCTAGGGGATTGATTACGCATCCTCGAAGTCTCCATATTCGGAGGGCGAAAGATACATGTCCCTCACCCTCAACCCATCACCCTATGACCCCATCACCCGCGTCCCAAGATGTCCTCGCCTTCCAACGCCGCTTCGTCCAGGGCGGTGGCGGCGTCGATTTCGCCATAGATGGCTCGCCCCAGCGCGTCGTTGAGCGCGACCTCGACCTCGCCGTAGCGCGGATTCGGGGCGCCGCCGGTGATACCGCATCCCATCTGCTCGGCGAAGCCTTCAAGGATTGGATTGAGATCGAACACCCCCGGGTCTTCCAGCAGTGAGGTACGCGGCGGCAGCACCGAGCCGGCATCGCCCGGCGTACCGAGCGCCCAGAGCGCCATGTTCTGTGGCGCGGAGAGGAACTCGATCCACTTCCAGGCCGCGTCGTGGTTCTGACCCTGCTCCGGGATGACCAACGCATCGCCGGCGATGGTGGTGGCGCAACGCTCTTTGGCGGGCAGCGGCGCGGCGTCCCAGAGATCGGTGATGTCGGGGTACTCGTCCTGCATCACCGAGGCGAACCAGGCCCCGGCGACATACATACCAACCTGTCCGGTGGCGAAGGCGACCCGCCCATCGTAGGAGTTGGAATTGAGAAAGTCGGGCGGCGAGTATTGGGCCAGTCCGACGTAGAACTCCGCCGCCTCCTTGCCTGCCTCGCTATTGAAGAGGATGGTCGCGCCGTCCTCTGACAACAGCTCGCCGCCGTTCTGCCATAGGTACGGATACCAGTAATAGGCCGCCTCCGGGGCGAACATGATGTAGCCGTACTGATCCTCGGTGGTGAGCGCCTGGGCGGCCGCTGCCAGTTCTTCCCAGGTCGCCGGCGGGGCGGCGATGCCGGCCGCCTCGAACAGATCGGTGCGGTAGAAGAGTCCGGTCGTCTCCCCGTCGTACGGCAGACCGTACATCCGGTCTTCCCAGAGCACCGACTCGAGAAAGGCGCCGATATAGTCGTCGCGGCGGACCGCCACGCTCTGGGCGATGTACGGCTCGAGATCGACGAGCGCGTTGCGGGAGGCGTAATCGACGACGGAGCTCTGATCGAGGAAGACCGAGTCGGGCGGGTTGCCCCCCGCTACCTGGGTCGTCAAGCGCGCATCCATCTCCTCGGCCGGTACCCCCTGGAACTCGACGGTGATGGTGGGATGCACCTCCTGGAAGCGCTCCCGCAGCATGATCATCATCGGCGTCTCGTTGACCCAGGAGGCGAAGGTGATCGTCACCGGCTCGGTTGGCTCCGGGATGTCCGGGCTGAGATTGGCCAGATCGAGCGCTTCGCCGATGGGAGTAAATGCCTCCGGGGTGGCGTCCTGCCGCGCCATGGTGGTGCCCCCGCGCAGCGCGCTCGCGACCGCACTCGCCGAGAGCCCGAGTGCCAACCCCCGCTGCGCAAAGCGCCGCCGGCTCAGCCGCCCCGCCGCCATATCCCGCAACAGGCGTTGCACTGCATCCTGCCGACCCATCGTTGTCTCGAGCTGCTTCGCCACGAAGACCCCCTTTGTCGTTTGTCACCCGCCACACGTCCCTCGTGCGGCTTCACGCATAAGGCGGGCCGCCTCATGTTCCGTCGTAAGTCGTGAGTCGTGAGTGGTGAGTCGTGAGTTGACAGTGAGACGGCCTGTAGGGGCGACGCCCGCATTGCCAAGAACCCGCAACCCATCACCTATCACCCCATCACCTATCACCCCATCACCCTTTCACCCCATCACCCGCGCCATGAAAAACGCCTCGAACCCCGCGCCATCGACCTCCGCGGCAACGTGCGCGGGCGCACCGTCCGCCCGCTCGTGGAGGCGGAAGACGCCGTCCTCGATAGCGGCGGCGAGCCGCGCCGGACGCAGGCGCAGCCACTCGCCGGGGAAGAGCGCGGCCACCGCCAGCGGATCGTGCAGAATGGCCACGGCATCGGCGGGAACGGGGCTGGGATCGTCGTTCCCGGGCAGCGCCACCGGGAACCAGGCAGCGTGCCAGGCGTCGATCATGCGGCCGAGCGCGGCGGTGAGCGGGCGGTCCGCCGTCAGGCGCTCCCGCGCGGCGGCGCGCAGTGGCGCCCGCACGGTGACGTCGAGCGTGACCCAGGTGATGGGGATCCCGCAGCGGGCCACCGTCAGCGCGGCGGCGGGATCGCAGGTGGTGTTGTAGTCGGGCCACCCCGCGCCGCCGCGCTCGGCGATATCGCGCTGCCAGGTGATCGGCATCGTACCCGCATCGAGCAGACCACCCATCACGGTGAGACCGAGGAGACGCCGCGCGAACCCCGCGTCTTCCGCGATCGCCGCGGCGACATTCGTCAGCGGGCCGATGGCGACGAGATGAAAGGGACGGCGGCGCGACCCGGCGATCAGCCAGTCGACCGCGGGGGTGGGCTGCACCGTCGCCTCGGGACCGTCGTAGGGAAACTCGAGCAGTCCTTCGCCCTCGGACCCCGACATCTCATGGGGATTTCCGCGTCCCAGGAAGACCGGAACATCCGGCCGCCTCGCCATCCCCAGCAGCCGGGTGGCGATGCGGGCTCGCCACCGCACATCGCCGCTGACGATCGTCACCCCGCGCACATCGACCTCGGGCGAGGCCAGCGCCAGAACCAACGCCAGGGCGTCGTCGGGATCGGCGCCGACGTCGGTATCGATGACGATGGGGAGAGCTGGGGTCATGTGGTCTTTCTCGCGCGCGCTGGTGATCCTCAGCCTCGTGTCATTCTGCGGCCAGATGTCATTCTGAGCCCAGAGGCGAAGAATCTCGTCCCCCGCGACTGGACGCGGCCCGCGGCAGAGATTCCTCGTGCGCTCGGAATGACACCTTTACGAAGTCGCAGCACTCCGCATGACACCGGATGTGCGTCGATTCGAAATCACAACCAGAGAACGATAGCGCCATCAGCCCCGCAGCGCATCCACGATCAGGCGCATGATCTCGAGGTCTTCCCGGAAATCCTCGGGGGTCGTCTTCGGCGCGACTCCCTTGGTCACCACGTCGTGAAAGTATTCGAGCTCGTGGGTATACGGGTCCTTGAAGGTCGGGCGTACGACGCGCTCCGAGAAGGCATCGCCGGTCGTCTCCTGGATGACCAGGGTCGTGGGCAGGTGGCGGATGTAGGGCGTGTCGTACTGGACGCGGATCGATTTCGTCACCCCATAAACCTCGATGTGGGCATCGAAGCGAATCTGCTCGTCGACACCCGTTTCGAGCACGGCGCAGTAGCCATCATATTGGAAGACGGCCACCAGAAACTTGCCGCCGTTCCACTGCCGCGCCGAGACGACACCCAGCGGCACGCCGAGCAGCTCCCGCATCGCCGAGATATCGTGACTGTTCAGCCCGAGCAGGAAGCGGTACGCGCCGACGATGCCGGGGGGGGCCTCCCCGATCGCCTCGCGCACCAGCCGTTCCGCCCGCGCCGCGCGCTCCCGCAGCAGCTCCGCCGGGACGTCGGCGGGGCGATGGACGACGCTCGATTGATCGACGATGAGGCGGTTGCGGCCGATGATGTCGCGGATGCGGGCGTAGGTGATTGTTTCCAGGGCTTGCACTTCTGCCACCGCCTGCATGAACGCGGGGGCGAAGCGGCGCATGTAGCCGACCATCACCCG
>JACCXM010000284.1 GCA_013697005.1 Chloroflexia bacterium | reverse complement strand
TGGAGCAAGAAGGTCATAACTCCAGGCGATCGCGTCGCGCATTGTCTGCTGCCGGGTCGGCAGGTCGCGCCCGCCCCCCGTCAGCAGGGGCAGCCGGTGTTCCAGCCGAGCGAGCAGCGCCGGTGGTGGCAGGACCTTGACCCGGGCAGCGGCGAGTTCAAGTGCCAGGGGCAACCCATCCAACCGAGTACAAATTGTCGCCACTGCCTCCGCATTCTGGTCGGTGAGCGCGAAGTCCGGTTTGACCGCTTGCGCCCTCGCCACGAAGAGGCGCACTGCCGCTGACGCGCCGAGACCGCCCGCGGGTGATTGTGCCGCGGCGTCAGGGAGCCCGAGTGGTGATACAGGAAACTCCCGCTCTGCCGAAAGACGGAGTCGTACCCGACTGGTAACGAGCACGGTCAACCCGGAGCAGTGCGCCACGAGGTGGGCCAACGCCGGTGCAGCCTCGACCACCTGCTCCACGTTGTCGAGCACGAGTAACTGACGCTGGGTCCGCAGGACTCCGGTGAGCCGATCGAGCAGCGGTTCGTTGGCTGCCTCGTGCACGCCAAGCACCTGAGCGACAGCCGAGAGCACCTGAGGTGGGTCCGTGATCGCCGCGAGGGGAACGAACGTGACGCCATCCGGAAAGGCGTCCGCGACCGCAGCCGCCACACTGAGCGCCAACCGGGTCTTGCCAACGCCGCCGGGGCCGGTCAGGGTAAGGAGGGGGACGTCATCCTGCAGCAGCAGATCGGACACGACGGCCACATCCTGCTCCCGCCCAATCAAGGGCGTCCGTGGCGCGGGCATGAGGGAAGGGCGGCTGGAAGGGGATACGTCAGTCATGGTAACTCTGCGTGAGTATACGTACGTTAAGGGGATGATAGCGCCCCGTCGCCTCGCGGCTCCCGCGTTCATCACTCCACTGCGGGAGCAAGGAATTTGAGGCAGAGCAGTGAGCAGGCCAGGTGCAGGAGCCCCTGGAGGAGATCGGCCCTGCGCTCGTAGCGAACGCCAAGACGACGGCAGCCGAGCAGCCACGAGAGCGTGCGCTCGACCACCCAGCGGTGCCGACCCAAGCGTGCCGAGGAGTCGATGCCACGACGAGCGATGCGCGGGATGATGCTGCGAGCGTGGAGGTAGCGACGCAGGTCGGAGGCGTCAAAGGCCTTGTCGGCGTGCAGTTTGCCGGGGCGCTCGCGAGGACGCCCTGGCCTCCCGCGTGGGCCGATGATCGACGGAATGGCATCAACGAGCGGGAGCAGCCGGGTCGCATCGTGGGTGTTGGCAGCCGAGAGCCGGACGGCCAGCGGGATGCCGTTTCGATCCACCACCAGGTGATACTTGGACCCTCGCTTGCCGCGGTCGGTGGGGTTGCGGCCAGTCTGCTCACCCCCCTTTTTGCCCGCACGCTCACGCTATCCAGACTGGCGCGATTCCAGTCGATGGCGGCTGCATCCCCTAACCAGTTGAGAAGTGTCTCGTGCAGCTGCTGCCAGACCCCGGCATCCTGCCGATCCCGGAGTCGCCGCCAACACGTTGTGCCGCTACCGCAGCCGAGTTCCCTCGGGAGCAGTCGCCAGGGGCAACCCGTCCGCAAGACGAAGACGATGCCACCGAGCGCGGCACGATCCAGGACCCTAGGGCGACCACCTTTCGGTTTGGGCGGCTCCTTCGGCAACAGAGGTTCGATGGCTTCCCAGAGGTCGTCGGGGACAAGGGATGACGCGTTCATGGTCAGCGACCATGCCATTGCCGGTAGGGTTTTGAAACACGCACTAAGTAGAGGGGACGAATATGGAAGCGGTTGGATACCGTCGACACCACCGCGCCACTCCTCCCTGCCCTGGGGTAACGCCCTACCCCGGGAGCCCGTGGTGGGCATCAGCAACGGAGTGGGTCGGCCACCCGCTCCGCCCGCTGCGTTCCCCGCCGCGGTCTCGCTATTGAGTCGACCTGTCACCGTCGTCGTGTTCCCGACTCATCGGCCAACGGCTTGGTCGGTCCATTTCCGGGTGGTAGTCGCGCCGCACCGCGTGGCTGCCCTCATCCCCGGCCCGCTTCCACGCGGGTAGCAGCCCAGGGCGTTGGGCGCCGGGGGGACCCGGAGGTCCCGGCTTGGTGCGATTGGCTCATAGTGTGGGTCGTCTGTTACGTCGCGGGATGGGGAAGCTGTGCCCAAAAGGTGTCGGCAACCCCGTCCCGTGTCGCCGTGATTCGCTATCCTCCGATGTAACGAGATCAGTCGGGATCGGCGTCACGGAGGCGCTGGTTACCTTTTGGTGTCAGACGCAGCAAAGGAAATGCCCCGCTGCGATCGTGAATCAGCGCGCCATCGGCAATGAGCGCGTCGATGACGGCCTCGATCTTCGACTTTTGCAGATCGCCCAGCGCGCCAAAATATTGAGAACGATCGCCCTGGACGCGGCTCTGAATCGACCCTTCGAGGAGCCGGGTAAGACCGGTCTTGCCCAATGGGAACGGCGCGCTCGCTAACGCTCGCAATGTCGCCAACGCGTCGTCCGCCGTCGCCGCGGTTCGTTTGCGGGGTTGCGCCGGGCGGCGGGTCTGCCCCGCGGCACTGTTGGCGCTGTCGCCCGTACAGACATCGCACGCATTGCCGCACGGCGCAAGACGCTCGCCGAGGTGCGCGGCCAGTTCGGCATGGCGACAGCGGCGACCTTCAGCATACGACATCGTGCGGTCGACCCGGTCGCTGGCGCGCCGGGCCGCGCTATCGAGTACTCGCTGCAACCGCATTCCCGCATCAGCGCCAACCGGGAGAAGCTGCAAACAAGGCAAGCGGACACCTTCCTCGGCGTTCCACGCTGGCTGGACATCGAGCACCCGGGCCAGAGTCTCCGGCGAGATGTCGAGCGCATCGCAGACATGACTGGTTTGCAGACGGAACGGTCGATCTTGCCCCGCGTCAAGTCCGGCCCACGCCGCGACTCGCGTCCAGATTGCCACGTCCTCATCATCCAGCGTGACCGGTTCACCACCGTTGCCATCGACCCGGGTCAGCGTCCACGTCGCGGGGGCGTTGGGATGGCGGGCGAGAAGATCTCCCTCGACCAACAGCCCAATCCCGATCCGCGGGTCCGGCGACTCGTCCGAGCTGGCTCCGCCGGCGCCGCTGAGCACGATCCGCGAGGGATCGAAAATCGCCCAGGAACCGTTCGCATGCCGTTTGATTCCCGCGTATACCTGGCGCAACGTGGGGAGGTCCATGGCATCGCGGCGCGCGAGCCGGGTCTGGGTGGCACGATCCGACCCCGTGTACAGCAACACGCAACGCGCCGGCAATCCGTCGCGGCCGGCCCGGCCCGACTCCTGCGCGTACGCTTCGAGGGACGTGCTTGGACTGAAGTGAATGATGAAGCGCACGTCCGGTTTATCGACGCCCATTCCGAAGGCGACTGTCGCCACGACGACGCGTGCATCTCCCCGCATGAAGCGGTCCTGGTTGATAGCACGCAGCCGCGGCTCGAGCCCGGCGTGATAGGGCAGCGCGCGCACGCCGTTGTCACCCAACACGCCCGCAAGATTCTCGGCATCGCGCCGGGAAGAAACGTAGACGATTCCCTGCCCGCGCATCTCGCGGCACAGCGCGACAACCCGCCGCGCTTTTTCTTCCTTCGTCCCGAGTCTCTCGGCGGTGTAAAAAAGATTGGGCCGGAATGAGCTCGTGCGCACCACGTCCAAATCCCGGCGAAACGCCGTCGCCAGTGAAGCGGCCGTTTCGGGAGAAGCGGTGGCGGTCATCGCCAGCAGCGGGGGATTGCCAAGCTCCGGCAAAGCCGCCGGAATCGAAAGGTAATCCGGGCGGAAATCATGACCCCAGAGGGAAATGCAATGTGCCTCATCCACGACGACGAGCGATACACCGGCCTGCCGCAGCGCGCGCAGAAAACTCTGCTGACGCAACCGCTCCGGAGCCGCATAGACGAGCTTGTATGACCCAGCGGCGATCTCCTCGACCGCGCGCGTCTGTTCGGTGGGGGAGAGGGTGCTGTTGACCAGCACGGTCCGCTCCCGCAACGCGGCCGGCAAACTCTCGACCTGGTCTTTCATCAAGGCGATCAGCGGCGAAAGCACCACTGTCGTGGCCGGCAACAGCAGCGCCGAAAGCTGGAAGGTGAGCGATTTCCCCGCGCCCGTTGGCAGGATCGCCAAGGTGTGCTGCCCCGCCAAGGCACGGTTGATTACGGCGGCTTGGCCGGGAAGAAGCGACTGATAGGCAAAAACCTCGCTCAATGTCGTCATGACCCGGTCGTCGGCAAGCGCCTCTTCGGCGACTCGAACGACATCGGCTGGTTCGATCGCGGCATGCAGGGCGAGGGGCTCGACCGCGGCCCGCGGATGAGCGTTTCCCGCATCGCTGTTCCGCTCGCGCTCGGGGCTGGGTCGCGTGCCATCGTTGCCATTGGGAGTCGATCCAGTGGTTCGTCCGAGAGCGGCGTCGATCTCGGCGGCGAGCGCGGCGGCGCGCATGGATTCGAGTCTCGCAAAGCGGAGCCGCAGCGCCTGCGCCCGGGACGGTTGCCCGATCACTTCGGCAAGTCCAGCACCAGTAGCCAGTTGTGCGGCCGTCAACGCGGATGGATCGACCACTGCGCGGTCGAGAGCGGCGCGCGCTTCCTCAAGATCACCGCCGAGCAGCGCGATGCGAGCCAGCGCCAATAGGGGGGCGACACGTGCCGAATCTTGTTCGAGCTGCCCGTTCCACAAGTCGTGCGCCGTGCCGAGATCACCTTCGAGCAGCGCAAGATCGGCCGCGAGAGCTTGAACGCTCACCATCTCCCCATGCAGTTCCATCAGTTCGTCCGCGATGACGTTCGCATCCGTGAGTTCGCCAAGTTCCATTAGCGCCCGGGCGAACGAAACGTGAGCGCTCGGTTTGGGAAAGCGCTCGATCCGATAGTTCCAATGGGCTCGGACAGCAGCGGCATCACCGAGGGAGAGAGCAAGTGCCGCTTGCTCGTTCATAACCGAGGCGGATTCTTCCGTCTCTACAGCAAGGCGCTCAAGAACCTGCGTTGCCTGTTCGAATTGTTCGGAAACGCGAAACCATGCCGCGATTCTTAGTTGGAGTCTGAGTGGGAGCCGTTCGACCTCGGCATCTGTCAGCGACGCCTCATGAAAAGCGATAGACCCGCTCTCCCCAATAGTCGGGGCGGTTTCGGATGAGCGGTGCATAGGTAGGCTCCGATTAGGGGAAAGCGCGTCGGGTGGACGATAGTATAAGGGGGGACAGACGCTAGTTGGAGACATCATGGATGTTGCTATGCGTTTCGATCGGGTGATTTCGACGATCGACGCCCACGCGGCGGGAGAGCCATTGCGGATCATCACCGCCGGGGTGCCGCCGCTGCCGGGCGCGACGGTGCTGGATCGTCGCCGCTACATGGCAGAGCACTACGACCATATCCGCCGGACGCTGCTGTTCGAACCGCGTGGCCATGCCGATATGTACGGCGCCGTGCTCACCCCCGCGGTGACACCCGACGCTGATTACGGCGTGCTCTTCCTGACGAACGAGGGGTACTCCACGATGTGTGGCCACGGCATCATCGCCTTGACGACCGTCCTCCTGGAAACGGGCATGCTCCCCACAACCGGGCCGCAAACAAATGTCGTCTATGACTCTCCGGCCGGTCTGATCCGCGCCCGCGCTACGACTGATGGGGACCGCGTGACCGCGGTGGCGTTCCGCAACGTCCCCGCGTTCCGCTTTGCACAAGGGGTGCTGGTAACGACGAGCGCGGGCACTGTGCGCGTTGACGTGGCCTTCGGCGGCGCCTTATACGCCCTCGTCGATGCCGCCGCTCTGGGTGTCGAGGTCTTGCCGGAGAATTCGTCTTTGCTGACCCAACTCGGGATGGAGATCAAACGCGGTGTCATGGAGCAGCTAGAGGTCGTTCATCCGGAAGAGCCGGAGCTGCGCGGCATCTACGGCACGATTATCTCGGAATCGCCTCGAACCGACGGTGCGGACGGTCGCAATATCACGGTCTACGCTGAGGGGGCGGTCGATCGCTCTCCATGCGGAACCGGCACCTCGGCGAAGCTGGCCTGTCTGTATGCCGATCGTCGCATCTCGATCGGCCAGGGTTACGTACACGAAAGTGTGATCGGGACGACGTTTACTGGACGAGTGCTGGGCGAGACTCGGGTGGGACCATACGCCGCCGTCGAGACCGAGATCGCCGGACGCGGCTTTCTGACCGGGTTTCACCAGTTTGTTCTGGACTCCGACGATCCAAACGCGGGAGGATTCCTGGTTCGATGAGTGAGAAGATTTCGTTCATGCGGGGTTCCCGGCGGGTGCTGCTCGGCGGGTTCGCTGCCGCCGCACTGGGTGCAAGAGCAGGTACGCGGGCGGTCGCCCAGGCGGTGACGCCGGATCTCTGGCCGACTCATGGCTGGACGGTGGCCGATCCTACGGAGCACGGTGTCGATCCGTTTGGCCTCGATGCCGTCGCTGCGCGCGTGCCGGATGAGGTGCCTGCATTGTCGGCGCTGCTTGCGGTCCGCCACGGTTCCGTCGTGTTCGAGCGCTATTACGGTGGGCAGGAGCCGGACGCCCCAATCAACGTTCGCTCGGTCACGAAAAGCGTCACGGGCACCCTTGCCGGCGTCGCGCTGCGCCAAGGACTGCTCGCGGGACTCGAGCAAACCGCCGGCGAGATCATCCCTGACCGCTTTCCCGAATGGGCCGATTCCCTCGTCTCCGGCGTCACGCTTTGGCAGTGGCTAACGATGACCAGCGCCCTGCAATGGGACGCGTACGGGGATTGGCAGAGGCTGCTGGCCGCTCCCGATTGGGTCGCGATGACGCTTGGTTTGCCTGTTGTCGATATCCCCGGGCAAACCTACGTCTACA
>JACCXM010000283.1 GCA_013697005.1 Chloroflexia bacterium | reverse complement strand
CAAGCGTGGAGTCTTTCGATTGCACCTCGTCCGAGTCGCCGTCGCTCACGCGGCGGAGCGCCGTGCTCCGGCTCGGGAGCGGAGGACTGGCGGCGCTCCTCGCCAGCAGCGGCATCCCTGCCGCGGCACAGGAGGCCAGCCCGATGGCCGGCACGCCGGCCGCGGGACGGGCGTATCTCGCGATTCGCCAGTATCAGCTTGCTCCCGGCCGGACCATGGAGGAACTGGCGGTGGTGGTCGAGAACGGGTTCATGCCGATCGTCAAGCAGGTCCCCGGCTTCCGGGAGTACTTCCTCGTCGAAACGGGCGAGGGCGTGATCTCGATCAGCGTCTTTGAGGATCAGGCCGGGGCGGAGGAGTCGACGCGGCGGGCGGCCGACTGGATCCAGCAGAACCTGACCGGGTTCTACACCGGGCCGCCGACGGTGACGACCGGGAGCGTCTGGCTGCATGACGTCGGCGGGGCAACGTCTGCCTCCCCGGCGCCGTAGCAGCCACCGATCAGGACGCCGCGTTCATCTCCGCGCCGCGCGTGGCGGGACCGCGGAAATACAGAGTCCTCCGCCCTCGCACAAACTGGTGGCTATCGGCTGTATCGCCACGTCTACCGCACGCTCGCAGGTTGCACGATTGCTGGCACGTGTCGCCGCCGCGACCAGCACCATGAGCTCAGCACACCGGCACGCTAGTCAGGCGCATCATGGAGGCCGAACGCCTTGGCCAAGCTCTCAAACTCCAGATCGTCTTTTTCGGCCAGGTCCTGCTGCAAAACATAGGCCGTTAGCGTGTCCCAGGATGCCCCGGCGAACTTCCCCTCGCTCGCCACGCAGCGGGACGGTTGCGGGCTCCCATCAGTTTTCATCAATTCGAGTTTCATCAATTCGAGCAGGCAGGAATCAAAAGCCAACACCTCTTCTTCGTACAGACGTAGAAACGACTCGTAGGTGGGTCGTAGGGCCAGCCGTAACATCGTGCTGATATCGGCCCGCATCTTCCCCAACAGCGGGCCAGATTGCTCGTAATACGCGTCGACGGCTCGTTCGTGCCAGTCGTCCCGTCCAAATCGTTCATCGCGCGAATACAGCACGTCGGCGGCGTACCCCTCGTAGTCCCAGAAGTCCGACGCCATGGTGTCGAGCAGCGCGGCCTGCGCGTCGATGATCTTGCCCTGACGCGAGAGCTCGGCCTGAAACCGCTGTTGATCGACGAACTTCCGATCGTCGATCTGTTTCAGCACGATTGGAATCAGGAAGCTGCTCAGCCCAAGGAGCAGCACCGACAGCGCGAGGTTTTTCAGGAATGAGCCTTTAGGGTCAATGAACTGCTGCATCTACCCGCCTCCCATCACCCGCCACCAGCGCCGCTATCGCCCCACAATCCCTCTTGAGGTGGTGGCGAATTGTTTCCATGGAAACACGGACTCTTTGTTAGATCATCGTCGCTTGCTCCCATCAACGCCCTCGTTGTCCCTGCCTGCGCTCATCAATGGACGCGGAGTGCCATTTCACGTCGTCGCGCGCGGAGGCCACCGATAACGCCCACCGCCTTGATCTCGCCAGACATCACCGCGGCGTGATTCCGATCGCCGTGACTACGACTTTAGTCGTAGCCGGCCAATACGCCTGTGGAAGCGAAATATGACTTTCGATAGACGCGAACCTCACGCGCCGAGCCCATACTCAAGATAGCGAATAGGATCCAGAAAGGGGTTGGGTCGTCCAGGAGACGTGGAGGAGTGTCACGCACAAGGAGACGCGAGATGGATCAGGAGCGATTCGACCACCTGGCAGGTGGCACTTCGCGCAGTTATTGACACCTTGGGATCTGGTGTATGCTGCTCACCACCGGTTCACTATTAACGCTGGCGACTTTCCGCTGTCCTGGCGTGCAGCCGTCACTGCAGCCTGTCGGCGGTGAAGCAGTGCGCCGCTGAGACTGACGCGCATCCTCAGAGGAGTTGGCGATGTACGCCACTCTGCGCCTTTTCGCAGTGCCTTACGGCATATCGTCGAGTTCCAGGAGGACGGTTCCATGAACGAATGGTGGCAGAGGCACATGGTCTTGGCTCTCGTCCTCGTCGCGATCCTGGTGGCGCCGGTCGCCCACCTCGGTCGCGTTGCCACCGCGCAAGAGGCGACGCCTGCTGGCGCGGATTTGGGGACTCCTGCTGCCGCGCCCCTGGCGACGCCCGTTCCCGGGGCGCAGACCTGGCACGTGCTGGTCAACAACGTCAGCCCTGACGGTGAGAACTGGAGCTTCAACAGCTTCTATCCCGATCACTTGCGGGTGCACCCCGGTGACGCCATCGTCTTCACCCTGGCGCCGAACCCCAACGCCTTCCACACGGTCATGGTCCTCAAACAGGACATGACCCCCTTGGAGATGTACGAGGGCTTTGCCGGCGGGTTCGTCCGACCGCTGGACCCGAGCCAGCCGGACCGCCTCCAAAGCACGTACTTCGAAACCGGGCTCGCCCCCCCGCCGTGCGGGCGCCCCGACCAAGACCCGTGCCCGGTCTCGACTGCGGCGTTCCTCGAATTCGGGGTCAGCTCCGCCGTCCTCGTCAACCCGCCGCCGGGCGGCGGCCAGGCCAACACCTCGTTCACGGTTGTCCTCGACCCCGCGCTGCCCCCCGGCCCCCACTTCTTCACGAGCCTCGTGGACGGGCCGACGATGATCGGCTGGATCGACGTCGTGGCCCCGGACCAGCCGGTGCAAAGCGCCGGCGAGTTGGCGGCGGCCGCCCAACGTCAGTACGAGGCGGACCTCGTCTGGCTGGCCAGCCACGATCGGGTCACCAATCCCCCGGAGGCGTCGAACCCGGACAGCACGAAGACCTGGCAGGTCGCCGCGGGCGGGGGCAGCCCGGACAACCCGCGGCTGTCCATCAACGAGTTCTCCCTCGCGTCGAAGGTCGTCCACGCCGGCGACACGGTGACCTGGACGAACCGAAGCCCGGCCGCCGTGGCCCACACCGTCAGTGGGTTCGCCAGCACTCCTGACACTGTTCCGGACCTAAGTCCCTACCAGCCGGGCTGCATGACGAGCAGCGGCGAGCTGCAGCTGCCACCCCCCGGCAGCTTCCCCCCCGACATCTGGAACACCTGCCCCGGCCTTGACGCGCAGAGTTTCCCCCGGGCGGTGAACAACCTCACCGAGTTCAGCCAGCCCTCGGCGCCATCGGGAGACCCCTACGTCGATGGGGAGAGAACCTCCGGCATCCTGCTCCCCCAGGAGTACCTGGACAGCCCCATCGGCGAGGGGCTGCCGTTCGCCAGCAGCTACAGCGTCACCTTCCCCAACACCGGGACCTACGCCTATCACTGCGCCATCCATCCCGGCATGGAAGGGACCGTGGTCGTCGTCCCGCCGGCGATGGCGGGATGACGGGGCTGGTAATGATGCTCCCGCACCCGATGCCGGGCGCACCGGAGTTCCGAGACGGAACCAACGCCGTGCCCGCTCGAGCAC
>JACCXM010000280.1 GCA_013697005.1 Chloroflexia bacterium | reverse complement strand
GCCCTGAAGGGCCACGCTGCCTCCTCGGAAGCACCCTGAAGGGCGCTGGGAGTTGGGCAACCGCGTCATGTCAAAATACGCCGTGCTGCGACACGGGAAGCATGTCAGTCCGACGAACTTGCAGGAGGAATTTCTCCTCGAGGGAGCGTTAGTTCGCGGTCCACCGAGATTCCTCGCCGCCGCTCGGAATGACACGGTTACCCGCTCACGGCACGCTGCATGGCACGATCCGGATGCCGCGCGCTAAGCGGGCACGCCCTGCAAGTCATGGGAATGGGTGGCAAGACCCTGGCGCAAACTCTGGGCGTGATCGAGCGGGTGTCCGATGAGGACCATCTCGATGACGTGCTGCACGGTGACCGGTTCGGGTCCGAACGCCGGCATGACCGTCGTGCGGTCGAGGTCCTCGTCGCTGAGACCGCGCAGGTAGGCCGCGGCCATCGCCCCGTGATCGCGCAGCAAGGACAGCACCTGGTCACGCGGCAGCGCGGCGTTTGCCGCCGCCTGTTTGGCGTTGTCTTCATTGAAGGCGTCGGCGCCGAACGGCTCCAGCGCCTGACCGGCGATAATCGGTTTGAGCAGGTATTCGACGATACCGACGTGGCTGCCGCCAACATGAGCGCCGAGGGCGGCCGCCGTCCAGCCTTCGGCGGGACAGGTGGTGCTCAGATCAGTTTCGCCCGAAACCATGTCGATGAGGCTCTGGTTGGCCTGCTCGAACCGGGTTGCCAGCTCTTCCGCGCGTAGGCTCATGAGTGGTGATTTCTCCTGTCTTCGCAAACGATGCGGGACGTGCCACGATGGCAGAACAAGTGTACTGTACGTACGGACATCTTGTTGATTTAGTTGGGAAGTGATTGGCTCACCATTGGAGCTGGGCAAATTCGAGTCGACCTCGGCGGTGAACGGCCAGAATCTGCACTCGGGTTTCCCTAGTGATCATTTCCTGGATGACGAAGTTAGGCGCTGCTCCCTGTTCGGCTGGAAATCGTATACCGTTGCCTCGGGTGATTCGGTCGCTCCGGATAGAGGAAGGTCAAGCGGCGAGCCGCGATCAGGGCACGCAACGGTTCGCGAAGGTAGCTTTCACTCCGTTCCATCAACGCAGCTAGTTGCTCAAGCGACAAGGGAACGTGAGCGCATAGATCGACAAGAACTTGATCCCGGATTTCTGCGGCCATGCGTCGCTGATTCCGCGCCGGAGCCGATAGGCGCACCAAGTCCTCGTCTTCCCAGACGCGACTTCCCACAATACCCTCAGACTTTGCCGGGATACCTGCAGAGTTCTCCCTCATACCTACAGAGTTCGACTCTCTATCCTCAGACTTAGGTTCAACTGGATGGAGGCTCGGCCAGCCGTAAGCATCTGATGCGTGCGGGCCGAGTTCATAATGAACCCCGCGCCCGGCCCCCTGCTTGGTGAGAAATCCCTGCTTGCGCAGTCCACGCAGCGTCTTGGTCGTGTCGGCCGGATGCTGCCCAGTGATGTGCCTGAGAGTCTGGTTATCTACCGGGTCGCCCCTCTTGGCGCGCACCAAGGCCATCCGCTCAGCTTCAGTGAACCGGTCTCCGAGCGCGTGCAGCCTTGTCCGTTCGTCCTCGGCAAGAAAGTGGGAGTGGCGAAGCTCTAGCGAGAATTCGTATCGCTCGGTGCCAACATTGATTGCCGGACCTCGGTATCCAAGCGCTCGCCATGCCTCGATGATTTTCGGGATGCCGGTGCCCGCCTCTTCAGCCAATCCAACCTAGCGAAACATCTGCACAAGCCGTGGGTTGCGGGGATCGGAACCGCCGCGAAGCAGGTCAGCTTCGGCGACACGCGAGTTTCCGGGGTTACGGAACCGGTAACCGGCCGGGGAACGCACGATCAACGAGACCTGGGTCTCGGCGTAATCCGTATGGACAAAAAGGTTCACCAGCGCCTCGCGGAGAGCGATATGGGCATCACCTTCGTCGATTCTTGTGCCGCGTTCAAGGCGGAACGGGACGGGTTGGCCAGCCACGAGCTTTGGGTAGATTGACTCGAAAGCCAGGTACAGGTTGCCGCCCCACGCGATGCGGTCCTCCCAGCGTCGATCATCATCGCCTTCATCGGCAACTTCGCGATAGTCGATGAGGTGACGCCCGCGCAGGTCACGCAGTGCTTCCTCTGTGCCGAACATGAGCACTCCGGCACCGGTAATGCCTTCCTCACCGCGATCCCGGTCGCGACCGAATCCGCCGATGGCTCGCAAGAACCCAGAGTCCTCGAGGCCTATCCACGGCGATCCGGGATTGAGAATTTGGTGACGCCGCCGGTAGCGAGCGAGCGTCTCTAGATCCAGGTCACTCCAGTCGAAGCGGGAAAGGATCGTTGAATCGGCGGCGACCTCGGATGCTTCGCGCATCATGCGATTGACTTCCTGCTTCGTACAGTGGTAATCGCCCCCGTGGCGCCGGACGAAGGTGCCGGCATACGGGTTGCCATTGATGTAGACCGGGCGATGGGTTCGCGATGCCGCTGGGATTCGAATCACAACAACCTCGGTGCCATCGTCCACGACGCGCGATATTTCAGCATCATCTGCCCTGCACACGGGGAAGCTGACTTTCTGCGGATTCCTTACCAAATCGTGAAAAGTTTGCAACAGTGCGGATGCGTTTTGGACGCCCTCGGCGATGAATTGACCGTCTTCGTCCTGGACCACACCGAGGACAATCCACCCACCATGGGTGTTTGCAAACGCACTGACCGTGTCCCATAGGCTCGCCGGGAGCTTGTTGCGGGACGCCTTGTACTCGAAATCGATTGCCTCTTTATCTCCATAACGGTCGATGAAGGTTTGCAGCAAAGTGGGAATCTGCGACTGAATCATTGGGGTCCGCCCGTTTCGCTCGCTCAGCCGCTCCCTGCCGATTGGTGAACGCGTCCGTCGCCGATCCGTGCCCTCGACTCGTCTTGGATTGTCGTTCCAGGGCGGCGACGAGTATAGCTTCCGCCCTTGAGAGTGCAGGTTAGATCGGCTCCTCAGCTTGTCCAGCCGGTGCTGGGTGGGGTCCAAGGCTGGCCGCATGACGCGGCAGCAACCCCAAATCACATGCCAGTGCCGCTCCGCATTTACCTAACCGTTAGTATCTCAACCGCATGCCAGGCCATCGACCCACTTGGGTCGGAATCAGTCGTCCTGCCGGGCTAGGCCGGTAGTCGCCAGGGGACCGACGACCGGGCCGCTATCGAAGGGGAGCGCCGGTGCGTCGGCGGCGATCTCTTCTTCCGCCTCGTGCCGCATCCCGGCGGGAAGCGGGGCGCCGGCGATACGTTGCTTGGGGATGTCGATTTTTTGCGTCAGCCACAGCGAGAGGAAGATGAAAACCGTACCGAACAGAAATGGAAACTGGTAGCCGAGCCGCTGCCAGAGGGCGGCCCCGACGATGGGGACGACGATGGCGGTCAGATGCGCCAGCGAGACACCCATGGCCAGACTCGGCGCCAGATCCTCGGGGCGGCAAATCTTGCGCAAATAGGTGGTCGTGCCGATGGAGAAGAGGAAGAGGAAGTTGTAGCCCAGGTAGGTCAGATAGAGGAGCCAGATATTTTGCGAGAGGGCGAACCCGAGGAAGACGAGGAGATGCATGGTGTAGCCGGCGGTGAGCATCCGCTTCTCGCCATAGCGATCGACGAGACGGCCGACCAGACTGCCGGTGCGCCAGTTGATGACCGCGGAGACGATGAGCAACGTCGTCAAGGTGAGCGCATCGACACCGAACTGCTCGACCAGCACGAAGGGGGCAAAGGCGAAGTAGATCTGCATGCGCGAACCGTCGAGAAAGGAGAGCCAGTAATACAGGCCGTACTCCTTGCGCCAGGTGATGCGCGGCGCGACGCGGGCGGCGGCGCGGGCACTGGCGGAGACGGGGAAACGGAGGATGACCACCGCGCCGGCGAAGGCGCAGACCCCGGTGGCGACGAAGAGCCCGCGCAGCCACGGTCCCTGCGCATCCCGCAGATCGCCGGAGACGCGCTCTACCCCGAACAGGATCGCCAATGTCACCAGCAGGGCGACGATGGTGCCGGCAAACCCGATGGAACGGAAGCGGCCCAGCACACTCCCCTCTTCGCCGTGCTTTGCCAGGGAGAGCCCGAGCGCGTCCTGAAGCTGGAGCCAGGAGTGGTAGCCGACACTGGCGATGAGGGTGGGCACGATCAGGGCGAGGAAGGAATTGGTTCCAGCGAAGAGCACGTAGCCGACGCCGGCGATGGCGAGGGCAGCGGCAGTGGCCCGCGCCAGTCCGTGGCGCAGCAAGAGTGCCGCGACAAAGATGAGGAGAAAGCCGGGCACCTCGCGGATGGCGATGAGATAGCCATTGAGGGCGCCATCCATCCCGATCTCGTCGCGGAAGAAGTTGGGCGAGATCGTTTGCGGGATATTGATGACGATGTAGGCGAGGAAGGTCGTGATCGCGAGGAGGGTGAAGGCGCGTTTGCGCTGCTCGGGAGTGAGCCCGCTTTCGTGCTGCGCCACGTCGCTCTCTATTCCATCGCGCTCCGTCACATTGCGCCCTTCCTGATTCTCCCCGGTTCCATAAAACGTGCCGCGGCACGAAGCGCGCAGAGTCTGTGGGCGCCCGTTGTTATAGTTGATGCTCAGGAATCGAGACGCGATCGCCCGGTCCGAAGAGTAATACTTCCCCCGCTGCCCGATTCGGCTGTCGGCGCAGGGAGAACCCGCACCAAGGGAACGCGATGAATACAGGTTTTTCCTTTGCCAAATATGCTGGCGCCGATCAAACGGAGCCGTCCTTTCCAGAAGAAGACGTTATTGACCCTGTGAAGCGACGCCTTGCGGAATTGTCCCATCTTGAGGCGGACTGGGATTCCTACGGGGTTTGCCGCCAACTCTGGTGTCCATTCAGAGCGCATTAGGGTTTGTCCGTTTGGCTGGGCAGCAATTTTGGCACGCATACGGAGCAGGGGTGAAACCGACGTCGATTTCACCCCTGCCTTCCGGCGGTATCGAGCTGGAGTGGCGCACTTCCGCCGAACTCTTTGCCGTCGAGATTTCGTCTGTTGGCCGCTGGGGATATCTCCGGAAACGGGGGTCGGGCCGTGAGACTCGATATGAAGAAGGCAGTGACCTGACTCAAGACCAATTGCTTCCTCTTCTCGCTCAGGTACTGTTGCCGCGATCCTGACCTAGGAGCCCGGCAACGTGGCTATCGTTCAGATCGAACCGGACGATGACGTTTATCGCCGTCTTGCTCCCGACACGGTCGACCGTAGGAACAATCTCGTCCGTCGCAATGCCTTCAATCCCCGTGGTGAACCGGACCTGGAGATCTCGGTTCATCTCCGGCGACTCGCCGGTATTCCAGAAGAACTCCTCGATCGAGCGGGCCGTCCGGACTTTGGTGTCGGGCTCGTTCGGGTATCCGATTTGCTCCAAAATTGGTCTCGAAATCGAGCACAGACCATTGCCAAATGACGCTTCGCATTCTGTCATTCTGGGAGCAAGAACCAAGACAGATTGCGACAGACTTGCCGAGGCAACGGCCATTGTGAAACATCCCGAGCTCAAAATTCTCGGATAGGTGGCACTTGCACCTGATCCGAGGAGCGGTGTCTATTGACAGGTCGCTGCTTCAGCCAGAGAATGCGCGCGTCGTTGGGTCAGACCAAAAGTGGCGCGGGTGCGGCTTGCTTCGCTCCGCGCAGGACGCGTTGACTGCCGACGCGCACGAACGGTCATCGCCGGGATACGGAGGAGACTATGGAACGCGCCACGCGCCGACTCACATTTCGCGCAACCGTCGCCGCCAGATCGCGGCTGATGGTGCTGTCCCTGCTCGCCGGTTTGCTGGTGCTGTCGGCTGGCGCGCAGGCGCTGGCGCAGGAGTTGGATACGCTGGAGGCGGGTAAGCTCAATGTCGCCTTCAACGGCGACATGCCGATGACGTCTCTGGCCGATGGGCAGATGATCGGGAGCGACGGCAAGATGATCGCCGCCATCGCCGAGACACTCGGGTTGGAGATCGTGCCGCAGCAGATGGACTGGGCGGCGGCGATCGAATCGACCACCTCGGGCCGCGTCGATCTGATGCTGGGGGCGATGGGCTGGACCGCCGAGCGCAGCGAGGTGATGTTGCTCACCGATCCGATCTACTACTTCGGCACCCTACTGGCGCAGAAGACGGAGAACAATTACAGCACCTTCGCCGACATGGAAGGCAAGCGTGTCGGTACGGTGACCGGGTTTACCCTGGTCCCGGAGCTGAAAGAGGTACCGGGCATCGGCGAGGTCGGACTCTACGACACCTCGGACGGGGTGATGCGCGATCTGGTCGCCGGGCGGCTGGACATGGCGATTCTCGACCCACCGCTCGTGGCGCTGGCGATCAAGGAGCATCCGGAGTGGGCGCTGCACCAGGTGGCGCTGGAGCCCGACCCGGCCTTCCCGATCATGTCGACGAAGTACAACGTGATCATGGGGATCCGCAAGGACGCCACGGCGCTGCACGATGCGGTCAACGCCGAGATCGCCAATCTGTGGGCGACATGCACCAATCAAGCGCTGATGGCCGAGTACGGTGTCACCGACGCCAGCTTCTTCGTGCCACCGGATCCAAACCCGCGTCTCGGTGTCGACCGGGATGAAGGGTGGGAGTCCCCGACACTTGGCGCGGATTGCGATATGAATGCGGAAGGGGTGGCGACCCCGGCGGCGTAGAACCCTCACCCCCTGCCCCCCTCTCCCTGTGCGCAGGGCGAGGGGGAACGGGCGTGCGGGCAAGGCAACCCCATGGAACCGCTCCTGCGCGTCGTCGATCTGCACAAGAGCTTCGGCGCCAATGCGGTGCTGAGGGGGGTTAGCCTGGAGGTCACGCCGGGGGAAACGATCACCATCATCGGGCCGAGCGGCTCGGGCAAAACGACGCTGCTGCGCTGCATCAATTATCTGGAGCGGCCGACGGGCGGGCATGTCTACATCGCCGACCGGCTGATTGGCGAGCGCTGGGACGGGAGCCAGTTCCATCCCCTGGGCGACCGCGAGCTGGCCAAAGAGCGCACCGAGATGGGGATGGTCTTTCAGCGCTTCAATCTCTGGCCGCACCTGACGGCGCTGGACAACGTCACCCTGGGTCCGATCCGCGTGCTGCGCAAACCGGTCGACCAGGCCCGCGCCGAGGGGAACGCGCTGCTGGACAAGGTCGGGCTGGCCCACAAGGCGGACGAATATCCGGAGCGGCTTTCCGGCGGTCAGCAGCAGCGGGTGGCCATCGCCCGCGCCCTGGCGATGCAGCCGAAACTGCTGCTCTTTGACGAACCCACCTCGTCGCTCGACCCGGAGCTGGTGGGCGAGGTGCTCAACGTGATGCGGACGCTGGCGGTGGAGGGGCGGACGATGGTGGTGGTGACGCACGAGATGCGGTTCGCCCAGGACGCCGCCGACCGGGTGCTGTTCATGGATCATGGGGTAATCGTCGAAGAAGGTCCGCCGGTGCAGCTCTTCGCAAATCCAGCACACGATCGCACCCGCGAGTTCCTGCGGCAGGTGGTGGAGCGCTAACGGGCGATGCTCTTCTGGGACCGGCTCTGGGAGAATCTGCCCTACTTTCTCGAGGTGCTCATTCCCGCGGCGGGGATGACGGTGCGCATCGCCGCTGGCGCCTTTGTGGTGGCGATCGTGGTGGGGCTGCTGCTGGCGCTGTTGCAGACGGCCAAAGTGCCGGTCATCAACGCGATCGTGCGCGGCTACATCGAAATCGTGCGCGGCACGCCGGTGCTGGCCCAGCTTTTCATCCTCTACTTCGGTTTGACCGAGTTCGGCGTCCGCTTTACCCCGGTGCAGGCGGCGATCCTGGGGCTGGGTCTCAATGGCGGGGCGTATCTGGCCGAAGTGTTCCGGGCGGGGATCCAGTCGATCCACGCCGGGCAGATGGAGGCGGCGCTGACGGTGGGGATGACGCCGTTGCTCGCCATGCGGTATGTCGTCCTGCCGCAGGCGCTGAATGTGGTCGTGCCGCCGACCACGAACTACAGCATCGCCCTGCTCAAGGACACCGCGATCGTCTCGGCGGTGGCCGCCCCGGAGATCATGTTCAAGGCGCGTAATCTGGTGATGGAGACTTATCTCAGCGCCCAGATTTACCTGCTGGTGGCGGTGATGTACCTGGTGCTGAGTCTGATTCTGGCCGTCATCGCGCGGCGGGTGGAGCGGCGGCTGGCGGTGAGCGGGTCCGCGGGACGGACAGCCGCGGCATGAGCGATCTGCTGGCGACCTACGAGGAACATCTCGCCGAGTGGCTGCCGCAATTGATCGCGGCCGCGGGCAACACGCTGCGCATGACGGCCCTGGCGTTCGTCCTGGCGTTCGCCGTCGGATTGGTGCTGGCGCTGGCGAAGGTGTCGCCGGTCGCGCCGCTGCGGCTTTTCGCGACCGGCTACATCGAAGTCATGCGCGGCATCCCGGCACTGGCGGTGCTCTTTCTGATCTACTTTGGTCTCGCCGATTTCGGGATCGTCTTCGATGCGTTTCCAGCGGCGGTGGTCGGACTGGGGCTCAACGGCGCGGCCTACATGGCGGAGGTCTTCCGCGCCGGAATCCAATCGATCCACGCCGGGCAGATGGAAGCGGCGCTGACGGTGGGGATGACCCCACTGGCGGCGATGCGCTGGGTGATCTTTCCCCAGGCGCTGCGCGTGACGTTGCCGCCGTTAGCGAACTTCGGCATCGCGCTGCTGAAGGACACCTCGGTGGCCTCGATCATCTCCGCGCCGGAGCTGATGCTGCGGGCACGCGATCTGGCCTCCTCCAGTTTTCAACCGATGGAGGTGTTTTTGCTAGCCGCGGCGATCTATCTGGTGATGAGTTTGCCGATCGCCTTCCTGACGCGGCGGCTGGAGGCGCGGTTTGCGCGGGGGTGAGACGAGAAGTCGACAGTCACGAGTCGACAGTCGACAGTCGGTTGCTTGGGGACGGCGCTGGATGGGAAAGGGAAGATTCCATGGTCAGGACGGCGGAGGCGGTGGTTGTGGGGGCGGGGTCGTTTGGGTCGAGTCTGGCCTATCACCTGGCGCGGCAGGGGTTGCGCGACGTCGTGCTGATCGACCGCTTCGAGGTGGGAGCGCAGACCTCGCCGCGGGCGGCGGGGCTGACACAACAAATCCGGCGGGAGCGGGAGACGACGCTGCTGGCGAAGCTGAGCGTGGAGAAGCTGATCCGATTCACGGAGGAGACGGATATTCCGCTCGAGTTTCACCAGTCGGGCAGCGTCAAGATGGCGCGCGATGCCGCCGGGGTAGCGCAGGTGGAGTGGGAAATCCGCGCCGGTGGGGAGCTGGGGCTCGATATCCGGTCGATCGCCGCCGATGAGCTGACGGCGCGGGCGCCCTGGGCGCGCACCGACGGCGTGCTGGCGATGTGGATCACGCCGAGCGATCTCTTTCTGGAACCGCGCCAGGTGCCGCAGGTCTACACCGCGGCGGCGCGGGCGGCGGGAGTCACCGTGCTGACGGGGACGCCGGTGACCGGGCTGGAACGGGAGCGTGGGTCTGGGCGGGTGACGGGGGTGACGACGAGCCAGGGAGCGATCTCCGCCCCGATCGTGGTCGACGCCGCGGGGGCCTGGACGCGGCAGGTGGCGGAAGAGGCGGGCATCCGCATCCCGGTGGTGCCGATGCGGCATCAACTGATGATCACGGAGCCGATGCCGGGGATCCGCAACGAGCAGCCGATCTGCCGCGTGATCGATGCCAATGTCTACGTGCGCCCCTGCTGGGGTGGGCTGATGCTGGGCGGGTACGAGGCGAATCCGCTGCCGTTCGAGATGCGCGACGCTTCTCCTGAGTTTCAGATCGCGGATATACCGCTCGATGTGGGGGTGTTGCGCGGGTTGGCGAGTGCGGTGCGCGACCAGTTTCCGGGGTTGGAAGATGCGCCGTTGCAGCAGTACCGCGGCGGACTACCGACGATGACCGCCGACGGCAAGTACATCGCGGGCGCGGTGCCGGGGGCGGAGGGGTTTTTCACGGCGACCGGCTGCGTGGTCGGCGGGCTGTCGATCGCCCCCGGGATGGGCGAGATGCTGGCGCAAGTGATCCTCACCGGGTCATCCTCTATCCCACTCGACATCTTCGCGGTCGACCGGTTTTCGCCGGATTTCGCGGAGGAGGAGTTGGTGGCGGCGTGTGTGGGTGCATATGCCCATCACTATGCGGAGGATTACGCGGCAGTTAGATAGGCTGGATGACTCAAGCGAGCCGGTCATAGATGGGTCCGAAGCAGGCTCCAGTCGGAGTGGTGAGCTCAGCAGCCATTATTCCCAAGGCGCTTGGCTTCGCAGCAGGTGGCGCAACGCAGCCGATGGAGCACGAGGGGTATCGAGCATTGCGCTGAATCGAGCAAACGTCTCGTCGTCGCGTTGAAAGCTGGTGCGGTCCAAGGGATCGTCCTCCGCTCCGCGCCAGTGTCCCCGAACCGGATCCCAACGTGCGTCGTCACGCACGCCTCCGGTTAACACTGGATCGAGAAAGTTCGCCGCAATGTGATGGCCGGCCATCAGATTGGCGTCAAATTCAACTTCCTCGGCAAGCTTGCGATAGGCAGTGACCCAATCGTCTGGAGGCAACGGGAGATGCATCGGGAGTGGGTGTGAGCCGCGCGATGCAAAGCTGCTCTCCAATGACTGGCGAAGCTCGCCAGCGCTGAATTCCGCGAACGAGGAAATAAGGACGAGATCAATGAGGTCCTTGACTCGGGAGCTTCCGAGCATCCCAGTATAGAGTCTCGTGTACGCATGCAATTTTTCTGCGACATGGACGTCGAGCGGAAGTGTCGGCACTGCAATGGGTGCGATGTCCGCAAATGCGAGGTATTCACACCCTGTGACCAGATCTGGCTCCCGAGTGAGTGCTTCGCCAAAACCAATATCAACGACCACGATTTCGAATTGCCGTCCAGCCACCTCTGCCCGCACGCGAAACCGAATTGCGAGCCCCTCCTGATCGGCATCAATTCGCCCGGCACGTTCGATTGAGAAGCTGAAATAATCATGCAGATCAACCAACGTTGCTTGAACCATACCGTCGGTCGCGGATTCCTCGTTGTCTGCCATCCAGAGATCGAGGTCTTTTGTCGCTCGGGCGCGGTCTGGGACGCGGAACTCCAGCGCCACGCCACCTTTGATCACTCAACGACCGGGCGCAGCCTCCAGGAGTCGAGCCAGGAAACGCTCCAGGGTCACCAGCTTTCGCAGACGGCTGGCGGAGATCGTCTGGCTCGCCACGGCAGCCGCGTTGAGCCGGGTTTCGAGCGCGATTCTGAATGAAACAGCGTCGGAGTACTTCATCGCCCTGCCAAGTGAATGGCGCGATCAATGAGGGTGCGGACACGCGCGCTGCGCCCGCCCGCATTCTCACGAAGACGCATTGCCGTGGTCATCCCTCGCTCGAGGGATTGCCGTACCGCCAGCTCGATTTGCTCGGGACCAACACCAGCGTCAGCCGCGTCGAGGATCGTCTGCGTCGCCGCCGTCAGCCGGATGCCGTCGCGAACGGTCACGTCGGCTGGTTCGAGCGCGCGGGTAGTCGTATGAATCGTGACTCCTGATGGGGCGCGCAAGTACCTCCGCGAGCGCGGCAGCGTTAGATGTACCCGGCTCGGGATGACATCCGACAGATCGTGAAGATCGAGCGCGGTTTCATGAGAGACGACGGCGACATCTCGCCCAACCGCGAGCCACGGGCCGATCACGTCTTCTCTGGGCGAGGCCGGTGATTCCCGGAAGCGGTAGACGCCGCGAAGTATTCGAACGAACCGTCCCGTATTGTCATGGTGCTCAAGAAGCGCCCGGCTGAATCCGCAGTGTTCGGCATCGGCGTTGGTAAAGTATCCGGAATATTGCGAGGCAGCGTCAGCGAGGCATTGGAAGTCCGGTTTTTTGCTCTTTCTGTCATGCATAGGTCAAGTATAGTGCGACAGATGCATGACACGACGTGACATCCTAGTCCCCCGCCATCCGGCTCGAGAGGTGCCTGATGCGCTCCTCATGGACGGCGGAGCCGTTTGCGACCGTCGTCCGGGTGGTCAGTTCGTCGAGGCGTCGCTCGAGGCGAGCGAGAGTCTCCTTCATCTCGTCGTCGCCGTCTTTCGACTCTGGGCTGCCGCGGAAGATGAGAACTGAGGTCAGCGCGACCATCGCGAAGAGCTGCAGCATCTCCGACTGCCAGTTCTCCAGCGTCGTCCGCGCCCAGTTCCAAACGTAGCCGCCGTCACCGAAGACCGCGGCTCCCTCGCCGTGCGCGGCCTGCTCGGCCATGAACTCCTGCCAGCCGACGAGCGTCTGGCCGATCCAGAAGATCAGAAACAGTCCCAACAAGACCCATCCCAGAGCGTAGTCCCGGGAAAGTTTCATACCACTCGCCTCCCGTCAGTCTGTGCCGGGTTGATCCTGTCCAGAAATCGGATAAGCGGGGCGTTCGGTGGTCGCGGCCACTCTCACGCTCTGTCACGGCAGGGCACGTGCCACCGGCGGCAGCGGGTTACCCGCTATTGGTCCCAGTTTTCCAAGAGGAGGGAGAGCCTGGTCGAAGATGCGGCCATACCCATTGATGGCGCCGCGAGCTCGCGCGAGGCCCAAAAGATGCCAGAAGAGAACCTGGTTGGCGGTGAGTACGGGAATCTGGAGATCCTCCTCCAGCGCCTGGATGACGCCAACGGCGCGCAGTCCGTTGCCGCCGATGTAGACGGCATCGGCATTTGACGGGACATGATCGCGCGCCCACGCGAAGAGCTGACCGGGGTTTATGGCGAGCTGCTCGCTCGGCAATCCCGCGGGCGCGGCGTGGACGATGGCGAACCCCTGACCGCGAAAATAGTCGACACCGAGGGCGGTTAGCTCCGGAGAGAACCAGGGCGGGTCGACCAGGGCGATACGCTGAGCCTCGAGCGCGCGCAGTGCGAGGACGGCTGAGACGCTGGTGATGGCGACCGGGATGCCGCGGGTCCGCGCTTCCAGGCGCTGGCGCAAGTTTTCGTCATCCGCCGCGCCGCGCACATAGCTGGAGCTGGTGAACCCGAACCCGATGGCGTGCAACGGCGCGGCCGCCAGCAGCGCCGCGGCATCGTCGACGAGGGGTGGATCGGCGAAGGCGCGCACCGGTTCCAACGCGATCGTCGGGTCCATGAGTCCGCCGGCGCGCATGACCCCCAGCGGAACGCGCGTGGCATGGATGGAGACACCTCCCGCGCTGGCCGCCATCGCCTGCAGCTCCGATTCGGCGCCGATGGCGGCGTGGGGAACGAGCAGACCGAGCCGGGCGCGGAAACTCCAGCCATCCGGTTGCCACATAGGTCGATCCCCATACCCCGCGTCATTGGATTCCCCGGAACGCGGGTCCAGAGATATCGTTCACTCGCGCCCAGTATCACCGGGTGGCTAGCGATGCGCCGTTACGGCCGCAGCGCAGCGATGGCCGCCTCGCCGATTTCCATGTCCTGATCCGGGGCGGCGCCGCTGATGCCGATCCCGCCGACCACCACATCACCGTCCACGATCGGGTAGCCACCGGCCAGCAATGTGACGCGGGGCACGTTTGGCAGTGAGGCCATTCTGGCCGGATTCTCCAGATTGTTCTCGGCCAGTTGGTGAGTTGGCGTGCGGAACGAGGCCGCGGTGTAGGCTTTCATCGGCCCGATGTCCAGCGGTACGGCGCTGATGACGCCGTCCATGCGATGCAACGCCTTCAGCATGCCGCCCTCGTCGACGACGGCAATGACCACCGCCACGCCGAGCTCGGTCGCTTTTGCCTGAGCGGCCTCGATCATCCGTTGGGCGGCGGCGAGTGTGACGGACTGCTTGGTGAGGCTGACCTCCCCAGTGGCGGCCGGGGTCTGCGCCGCTGCACTTCGCCGCCATGCGCTGCCAGCGGCGACGGCGATGCCGGCCGCACTCGCGATCCGCAAACTGTCACGCCGGGAGTGTGTCGTGGGATTCCCTTGAGACATGGCTCGCTCCTTTGCGCTCTTTCCGCGCACCGATGTGCCAGTGACCGGCTCTGACAGGAGAGACCGGCGCCACTATGCTATCGCACGGCTCAAGAAGCCGAGTGCTTACGCGCCGCCTGAGCCGACCACGAGAGAGCTTCGGCAGCATCGTCGACGATTTCGGCGAGACCGGAGACGCCGAGGATTGCGGCGAAGAGCCGGGTCGGACCGGGCGCCAGATGCAGACCATAGACCAGACCGGCGGCCACCCAGGTGCCGACGCAGGTCGGGCACGAGACGAGCTCGCCGATGGCCTTGCGCACGCCCACACCTTCGGCGACGACGTTCTCGCCGGCGTCGAACTCGTCCGGCACCGTCTCCGTGACCGGGGCGCGGAAGGGTTCGGCGACGCGGTCGTAGGCGACGACCCGGCCCGCCCGGTAGGTCGCCAGACCGAGCAGGGCGAGGTCGCGCGGGTCGATGGCGAAATCCTGCTTGCGGCCACGTTCGCGGCCGAGGAAGAGTCCCAGCACCCCCAGGAAAAGACCGACCAGGGTCATGTAGGTCAGTCGCTCGCGTTGCTCTTGTTCTTGTTCTTGCGCTTTCGTTATTGCCATGATGTCACGCTCCCTTTCTGGTCGTCAGCGTTTGCCCTCACCCCCCCTGCCCCTGAGAAACCCTCACCCCAACCCCTCTCCCTGCGCACAGGGAGAGGGGCTTCACGACCAGATTCACTCGCGTTTCGGCCAGCCACGCAGTGCGCCCAGACTCACCAGCCCGGCTCCTGCCACGAATGCCAGCAGGCCGCGATGGGTGGTTGCCCACCAGTGCCAACTGCGGGGGCTGGCCTGGTCGTCGAAGCTGCCATGCGCGCCGAAATCGGTGTCGTCGTCGACGGGTTGCCACAGGTTGTGAAGACGATCGGCGGCAACCGGCCGGCCGGTCTGCTGTCCCGCGTAGGCCGTCCGCGCCAGATAGCGGTCGAGCAGACCGGGGGCGATGCTGTTGCCCAGGATGGCCAGAGTGGTCGGCAATCCCACCTGGACCTCGCGCCGGTCGTGGTCCGCCGCCCAGACGATCGCTGCCGCGGCGACTTCCGGCTGAAAGATCGGGGGTACCGGCTGCGGCTCCCCCGGCAAGCGGGCCTTGACCCAGGCGAACTGAGGGGTGTTGAGTGCCGGCAGTTGCACCATGGTGACGCGCACGTTGCTCTGGTCGTGCAGCAACTCGCAACGAAGCGACTCATTGAACCCCTGGATGGCGTGCTTGGCGCCGCAATACGCGGCTTGCAGGGGAATCCCCCGATAGGCGAGCGCGGACCCGACCTGGACGATGACGCCGCGATCGCGGGGGAGCATGGAGCGCAGCGCGGCGAGGGTGCCGTTGACGACTCCGAGATAGGTAACCTCCGTAACCCGACGAAACTCTTCGGCGGTCATTTCCTTGACCGGGGAGAAAACGGAGACCATCGCGTTGTTGACCCAGACGTCGATCG
>JACCXM010000260.1 GCA_013697005.1 Chloroflexia bacterium | reverse complement strand
GGGCGGCACGGTGCTTTTCGCGCTCAATGTCGCCGGGTTCCCGGAAGACCTCCCCCCGGCCATGATCACGGCGATTTTCCAGGGCGCGGCGGAAAAAGTTGCCGAGGCGGGGGCGATCATCGCCGGCGGGCACACCGTGACCGATCCCGAGCCGAAATTCGGGCTGGTAGTCACCGGCACCATCGACCCCGACCAGGTGTGGACGAAAGCCGGAGCGCTTCCCGGCGATGTCCTCTTTCTCTCCAAACCGATCGGCACCGGCATCGTTGCCACGGCGCTGAAACACGAAAAGGCGCGCCCGGACGATGTGGTTGCCGCCACGGATTCGATGCTGACCCTCAACCGGGCCGCCGCCGAAACCGCGCGCGCCGCGGGCGGGGTTCACGCCGCTACCGACATCACCGGATTCGGTCTCCTCGGTCACGCCAGCGAGATGGCCGCCAAGAGCGGCGCCGGGCTGCGGATCACCGCGTCCGCCGTTCCCTTGCTCCCCGGAACCAGGGACTATGCCGCGGCCGGGCACATCGCCGGCGGTCTCGGGCGCAACCGCGACTACTTCGCGCGGGAGGGCGGGGGCATCCGCTTCGCCGAAGCGGTCGACACCGAAACCCAGACCATCCTCTACGACCCCCAGACCTCGGGCGGGCTGCTCTTCGCGGTCGATCCCGAACATCAAGACGCCATCCACACGGCGTTCGCCGCTGCCAATCTGGCGCTCTGGCAGATCGGGGAGGTCGTTCCCGGCGCCGGCATCGATGTCATCCCGTGACTCCCCTCGAGACCTCCATCGCGTTGCCCGCGATCGATCCGCTCGCGCGGATTCCCATCGCGCGACGCGACTGGTTGCGGCTCATGGCGGATCTCGGGATCCGTCCCAACAAAGGACTGGGCCAGCACTTTCTGTTCGAGCGCGGTCTGGTCGAACGCATGGTCCGCCTGGCCGGGGTGAGCGAGCGCGACACCGTGCTCGAGATCGGTCCAGGGCTGGGTATCCTCACCTCCGAGCTGTTGCGCAAGGCGCGGAGTGTGGTCGCCGTCGAGCTGGATCGCACGCTCGCCGCGCACCTCCGCGCCGCGTTTGATGAGGTTCCCGGATTCCGCCTCGTCCACGGCAACGCCCTGGCGTTGACCAATGACGAACTCATCCCCTCCGGCGAGCCGTTTGAGGTCGTGGCGAACCTCCCCTATTCCGTGGGTACCGCCATCCTGCGTCATCAGCTCGAACAACCGCGCAAGCCGCGTCGCCTCTCGGTCATGCTGCAAAAGGAGGTTGCCGAACGGCTCACTGCCCAACCACCGCACATGAGCGTGCTCGGTGTCGCCACTCAGTTCTACGCCGAACCGCGCCTGGCGTTTGTGGTGCCGCCCGACGCCTTCATCCCGCCACCCAAGGTCGAGTCCGCCGTCGTGATTCTCGACGTGCGCGAGACTTTGCCTCTTCCCGCAGATCTGCAGCCGCTTTTCTTCACGATCGTGAACGCCGGATTCCGGCAGAAACGAAAGCAGGTCGCGAACGCCATCGCCGACGTTCTCCAGCTTCCCAAAGCGGGCATCGCGGCCTGGCTCACGACCGCGGGAATCGATCCCATGCGGCGCGCCGAGACACTCTCCGTCGCCGAGTGGGTGACGCTTACCACCTCCGCACCGGCGGACGTCGCCGCCGCGTGAACGGGCTCCCTGCTCGCCAGATCGACATCGAGACTCCGGCCAAACTGAATCTCGGTCTGGAGATCATCGGCCGGCGCGAGGACGGCTTCCACGAGATCGCGACCATCTTGGTTGGCATCGATATCTACGACACCCTGCGCCTGACATCGGCAGACACGATCTCGATCGCCTGCGACGAACCAGCCCTCACCGGAATTGACAATCTCGCCATGCGTGCGCTCGCCGCCCTGCGTGATGACACCGGCTTTCGCGGCGGCGCCCGGATCGAGCTGACCAAGCGCATCCCCGCCGCGGCCGGTCTGGGGGGAGGATCGAGCGACGCCGCGGCGGCGCTACTGGCCGGGCGCGAACTGTGGCAGCTCGATGTCGCGGACGACGCGCTCCGCTCGCTCGCCGCGCGCCTGGGCAGCGACGTCCCCTTCTTTCTCGACGGCGGGTGCGCGGTCGCTCGCGGCCGCGGCGAAGTGCTCACCCCCGTGCCTTTGCCGGGCGCGGTCTGGTTCGTCGTCGTCGTCCCCGCCCTCGCGATCCCGAACAAGACGGCGACGCTCTATGCGCACGTGCGCCAGGAAGATTTCAGCGACGGCGCGCGCATCGGCGTCCAGGAAACGCGCCTTGCGGTAGGTCTCGCCCTCGGTCCGGAACTGCTCGGAAACGCCTTCTCCAGACCTCTCTATGACGTCGCGCCTGCGCTCACCGGTCTCCCCGATGTGATGCGCGATGCGGGCGCGGCCGCGGTTGCCCTATCGGGCGCCGGGCCCGCGCACTATGCGCCATTCGCCAGCATCACCGACGCCGAATCGACCGCCAGCCGGCTCCGTGGCCGCCTCGAGGACCGCGCCCAGGTCTTCGTCGCCTGGCCCGCTCCGCCCCGCCGCGCGCGGTCAGGACCGCTATGATTCGGCGGGCCCGGCTGCGCGCAAGAGCGCCCGCGATACCCGGCCGGCAACCGCAAGGGTGATGATTCAGCCGCAGTCACTGATCAAGGGCCGTTATCGCGTCGGACGCCGTCTCGGCGATGGGGGGATGGCCATCGTCTATCTCGGTCACGACCTCTTGCTCGGTCGCGATGTGGCGATCAAGACCCTGCGCCCGCAATTCGCCGTCGACCCCGCTTTTCGCACTCGATTCGAACGAGAGGCGCGCGCGGCGGCTGCCCTCTCGCACCCCAATATCATCGACGTCTACGACGTTGGCGAAGAGAACGGGTCAGCCTACATCGTCATGGAGCTGATCCGCGGGCAGACGCTGAAGGAAATCATCGCCGCCGACGCGCCGTTCCATCCCGACGATGTCGCCGCGCTGCTCGGCCAGATCGGCGGAGCGCTCGATTACGCCCACGCCATCGGCTATGTCCACCGCGATGTCAAACCGGGCAACATCCTCGTCGATGAGCTCGGACGAGCCAGAGTCGTCGATTTCGGTATCGCCAAGGGGCTCGCCGATGCCGACCTCACCGAGCAAGGCACGGGGCTCGGCACAGTTGGCTACCTCTCGCCAGAGCAGGCCGCGGGATTGATGGCAACCCCCGCTTCCGACATCTACTCGGCCGGCGTCGTGGCGTTCGAGATGCTCACCGGCGAGCTTCCCTTTAGCGCCGAAACACCAGTCGGGGTAGCCATGCGCCACGTCAACGACCCCGCCCCACCTCCATCCCGTATCGCGCCGCTTCTACCACGTCAGGTCGACACGGTGGTGTTGCGCGCCCTCGACAAGGACCCGACCCGCCGCTGGCCGTCGGTCGTCGCGTTTTCCCAGGCGTTGCGCGGGTGGCGCGACATGGCCCCCATCCCACCGCGTACGGTCGTCCCGCCACCCAATCCTGCTCCGCGCGGCAGCCTGGCGCCGACTATCGTGGTCGTCATTCTGGTCGTGGGGGCGCTTGCGGCACTGCTCTGGAGCGGATTTCGAGGATTGCCCAGCACCGAGAACGTCTCCCCGCCAACCGTGCTCGTTCCGCGCGCGCCGGTGATCACGGGCGGCGTCGCGGAAGACGATCCGCCCGCGGTGGAGGTCGCGCCGACCATCGCGCTTCAGGAGACGCCATCACCAATACCAACGCAAACCCCGACCGCCGCGCCCGTCCTCATCCCTCCGGAAACCGATAACAGCCAGCCGCCGCCGACGATCGCCCCGGTTGCCGCGGGCGCCGTCATCGTCCCGGAACTTCAAGGCATGACGATCGCGCAGGCCAATCGTGCTTTGAGCGAGCGCGGGCTGCGGATCGTTCCTATTCAGCCGGTCTTTTCGGAGAGCGTCCCGATGAACGGGATCGCCGCGCAAGACCCTCCGGCGGGAACGTCCGCGTCATCGGGCGCAACGATCTCAGTTTCACTCAGCCGGGGACGATCGCCATTTCCCGATGACGGCCAGCCGTGAGCGAAGAGGATTACGCGCCGTCCTGGCGGACAATCGGCGCGATGGCGGCCGCCGTGTTTGTCATCACACTCATCGGTTGCAGCGCGGCGTTTGCGCTCTGGTTTCGGGACCTCGGTCCACCGCAGATCGCGGTTCTCGGCACCGGCAACCGGCTCTCCTTGCTGGTGAGCGATGGCCCGGCACGGTTGGTGATTGCCACCGGCAATGACCCGATCGCATACGAGAACGCCCTTACCCGGCTCCGTCCCATCTTCGCCCGCCGCATCGATCTGCTCCTCGTGGCCGGTGACGGCGACAGCTTGCTCGTACCCCTGACGGCGCGTGACGACCGCCACGTGCGCCGTATCGCCGCGCTTGCTCCGCTTCCGCCGTCGGCTGAAACCGCGGAAATGGGCAGCATCGATACGCTGACCGGAGCGCGCCGCATTCAACTCGGACCGGCGGTACGGGTCACGGTCGAGACGGCATTCCCCTTCGCCGCCGATCCCACGACCGACTTCCCCTCCTGGCGCGCCACGATCGAACATGGTGGAACACGGATCGTCGCCTTGTCCGATGGCGCAGCCGCGGCGCTGTTTCCACCAAGTGACGCGACGTCGGTGCTGATCGTTGCGGGAGATGATCCGGTTGCGGCGTGGAATCTTGCGCCGGCGGTTGCCTTGATCGCCAATGCCGAGGCGATCGGCGGACCTGAGTTGCGGTCGGCCTTCGCGGGTGCCCGCCGACCGCCCCAATGGGGGTTTCGCGTCCACCCGAACGAAGCGCTGCGCCTCCGCTTCGTCCCCGGCGGCGTCGAGATCGCCTCGGAGTCCGCGCAGGATCTATCTGAGGCCGACTAGTTCCCTATTTCCCTATCACCCAATAACCCAACCACCCTCGCGCCGCCTTCGCCCGCGTGAGATCGCCAGTCTGCATGGACTTTTCTCTACAGTGTGGCTCCACACTCGGGGCAAAAGACATCGCGCGCGCCGACCCGGGCCCGGCAGACCGCGCATCGTTCATCGTCGGTCACACCGACCGACGATGCAACCGGCCAC
>JACCXM010000257.1 GCA_013697005.1 Chloroflexia bacterium | reverse complement strand
CCACCGCTCAAGGAATAGGTGTCCGGAATCAGATCGGCAAATGTGACGGTCCCATCGCCGCCAGTCGTACCCTGGAAGGAGGTCCCCGCCGTCGCGGCGGCGAGATCGAAAACGATCTCCGCCAGTGGCTCGGCACAATCAATCCCATACTCGGCGCCCTCGTAGGCGACGGGACAGGCGTACGCTTGCACCAGCAGCGAGGCGGGCTCTGGCAGCGGAGTCGCGGTGGGCGTGACCACCGGGGCGATTGGCGCGGTCACGTCGGACCCGACGATCGCGGTAACGAATGTGGCGCCGACGCCATCGGCGGCGCTGACGACAACATCGCCGCTGAGAGCCGCTCCCTGTCCGGTGGCGAGCGCAACCGGCGTCGCGGCGTCGTTTCCGGCAGGAACGAGCTCCACGGTGCCCGTGGTGACGAGAAGCAGGACAGGGGCCGCCTGCTCCTCCAATGCGAGCTCGATTTGCTCACCGCTGGCGATGACATCCCGCACGAGGTCGATGTCGCGACTGCCGCCTGGTGACGCAAACGGCTGGCCGACAAAAAGAAGTTCATCAGCACCCGCGTCGTTCACCTCGCCGGCCGCGACGAGATCGATCCGATAGAACGAGACCGGCGCCTCGCCGAGCGCTGCCTCTTCGTGGCGCGCGCCAGAAGGCAGAAAAGTCGCCTCGCCGGGGGCGAGCCGGCTTTGCGAGCTTGCGTCGATCTGCTCCACCAAAAGCGCGCCCTGGTCCGCGAGAAGAAAACCAGGAGCGTCCTGGGACAACTCAGTATTGACCTGTGGACTCGAGGCGCGGGTTACCCGCCAGCCGAGGTCTCCGTTGTCCATAACGGAGACACCCTGAGCGATGACAGAAGCATGGCCCTGAGCAGGCGACAAGGCATCTTCGATCTGCCCGAACGCCGGAGAGATACCGAAGAGTCCTCTTGCCATGAAGACGAAGAGCACGACCGAGAGCGAAGCAACGCGTGACACCTTGGACCTCCTTCGGGTCGATCCGGTTTCAGGCGTTACAACGAATGGATGGTGGAGGATGGTTTCTCGCGGAGTATTGAACAGTCCTTAGTTCGGTTTGAGGATGACCTTCTCGCACTCTTCCAGCTTGTTCTTGAAGATGTCGTAGCCATGCGGGGCATCATCCAACGGCAGCGTATGCGTGATGACGAAGGTCGGGTCGATCTCGCCATTCTGGATCCGCTCCAGCAGCGGGTGCATATAGCGTTGTACGTGGCACTGCCCGGACTTGATTGTCAGCGACCGATTCATGATCGACCCGATCGGAAACTTGTCCATGAACCCGCCATAGACGCCGATTATCGAAACGGTTCCGCCGTTGCGGCAGGCCATGATCGATTCGCGCAGCGCGGTGCCACGATCGGTCTCGACCCGTGCCGCCTGCATCGCGCGGTCGTAGATCCACATCGGACCATGTCCGTGGGCCTCCATGCCGACGGCATCGATGCAGGCGTCGGGGCCGCGGCCGCCGGTCATCTCTTTCAGCGTATCCAGAACATCCATCTCCTCGTAGTTGATCGTCTCCGCCCCCGCCTTTTCACGGGCCATCTTCAGCCGGTAGGGGAATCGGTCGATGGCGATGACGCGCTCAGCGCCAAGGAGATAGGCGCTGGCGATCGCGAATTGGCCGACCGGTCCGCAGCCCCACACGGCGATGACGTCGCCCGGTTTGATGTCGCACATCTCGGCGCCCATGTATCCGGTGGGGAAGATGTCTCCGAGGAAGAGCACCTGCTCGTCAGTCATCCCGTCCGGCACCTTCAAGGGACCAACGTCCGCGAATGGCACGCGGACGTACTCAGCTTGACCCCCGGCGTACCCACCAGTGAGGTGCGAATAGCCGAAGGCGCCGGCGCCCGCGTGTCCCCACATGCTGGCCGCCATCCAGGCGTTCGGATTCGAGTTCTCGCAGAGCGAATAGGCTTCATTTTGGCACGGGCCGCACACGCCACAGGCGATATCGAAGGGAACGACGACGCGGTCGCCGCTCTTGAGCGTCTTGACCTTCGATCCAGCCTCGACAACCTCGCCCATGAACTCGTGACCGAGAATGTCACCGCGCATCATCGTCGGGATGTAACCATCGACCAGATGTAGGTCGGAACCGCAAATCGCGGTGGAGCTGACCTTCACGATTACGTCGCTCGCGTTGAGAATCTTCGGATCGGGTACCTCTTCCACCTTGACGCTGTTCCGGCCCATGAAGCACGTAGCTTTCATTACGTTCTCCGTTCCCATTCCTCCTCTGCCATTACGCCAGAAGAGGTCAGTGCCTATTGATTTCTACGGCAGGCGAAACCCAATCGCCTCAGGTGACCCGCATATCGCCAATCGGCCGCGCGGGGTTTGGACCTTTCACCATGGTGTCGTCGGACTTGACGATCTCGCCCAGCTCGATGAGCTGTTTGGCGTGACGCAGATCGTTGTTCACCTTCACCCCAAGCGGATCGGAGAAAAGACCGGCAATCTTGTTGCCGATTTCGCCACCGGGTGGGTTGAACCGGGCGTCGAACATGATCTCGGTGCCACGGTCACCGGGTGCCCTGTTGAACCGCACCTCGCCAGAGGCTTCGATCCCGGACCCCTCATCCGAGGTCCAGACGATCCGCTCGTTGGCTTTGCTCTCGGTGATGGTGACATCCCAGCCGAACGACATCCCGGCCGGTAAGGTCGCCTCCCAGTGGGACTGACGATCGTTGCGCACCTCGACCGTTGCGAAATCGGTCATGAAGCGTGGCAAATCCCGGAAACCGTTCCAGGCCGCGAACACCTCAGCGATCGGCGCATTGACGGTGATCGCCGAGGCAACCCGAGGCTCTGACGGGGCTGGCCGCTCGTCGAGACTTGTGGAGCCGTTCAGATCGCGCGAGTGGCGCATGCCGGCCAGCGCGTCGATAGCAGTCACGCCGACCACCGCGGCGGTCGCGGCGGCGATTCTGCCGCGGTCCGCGTGATCCGTACCCATCGCTTTGGTGAGCAAGGCGAGGTCCATCGCATCGCCGCCGACTCGCGCCCACAACCAGCTCGAGGGGTTGGACTGGGTCAAAATGCCAACGCCGCTGGCGATCTCGCGGACTCCTACAGCCCGGAAAAGAGGAACGTTGGTGTCGTCCTCAGCAAAACCGACGATCTGGGCCATCCGCTGTGGCGCGACGATCTGAGCCACGCCCAGACCGATGCTAAACCAGCCCAGGGCGCGAGTGAGGCGATCCAAGTCTGGATCGATTGATCCGGTGTGGCTCTGCCCTCCATTCGACCACCCGGCACGGGCCGCCGCAAGGCCTTGTTCGTTCGACACGTCGACATCCCAGCCGGCGTTGTCTACCGTTGCTGACCGCGTTGACATCAAGCGTGCTCCTTGTACTGGCCCGCCGCCTGGTGGAATCGAGGCATCGCACCATCGGCTGCCGCGCGTCTTGCGGACGCCCTTGCATGCGGCGTGCCGTTGCGGCACGCGGCGCCGCGGTTGCTAGTGGTGTAACGATGCGGCCGGGACGGTCATGGCTATTGCCGCCTCAACGGGCATGGCGCGCCCGGTCTTGAGCGCGGCGGTAAATTCGCTCTCGCCGAGTGCGGCGCGGATCGCTTCCGCATCTGCCTGGTATCGTTCCGACTGGGTAAAGCCGTCCGCCTCCTCGTCCGGTAGTTGGGCGATGGCGGCGCCCAGGAGTTGGGCGGCCGGTTCAAATCGTCCTTCGCTGGCGAGGATGCCGCCCAGACCGGCAAGACAATCGGCCACACCGGCGTGAGCGCCAATCTCCTGAAACCCTGACATCGCCTCGCGATACAGGGCCGCGCTCTGGTCCAGCTCACCCCGATCTCGCGCCGCATCCGCGAGGGTGAGGAGGGTGACGCCGCTGCTTCTGATGTCTCCCGTTTCCTGAAACAGCGCCAGGGCTTCCTCGAACAATGCGGGGGCTTCCGCCGCGACCCCGGTGCTGAGCAGCGCCGTACCCAACCCAGTCAACGCGCCGGCGGTACCCCATTTGTCGCCGGCCGCGCGGTAAAGACGCAGGCTCTCCTCGAACAACTCGCAGGCGCGTCCAAAATCTCGCATCTCGAGGGCGACACCGCCGAGGTTGTTCAAGGTGCGGGCGATTTCCGAGCCACTTCCGATGCGACGGCGCAGCTCCAGGCTTTCCTGAAAAAGCGATGCGGCCTGCTCGAGATCATGCCGCGCGAACGCGACGGCGCCGAGATCGTTGAGCGCGATCGCCACCATCGGCTCATCGCCCACGTTCCGGGCGAGCGCGAGACTCTCTTCGAGCAGTGACGACGCCCGGTCGCCTTCGCCGCGATCGAAGGCGACGACGCCAAGATTGCCGATCGAGCGCGCGATCGCCGCCGCATCATTCGTGTTCCGAGATAGTGCGAGGGCCTCTTGATGCAGCGTTTCCGCGCGGCCGTAGTCGCCCTGGGTTTCGGCCAGGACACCGGCGCCATCGAGCGCGGTTGCCCGATCCTTGGTTCCGTTCTGGCTGGCGGGGAGCGCGAGCACACCGTCGAGCTGGGCGCGACCCTCGGTGATGTACCCGCGCAGCCACCAGAACCGCCACATCGCCGCCGCCATCTGGACGGCGCGAGCACCGTCGGTACGTTCGCGCCGCCAATCGAGCGCCGCGCGCAAGTTGTCATGATCGGCTTCGAGCCGGTCGAGCCACTCGACGGCCGCGGGGCCGAACAAGTGGGGCTCGGCCCCCACTGCCAATGCAGCAAAATGCGCGGCATGCGCATCTTGCAGGGGTTCTTGCTCGCCACTCATGGCCAACTGCTCCCGCGCGAACTCCTGGATGGTCTGAAGCATGGAAAAGCGCGGGCCAGCTCCATCATCATGGCCAACCGAGATGTCGGCCCGCCGGATCAGACTGTTGTCATTCAGGGCGGCGATCCCGTCGAGGACATCGACGGCGGGATCAGGGATCGCGTCACCGAGTGCTTCCGCCGCCTCAAGCGACCAGCCGCCCACAAACACTGCTAGCCGGCGGAAAAGCGCTTGCTCGGCGGGTTCCAGCAGATCGTGACTCCAGGCTATTGCCGCGCGCAGCGTCTGCTGGCGTTCGGGACGGTCCCGGCCACCGCCGGTCAAGAGGCCCAGCCGGTTGTCGAGGCGAGCCAGGATGGCCTCGGGCGACAGCAATCTGACCCGCGCCGCCGCGAGCTCGATTGCCAGGGGCAGGCCGTCGAGACGGCGGCAGATCGCGGCCACCGTGGCAACGTTTCGTTCCATGAGGGCAAAATCACCGCGTACCGTACGAGCGCGATCGACGAAAAGCCGGACCGCCTCTGAGGCAAGTGCGTCGTCCACCTGAATTGCTGCAACGTCCTCCGGCAGCCCCATCGGCTGAATTGGCAGCTCGCGCTCCCCGGAAATCCGAAACGGCGTGCGGCTCGTGGCCAGTATCTGCAAACCGGGACTCGCGGCCAGTAGATCGGCGACTAACGGCGCGGCGGCCACCACATGTTCGAAATTGTCGAGCACCAGCAGCAGGTGCTTGGCGCGCAAAAACGCACGCAGCGTCTCCGCGATCGGCTCGGCGGGCGACTCGCGAACGCCCACGGCCTCGGCGATCGCCGGCGCGACACGTTCGTGAGTTGTCACCGGCGCCAGGGCTACAAACCACACCCCATCCGGAAATCCCTCGATGAGGTCCGTGGCAACGCGCAGGGCCAGCCGCGTCTTGCCGGTCCCGCCAGGTCCGGTCAGCGTCAGAAGCCGCCGTCCGGGTTCCGCCAACTGACGTTTCGCTTCCTCGACTTCCCGCTCGCGGCCGACAAATTCCGTGAGCTGAACGGGTAGGTTGTGCATCTGCCGATCGACCGTTTTCAGCGGTGGGAACGCATCCGGCAGACCTTCCGCGTCGATCTGGAAAACGCGCTCCGCTTCCCGCAGATCGCGCAGGCGGTGTTCGCCGAGGTCGCGGAGATGGATGCCGTCTGGCAAGAGCTCGTGCACCAGATTGCGCGTTACTTCGGTCAGCACCATCTGACCGCCGGTGGTCACCGCCAGGAGTCTGGCCAGACGGTTGAGTACTGGGGCAAGATAATCGCCGTCGCGTGGGGTGGCCGCGCCGGTGTGCAGCGCCATGCGGACCGTGATCGGTCCCAGCGCCCCCCAATCTTCGGCAAGAAGCGCGCGCTGCGCGGCGACGGTGGCCAGCAGCGCGTCGAGCGCCGTCGGAAATGCGGCCTGCACGGCGTCCCCGATAACCTTGAACCGGCGGCCGTTGTTGGCGATGATTGCGTCGTCAAGCAGGGCAAAGTGGCGCTCGATGGCGGCGAGCATCGCCGGTGAATCCTGCTCCCAGCGCTGAGTGCTACCCTCAACGTCGGTGAACAGGAAGGTGACGGTGCCGCTGGGAAGATCGCGCATGAGTGCCGGTCTGCTTCTCTGGGATCGGTCCTCTCAGACTCGGATGGGGGAAGCTCATACCGATCCTAGCACGATAGCGAGGAATGCGCGAACCGTTCACCTCGAGCATTGCGCCCGAGAATAGGTCTCGGCGGCAGCCAGAAGGGGGTGCAGGATGAAACCAGTTGCGACCCACGTCGTCGATCGTCGGATGGCGATTGGTGCCGGCATTGCCGCCGCCACGGGTTTAGCGTGGCCGCGGCACCAGGCGATGCGGAGGGTCATCATCCAGCGCGGTATCGCCGGCGGTGGCGTGGTGCAATACGACGGGGGCGCGGCGTCCTTTTCGCTGTTCGCCTCGAGCCTGGCGTTCGAGGAAGGTGAGACCGGTGGGGCCGAGCGGGTTTTCGTCGGCACCGTCACCTGGGCGGACGAGACGGTGGGGGAAACGCTGGTCTGCACGAGAGTGACAAATTACGAAAACCTGAACAGCGAAGTCGGCGAAGCCCGGCGCATCGAGGGTCTGATGCGCGCGGGCGACGGCGGCGAGTATCCATTCGTGATGGACGTGCTCAACCTCGACGCACCTGGTGCCGGAACGGACACGGTCACCCTTATGGTCGGCGCCAGTGCGGCGTTCGGCGAGGCGGCCACTCCGGTAGCTGAGACCGAATTCAACTACTTTGCGCAGGGAACCATCGTCTCCGGCGACGTCCAGGACATCGACCTCGCCATCGACGTCGATACGGGGGACGTGAGCGACCCGGACGCGGCACCGTAGTCGTGGAAGCAGCTGTTAGAGAAATTTGAGGATGTGGGTCGCCACGGCGACCACTTCGCCCCTCTGGTTGCTGGCCGTGACCGTTGCCGTGGTTTTCGCCTCCGCAACGTCTTCCGCCACGATCTCGTATGCCACGGTAATCGTGTCGCCAACCTGCACGGGCTTGACGAAACGGATGCGGTCGTACCCATACGAGACGGCGGGCCGGGACGAGGTGGCATGCTCCAGGACGCGTGTCGAACAGGTCGACATGAATCCCACGATCAAGACGCCATGGGCGATGATCCCGCCGTATGGGGTTGATTTCATGTACTCGGCATTGACGTGGTTCGGGCTGAAATCGCCCGTGATGCCCGCGAAAAGATAAATGTCCGATTCGCTGACGGTCTTGGCGAACTCGACGCGCGTCCCCACCGGAATCAGTCCCGCAACATCCGGCGTTCCCCTCATGGCATGCCCTCCCGCGGTCACGATCTGTCGAGTCCATCGCGCGAATCCTGAGGCGATTGTCCGCTTGACCTACTTTCCCGCTAGCGCTTGCGTGCGACCTGAACGCCTGTTGGAACGAGGACCGTATCAGTTCACTCGCCGGAGGAAATCCCATGGACGAGCGGCGATTCGATCTTCTCACGCGAGCCATTTCGACCTCAACTTCCCGCCGCAATGCGCTGGGACTCGTCCTGGCCGGAGCGACTTTCGGGATTAAGCCGCAACGAGTCAAAGCCATCCAGGGAGACTCCGCCATTGGTTGCGCTCCAGATCAAACCGACTGTAACGGCGTCTGCGTCGATACGTGCTGCAACAATCAGAACTGCGGATCGTGTGGCAACATCTGCCCACCCGGGTTGACCTGTTTTGAAGGTATTTGCGACTGCCCCAGCGGTCCGTGCTGCGCCGAGGGCGAAGTTATCTGCAATGGCGCCTGCGTAGCAACCTGTTGCGACAACGCCAACTGCGGCACCTGTGGCAACGTCTGTGCCGGCGGGCTGACCTGTTTCGAAGGGAAATGCGATTGCCCGAGCGGTCTCTGCCCGCCGGAGAAGCTTCCCAGCACGGGTATGGGCATGTCTCATGACGAAAAGGCCGCGATGCCGTGGGCAGCATTGGTGGCGGTGGCCGGCACGGCGGCGATGTCGGTGGTGGGATGGGCTCGTGGTGATTCGCGTTCCGCCCAAACGTTTGACCGCCACGGGTAGCGATGGTTCATGGCCAGACCCCGCGAGTCCGGGTCTATCGCAGGTGTCGATCGCGCAGCGCCACGGGGGGATCGAGGATTTCCTTCAGCAACAGCGCCTGGCGCAAGCCGGATCGCGATCTCAGCGCGGCGGTCCGGAAGCGCTCGGCAGTGACCGTCGTTGCCTGAGGAGGCGCGACAGGTGGTCGCCGGGGTTGCTGCTCCTCTGGCGATCGCTGTTGGCGGTCGAGTACGGGACGAGTGGCGAGCGCTTCGCGGCGAAGCCGCTCCGCCCGGACGACGCCGCGGCGCAGCTCGTTCGGCCTGAGGTGACGAGGCGGCTGATCACGCCTCCCCCGTTGCACGAGGTTCCAGAGTCGCGCGATCACCGTCCGCGGTCCTTCGCCAGATTCATTGGCCGATTAGCGCTCATCGTGCGAAAGCGCATTTCGCATCGTCGTGTCGGCCTGAATGTTTTCCATGCGATAGTGGTCCATCACCCCCAACCGGCCGCTGCGGAACGCTTCGGCCAGTGCCAATGGCACCTGGGCTTCGGCCTCAACGACGCGGGCCCGCATCTCCTGCTCGGTCGCAACCGCCATCGCGCGCCGCTCTTCCGCTTTTGCCTGGGCGATGCGCTTGTCCGCCTCGGCCTGATCCGTTTGCAGTTCGGCGCCCACGTTGCGGCCCACATCGACGTCGGCAATATCGATCGAGAGGATTTCATACGCGGTGCCGGCGTCGAGACCCCGTTCCAGCACGAGATTGGAAATGAGATCGGGGTTCTCCAGCACTTCCTTGTGCGACTGCGCCGAACCGATCGAGGAGACGGTTCCTTCACCGACACGGGCGATGATCGTCTCCTCGCCGGCGCCGCCGACGAGGCGGTCGATGTTGGCGCGCACGGTGACGCGGGCAACGGCGATAACCTGGATACCGTCCTTGGCGACGGCGGTAACACGCGGGGTCTGAATCACCTTGGGATTGACGCTCACCTGGACCGCTTCCAGCACGTCACGGCCGGCCAGATCGATCGCTGTGGCACGCTGCCAGGGAAGGTCGATATCCGCCCGGTCGGCGGAAATGAGCGCGGTGACGACCCGCCCCACATTGCCACCGGCGAGGTGATGGGCTTCCATCTGACCGACGTCGAGATCGAGTCCCGCTTTGCTGGCGCTGATGTAGGGCCGCACGATGTCGGCCGGGTCGACCTTGCGTAGCCGCATTCCGATCAGGGTACCGAGACCGACGCGCACCCCGGAGAAGAGGGCGGTGATCCAGACGCCAACCGGCACGAAGTAGAAGAAGAGCACCAACACGATCAGAATCAGGAGCGCAATCACACCCAGCGTGATGGTGCCTGTGGTCATCGGACTTCCTCCTGCCGGCTCCGTCGCCGTTGGCGTGACGATGATGAGGATTCCGTGGCTGAGTCATAGAGGTCAGACGCCGCTGCTTGCGGTGCGCCGGGAAGCGTGATGTGCGCCCCGCGCGGGAGCTGAGCAGGCGACCCAAACCAGTTCAGCCAGCGGGAGGTCGAATGACCGGCAGTGACCACGCTGTCCTGGGCGGTCGCTTGCAGCACGAGTGGGCCAAGCCGGCGATGCCGAGCGAAAAAGACAAACACCAAAGCGGTGCCGATGACGACGGCGATCAACGACGCAACGGCCGTCAGCGCGGCCTGTTCTATGCCCTCTGGTGTCTGAATCTCCCGCCCCAGCATCGCCAGGAAAAGACCTCCGAGCAGCGCCACGACCCCGAGCACACCCGGCACACCGAACCCAGGGATGACAAGGATTTCGATGGCGATCAACGCCAGCCCAATCAGAACCAGCACGACGTCCTCCCACCCGGCCAGACCGGCCAGGGCGTGGCCCCCGAAGAAGAGTGCCAACGCACCCAGCCCGGCGACACCGAGGAGACCGAAACCCTCGACGAAAAAGTCGGCGATGATGAGCAACATCCCGGCCGAGATGAGCAGCGTGGAGACGACCGGCTCCGTGATGAAGCGAACCAGCCGCTCGGCCAGACTCGGTTCGGTCTCCACCACCGTTGCTCCCTCGAGCCCGGTCGCGATCAGGAGCGCGGCACGGTCGGCCGCGATGCCCTCGCTATACCCCCAGGCGATCGCTTCCTCCGTGGTCAAGGTCAGCAGTTCCCCCCGCGCGTCGAGCCCGTCGATAACCACCTCGGGATCGACCATCGCCTCCGCGACGAGCGGGTTTCGATCGCGGGCCTCCGCGGTGGCCTTGAACGTGGTGCGCACCGCCGAGACGATCTTCTCGCTTGCCGTCTCTCCCGTCGCGCCATCGACGGGAGTCGCGGCGCCGATGACCGCGCCAGGCGCCATATAGATCTCCTCCGCGGCGATTGCGATCAGCGCCCCGGCCGAGAAGGCGGTGCGATCGACGAAGGCGATCGTGCGGACGTCGCTGCCAAGCAGGGCGTCGCGCATCTGCAAGACGGCATCGAGCCGCCCCCCGGGAGTGTCGACGTCGAGGATGACGGCCGCGGCGCCATCGTTGGCCGCCTGGTCGAGCACCCGGCTTAGGTACGGTGCGAGACCGAGATCGATCGTTCCGGAAATCGGGACGATGTAGACCGGGGCGGTTTCGGCCGTGGCCACGTCTTGCCGCGCCAGGGTGGGATACGTGGCGGCGCCAACCGCGGTGATGAGCGCTCCGACAGGCAGAATGATCGACATCATTCGGACGCGCGCCAATGCGGATCGCCACTGGAAGTCCGGTACGCGGCGGGCAGAGAAGAATGCGCCATGCATCGGTGAGCCTCCCGTTGCCGGCAGTATGACGGGAATTACCCCGCCTGGGTTACGCTGCCCACTCCGGACGTGCTCTCGCTGACGTCGGGATCGCCGATGTACGTGATACTGCTCGCTCCGCTCGCGGTGGCCTCGAGACGCTCGCTCACCTGGACCACCGCTTGGGCCGCGGCATCCACCGTGACGGCGGCGAGGCGACTGGCAAGATTCGTGGCATCGTAGGTTCCGGCACCCCCGAGTGTGACGGACTGACTATCGACCGTTCCGCCGAGCATCATCGTCACGTTGCCCGAGGCTTCCACTTCGAGGAGATCCGCGGTCAGCTCATCTATCGTCACTGAGCCCGCACCGCTGACAGTCACCTGGAGCTGATCGGTGTTCAACACCGGCGCCTCGATTTGTCCGGCTCCGGAGAGATCGATCCTCGTGAGATCGTCAACCGTCAGCGAGTAAACGATCGGCTCGCGCGTGGTGAAGGACCGGTCCGGACGGATGAAGAGCGTGCCATCGCTCACCTCGGTCGCGATGCGTTCCAGCACGCGAGGCTCAGCCTCGATCGAGAGCGACTCCGTGTCGCCCTGCGCGATCCGCAACGTACCGACACCCTGGAGTGAGATCGCGTTGAAATCGCGCACATCTCGCGTTTCGCCTCTGCCGTCGTCGCTCACGGGCTCCTCCGTGGGGACCGCCGTCGGTGGCGCCGCGGCGTCCTGGACGATAGCGCCATAACGGCCAGCGGCCTCGTCGTATTCCCAGCTTTCAACGACCTGGCCGCCAGCAAATCGGGCGAACACGGCGCCCCCAATGCGTAGGCGCGGACTCTGCCCTGTCGGTACGGCAACCACCGCCGGATCGAGCGTGCCGCGGAAGGTGGCTCGGATAGCGGCGGTATCGCCCGCGGCGACAATGTCGTCGACCAAAATCACCGCATCAGGAACGGCAGCGCGCACCTCGGTGAGCCCCGCATGCAACCCCGCCAAATCGGACGAGAATGCTTGCCCTGTCGCCAGCGACTGGCGCGGGGTGCGATTGACATAGCCGGGCGCGAAGACCATATCGAGAACGCTCATATCACCATCGCGCAACGCCTGGTTTATAGCCGAGATCGCGCGTCGCGCCGCGGCTTCGGTCGCGGCGGTGGTAAATGAAAACTGCGCCTCCCCGGCTTGGCGGTCGACCCCGATCGCCGCGCCCGCGGCGAGTGAACCCGCTCCCAGGCGGCGCAATGCTGACCGCCGCGACATGGCGAACATGCGTTTTGCCGCTCGACTCAACTGAGCTTCATCCATGTCTGGCTTCCTTCCAAATGCCGCCGGCTGCCCCCGTCGCTTACCGTAATGGAACGGCGCGAGTGTCGTCGGAGGCAGCCCGTCTGATTCCGGCGAGCGTACTCCGAATGTCAACGATAGGGACGGTGCGCGGCGCCGGCAGGTTTCTGGGCTGAGGAAAGTCGTGCCCCAATGACGGCAACAAGATCGGAGGCATGCGGGTCGATGGCGCCGGCGCTGACGTCGATCAGATCGACGTGCATCAACCCGGAACCGGTCGAAAATATCACCGTCAGGTCGTCCGCGCGGAGGAATCCGTGGGACCGCAGGGTGCGGGCCGCGCTGACCGCCGCACCCGATTCGGGTGAGACGAAGAGCCCTTCGTTTTTCGCGGCCAGCGACATCCCGACCTGCATCTCGGCGTCAGAGACCGCGATCGCCGTGCCGCCACTCTCCCGGATCGCCGCCAGAATCAGGTAATCGCCGATGGCGGCGGGGACACGCAGCCCAGCGGCAAGTGTTTGCGCGTTGCTCCAGCGTTCCGCGTGCGTTGCGCCCGCGGCGAAGGCGCGCACGATGGGAGCGCAGCCTTCCGCCTGGACCGCGATCATTTTTGGCCGTGCCGGACCGATCAGCCCCATGGTCTCCAGCTCGGCGAACGCTTTCCACATCCCGACGATACCGGTGCCGCCGCCGGTGGGATAGATCAGGGCATCGGGCAGGCGCCAGCCGAGTTGCTCGGCGATCTCGATCCCCATCGTCTTTTTACCTTCGGCGCGGTATGGCTCGCGCAGGGTGGAGAGGTCGCACCATCCGAACGCTGCCGCGCCGGCGCGGATCACCAAGCCGCAGTCGTCGATCAAACCGTCGACGAGGAGAACGTCGGCCCCGTACGCGAGGCACTCCGCCCGCATCGCCGCTGGCGCATCCTTCGGCATGGCGACCACCGCCGGCATTCCGGCGCGCGCGGCATAGGCGGTCATTGCCGCCGCCGCGTTGCCAGCGGAAGGAATCGCGACCGTCGTGGCGCCCAGCTCTTTGGCGCGAGCGACGGCCATCGCGAGTCCGCGCGCCTTGAAACTCCCGGTGGAGTTGAGCCCTTCGTCCTTGATCAAAAGGCGGTCGAAGCCGAATTGCCGGGCGAGACTCGGTGCGTCGTGCAGCGGTGTGCCGCCTTCGCCGAGCGTTGGCGCGGATTCCGGATTCTGAAGAGGAAGGATTTCCGCATAGCGCGAGAGATTCCACGGCCGGAGCGGCAATGCCTGAGGTGTCATGGCATGTGCGGCGGCGGCGAGATCGTAGCGCGCGAAGAGCACCTTGCCACAGACCGGGCAGGTCGTCGTCAACTGATCGGGTGCGTAGGTGGCGCTGCAAAAGGAGCATGCGAGATGGGTCAAGGAACTGCGGCCGGTGGCGTGGCGTTCGCTGGGCATCATCCTCATCTCATGAGTGTGGCGCCAATTGATTGGCAGGCGAGACGCGCCGCTGAATACTGGACGTGACAACGAAAGCGCCATCACCGATTGGGGCATACCATACCTCGCGTTAGCTGGATCGGGCGCCAGCGCGCGGAAGTCGTGCCGCGAGGAGATGTCGATGGGCGGGGAGCGGGTGAAGATCGTCGTTTGGGACAGCATCGGGAACACATTGCTCGGCGTGCGCCCCTGGGAAAGCTGGGAGTCCGCCGTGCGGGAAACTCTGCTGCGTGAGAACCCGGCTGCCGAGGAGGTTGCCCTGCCGTTGCGCATGCTGCTCGCCGGGCACGACATCGACCTGACCTGGTTCAACAGCGCCGATGCACCCTACGCGCCATTTGGCCCGTTGTATGCCGATTACGCCGGCAGCCTGCACTTCACACGTTCGATCGAAGAAATCGTCGCCGCGATCGCGGAGGCCGACTTCCTCGTCATGCACAAGGAGCGCCTTCCGGCCAGCGCCGTCGAGCGCGCGCGCAACCTACGGCTGATCCAGCATCTGGGGCAGGATTGCCGGGGGGTGCCGGTCGAGACGGCGCGGGAACGTGGCATTCCGGTCGCCGCCACGCCACTGGTCAATTACCTCACCGTCGCCGAGCAGGTCTGGGCGTACATGCTGAATTGGGCGAAGCGCCTGCCCGCGCAGCGCGTGCATATGACGAGCCGGGGCTATGTCGATTCCTGGCACGGTTTTCCCGGCACGCGTTACCTCGGCGATCTGAAATTGGGGCTGCTCGGAATGGGGGAGATCGCGAGACCGATCGCCAAGGTGGCGCAGGCGTTCGGGATGCGAACGCGATACTGGGATATCGAGCGATTCCCCGATCTCGAGGAGGCGTTCGGGATGACGTTCATGACCTGGGACGAGCTCATCGCCTCATCTGATGTCGTCTCCATGCACCTTGCCTTGAACGCGCAGACCGAGGGCATCTTCGGCGCCCGGGAGATTGGCCTGTTGAAACCGAGTGCGCTCTTCATCAATACCGCGCGAGGCAAACTGGTCGACCAGACCGCCCTGAGCGAGGCGCTGGCGGCGCATCGCATTGGCGCCGTCGCGCTCGACGTCTTTGCCGCGGAACCGCTGCCGGTCGACGACCCGCTGCTGCGATTGCACGACGTCGCCGACGAGCGGGTAACGCTGACCCCGCACAATGCCTGGCAAGGTCCGTGGACGTGGGTGCGCGACTCGCAGGAATTGTGGCTGAATGTGCGGCGCGCGCTGCGTGGCGAGGCGATCCAGCATTTAGTTTGAGTTGGTTGCGAGAGGGCGCTCGGCAGCGACGGCGCATTGTGACCGGGGTCGAACTTCGGGAACCTCGGAGGTATCGGGAATGGCGCGGCGCTGGCGTCGGCCCTCACTCCAACCCCTCTCCCGGCTCGACGGGAGAGGGGCTCCCCGGCGGGCACAATTGCGTGCCAGGAGGTGATGCCATGACCCAGGTTCAATTCGGCGTCTGTCTCCCAATTTTCGCCTGTCCCGGTATTCAGCTCTTCCGTACCCCGGGGATTGCTCAGCTCGATCCCTCGACAGTTCTCCCTTTAGGGCGGGCCGCCGAAGCGCTCGGCTACGACTCGCTGTGGGTCGCCGATCACCTGATGCTGGGCAAGGACGAGGCGATTCTGGAAGGCTGGACCGTCCTCTCCGCGCTGGCGGGAGCGACGTCGCGGGTGAAACTGGGCATGATCCACATGGCCCACTATTTCCGGCACCCATCCCTCACCGCCAAGATGACCGCCACGCTGGACCAGCTTTCTGGCGGCCGGCTCATCCACTTCCATGATTGCGGCTATCAACGCCGCGAGTACGTCAACTACGGTCTGCCCTGGCGTGAGGACATGGAGGACCGCATCGCCGATCTGGTCGAGGCGACCGAGTTGATCTTGCAACTTTGGGCCACGGATGGCCCTGTGACGTTTCAGGGACGCACCTGGGCGGTGGAGGGCGCCGTCTGCGCGCCGAAACCGTTGCAGCAACCGCATCCACCACTCTGGTTTGGCGAGGCCGCGCCGGGTGGGCTGGCCGCGTGCGCGCGATACGGTCAGGGGTGGAATACGACACCGGTTCCGCTTCCGGAATTGCGACGGCGAATCGGATTACTCGAAGATGCGTGCCGCGATGCCGGGCGGGACATAACCGAAATCGAATTGAGTCTGGAAACCCAGGTGCTGATCGCCCCGAATCTGGACGCGGTGCGCACCGAGCTTGCTCGCCTGCTGGCCCTGGGCGGGCAAGCCGATCACCTTCCTCAAGAAATCGCGCCGTACGTCAAAGACTATGCCTCCGACTCGGCAACCCGCGCCTTCATCGCCGGCGAGACCGATCTCCTTCCCGAACAAATGGCCAGCGACTGGATCATCGGCACGCCAGATCAGGTCGCGGCGCGCCTCGACGCCTACATCGCCGAGGGCATCAGCCACTTCCTGCTTTGGTTCATGGACGCCCCCGGAAGGGACGGCATGGAATTATTTGCGCGCGATCTCATCCCACGCGGTAAACGGCCCCATTCAGATCTACGATATAGAGCTCGCCTGCCTCGTCCTCGCCGAACGAGCTGATGCGCAGCCCCGTCTCCACCGGACCCAGTCGCGCCCATCCGCCGGTTGGTTCCCGCACCAGACCCCACACCCGGCCGCCGCAATAATCGGCGAACAGGTAGACGTCATTCAGCTCCGGCGCCGCCACGCCACGATAGACATACCCGCCGGTCACGACGCAGCCCTCATCGCGGTCGAACCCCGAGACCGGCGGCACGAACCCCGGGCACCCGTCGTCGGCGCGACACTCGGTCCCCTCCAACGCGTTCCAGCCATAGTTCTCGCCACCTCGGCTGGCCGCTGCCTGGTAGTTGACCTCCTCGTACGTCGCCGAGCCGACGTCCCCGATCCACAAGTCCCCGGTCGTATGGTCGTGACTGAAGCGCCACGGATTACGCAACCCGAGCACCCAGATTTCGGCACGCGCCCCAGGTTGGTCGACGAACGGGTTGTCGGGTGGGATTGCGTAAGGACGACCGCCCGCGGAGGTGTCGACGTCGATGCGCAGGATTTTGCCCAGGAGTGTGTTCGGGTCCTGGCCATTCTGCCCGTTGCCCCCGCCGCCGTCTCCAAGCGCAACGTAGAGGTAGCCGTCTCTCGGTCCGAACGCCAGCATTCCTCCATTGTGATTTGCCGCCGGTTGCTCGACGGTGAGAATCGTCTCGGCGCTCGCCGCATCAACCTGGTCCGGGGTAACTGGATCGACGCGGTAGCGTGCTACGATCGTGTCGCCATTCACATCGGTGTAGTCAACGAATACGAACCCATTGCCCGCGAAGTCCGGGTGGAAGGCGAGACCGAGCAATCCGCGCTCCCCGCAGCAGCTCACTAGGTGACTGATGTCCAGAAACGGCGCGTCGACGGTTTGTCCACCGCGCACGATGCGGATCCGCCCGGTCTGCTCGACCACGAACAGACGCCCGCTGCCGTCGCCCGCGTCGACGACCTGGACGGACCGCTCGAAACCATCAGCGACCAGCTCTAGGCCGAAGTCGAAGTCTCTCAGAGACTGAACCCCGGCGCTCGATTGCGCGGTCCAGGAAATGAGCGCAACCCCGAGCGCGGTGGGCAAGAACGCGCCGACGAACGGCAACAGCGAATCTCGTCGAGCGCGAAACCAATTGCTGGTCCCAATCATTCTCAAGGTGGACAAGACACTACCCACAGCAGTGCCGGCACGCGCACGCGCACGCTCCAGCGGCATCATTGGGCGGTGTGCCCAGTGCCCGCCATTCGACCGGCTGTTACGCCGGCGCCGAGTTTATCGTCATTTCACGAAGGGTATCAGATGACCGAGCCAACCCGTTTTGCCAAGAAGGATCTCGCGAACGTCAATCTTTCTGATAGCGACCTCGCGGAGGCCGACCTGCACGAGGCGAACTTGCGCCACGCCACCATCACGCGGGCGAATCTGGATCGGAGCGATTTGACCCAGGCCGATCTCACGGACGCCAACTTGCGCAACTCCTCCTTGCGGGATGCCACGGCCGCGCACGCCAATTTGGAAGGCGCCGATCTGCGAGGGGCTGACCTGCACGGAACCAATCTGCGCGGGGCGCGTCTCGCCGGCGTCAAGTTCGACAATCCCACCCACATCGACGATGCGCTGACCGACCCCGCTCCGGCGAACGCCGAAGCCTAACGCCGCCCCGCCGCTCGCCGGGCCGCGGCTCAGCGTCGCACCAGGCGCAAAGACTCGGCCGTTTGCAACGCCTCGGTCGTCGCCTCCTCCAACGTCAATTCCCGACCAGCCGAACGGGCCCGCTCGAAATCGGCAGCCTCCAACGCGGCACGGGTATCCGCCGTAATACGCTCGCCATGATGCTTCTGCGTGATCCGCCCCATCCCCAACGCTTCCCGTGCGGCCTCGACCGCGCCAAGCAACCGCGCCGCCCGTTCCGGCTGGCCCAGTGCCAGCGCCACGCCCGCCAGACCATGCACGGCGCCAAGGGTCGCCCGTGTTTGCTGGATGGTCTGTGCCACGGTGATGCTCTCCGTAAAGCAACCGGCCGCGCGGGGAAGGTCACCCTGAGCCAATGCGGCGTGGCCGCGCTGGTTGAGCACCAGAAGGATGAGCCAATCAGACCCGGTCTGACGCAGACGTGCGAGCGCTTCGTCGAGCATGGGGACACCTACCTCGAGGTCTCCACGCCAGACCAGAATGTCAGCGAGGTCAGCTTGCGCCCACGCGGCCAGTACGGCGTTCCCAGCAGCCTGTAAGAGCGGCACGGCTTCGGATAGGGCGGCTGCCGCCCGTCCGCCGTCACCGCGGAATTCCCAGACCATGCCGACGCCGTACTGGGCCAGCCCAAGGGCAGCCGGCTCACCCGACTCCCGCGCCGCGCGAAGCAACAGCTGGGCGTGTTGCGCAGCATCCTCATCGTTGCCAAGGGTGCTGTTCACCAACGCGAGGAGATAGTGCGCCACCGTGCGATCGGCGGCGGGAGCCTCCGCGGCCGCAGCCAGTGCCGCGGTCAGCCACCGGCAGAGCTCCACGTTGTTGGGTCGTCGCCGGCTCCAGTAGTCTTCGGCCGCTGTCAGGAGCCGCAAGGCAGTCCGCCCCTCTCCACGCTCGAGCAGCCAATTGACGGCGACGCGGATGTTCGGGAGCTCGTTGTCGAGGAGGACCACCCAGCGGGGTTGCATGCTCCCGCCGATGATCTCAGGCTGCGCCTCCTGCACCAACGCCAGGCACCAGGCGGCGAGCCGGCCCCGGCTCACCTCTCCCTTGCCGCCTTCCTCTAATCGTTCAAGTGCGAACTCCCGCACAGTTTCCAGCATGCGGAACCGCGGCTCGCCCTCGGCCTCCTCCTGACGCAGCAGGCTCTTGTCGACGAGCGAGGCGATGCCGTCGAAGACATCGATTGATGATTCCGGATCGGCAACCGCCGCCGCCGCTTCCAGGGTGCAGCCGCCGGAAAAGACCGCCAGGCGGTGGAGGAGCGACTGCTCCTCCCGAGTGAGAAGATCGTGACTCCAGCCAATCGCGTCTCGCATCGTCTGTTGTCGCGCGGGGACATCGCGGGTGCCTCGCGTGAGCAGCGGCAATCGCTTCTCCAGGCGCATGAGTAGCGCCTGCGGTGAGAGCAACCTGACAAGAGCCGCGGCCAGTTCAATGGCCAACGGAAGGCCGTCGAGCCGATGGCAAATCCCAGCGATGGCAGAAGCGTTGGCAGTGGTCACCGTAAAGTCGGGCTTCACGGCTTTCGCCCGCTCGGCAAAGAGGCGTACCGCATCGAACTGGAGCACCTGCTCAAGCGGGGGCAGGTGTGCCGGATCCGGCAGTAGGAACGGGGCAAGCGAGTACTCCTGCTCGCCGGAGGTGTGCATCGGCGCGCGGCTCGTCACGAGCAGATTCGCCCCTGGTGCCCGAGCGAGGAGCCTGGTGACGAACGACGCCGCCTCAAGGACACGCTCAAAATTGTCCAGGACCAGCAGCAGCCGCTTTCCACCGAGCACCCCGGCCAATCGCTCCGCTAGCCCACTCCCCTCCTCCCGCACGCCAAGCACGGCGGCGATGGCCGGTGGGACCAGGGTCGGATCGTCAAGCACACTGAGATCGACGAACCAGACGCCGTCCGGAAAATCCTCCAGCACATCGGCGGCGGCCTGCAATGCCACACGGGTCTTGCCCACACCCCCTGGCCCCGTAATGGTCAAGAGACGGACGTCTTCACGGCTGAGGAGGTCAACAACCCGCGCAACCTGCTCCTCGCGACCGAGAAACGGCGTCAACTGCACGGGGAGGTTGTTCGGGCCAATGGCCAAACTTCTGATAGGCGGGAAGTCAGCAGGCAGGTCAGGGTGAAGCAACTGGAAGACCCGTTGCAGTTCGTAGAGATCTCGCAGTGGATGCTCACCGAGATCGCGCAGGCTCGCGTTCGGTGGCAGGGCATCGCGCGCCAGGTTCTGCGTCACCAGTGTGAGCAGAACCTGACCACCGTGGGCAGCGGACATCAGGCGGGCGAGGCGATTCAGTCCGGGAGCGAGGTAGTCCCGGCCCTCAGGCACAGCGGCAGTGGTATGCACCGCCATCCGGACAGCGAGTATGCCATCCGCCACAGACCAGCGCTCTCGTACCAGCGACCGTTGCGCATCGAGGGCCGCGGCTACAGCATCAAGGGCGGTGGAGAAGGCGGCCTGGATACCATCGCCAACAATCTTGACGAGCACGCCATGGTGGGTCTCGATTGCTGCCCGCAAGAGGGTGTGGTGGCGCTCGACCGCGGTTGCCATCGCCGCACGGTCCCGCTCCCACAGCGCCGTACCCCCTTCGATGTCGGTGAAGAGGAACGTGACGGTGCCGCTTGGCAACTCGGGCATCGTCCGTCTCCATCGGCGCTACCCCCGCGGACGCTGCGTGAGATTCTCGCACGGGCGATCTTCCGCTACGAAGGATGCCAAGCGACCGACCACCGTTGCAACGGAGACCGACCGTTCACCATGAAGAGTGGATGAGGCGGGGGGTCACCTAGCGGGCGATGACCGCAGCGGATGACCCCGGACCGGATGAGGTGTCCTCGCTGGACGTGATGGGTACGACGCGTCAGCCCTTCTCGGCGCCGATGGTCAACCCGGCGATGAAATACCGCATCTCGGCGGCGCATCCGTGATGCCGGTCCCAGCGTGCGGAATCTCACGGAAGCGATGGGGTCCAATTGTGACTGCGCATCACGATTCTCGTGGCGCAAATCCAACCGCTATCGGCCTCGTGGACCGGGATGTGCAGGCACCAGATATTCTAGATGAACACGTTCACTGCTGAATGTTATTCTTGAGGCGTGTACACGTTGCCATCCTGGGCAGAGGTTTTTGGCCTCTGCTCGTTGTTTGTCACTGCCATTGGCGCCTGATTGGGCTCAAGCCGAATCGTCAGCTTTCGGGAGGAGACGCGGGATGCTGGCGGTGATGCAGGCTGAATCGTCCCAGGCAGAAATCGAGGCAGTCTGCCAAAGGGCAAGGGAATCTGGATTCGGGGCCGCGGTCTTCGAGGCCGAGTCTGGCGCTATCGTCCTGGTGGTTGGGCATGATGGTGAGGCGGCCGAGCAGTTTGCCGGCTTGCCGGGTATCGCTCGCCTCGTCCATCCCCGCCCGCCGGAGGCGCCCGTTACGAGCAACCTGCGCATTGCCGGCATTCGCCCCTTGGTGCCGCCGGCGATTCTCGCCGAGCGATTGCCGCTGCCGGCCGAGGGCGCGATCGCGGTCCATCGCACCCGCCAGCAGGTGAGCCGCATCCTGCGCGGGGCGGACGACCGCCTGATCGTCGTCGTTGGTCCCTGCTCGATCCACGACGCCGACGCCGCGCTTGACTACGCCCGGCGGCTGGCGGCGATCGCCGCCGAGTTGGCAGACGACCTCTGTGTCATCATGCGCGTCTATTTTGAAAAGCCACGCACCACGGTCGGCTGGAAAGGACTCGTCAACGATCCGCGCCTCGACGGCAGCTTTGCCGTCAACGACGGGCTGCACCTGGCCCGGCAGTTGCTGCTGAATGTGGTTGCCCTGGGTCTGCCTGCCGGGTGCGAGTTCCTCGATCCGATCACCCCGCAGTTCATCGCCGATGCGGTCACTTGGGGCGCAATCGGCGCTCGGACCACCGAAAGCCAGGTCCACCGCAATCTGGCTTCCGGTCTCTCCATGCCGGTCGGGTTCAAGAACGGCACCGGCGGCGACGTCCAGATGGCCATCGACGCGATGCACGCGGCCGCCTACCCCCACCAGTTCATGAGTGTCACCGAACAGGGCGTGGCCGCGATCGTGGTGACGCGCGGCAACAGTGACACCCACGTCATCCTGCGCGGCGGCCGCGGCGGCTCGAACTACGACGTCGAGAGCGTGCAGCGGACCCTCGCGGCTTTGAGCGCCAGTGGCCTACCGCCGCGAGTGATGATCGACGCCAGCCATGGCAACAGCAGCAAGGACTTCCGCCGGCAACCAATCGTCGTCAGCGCAATCGCCGAGCAAGTTGCCGGCGGAGAACCCGGCATCATCGGCGTCATGCTCGAGAGTTTCCTCGCCGACGGCCGCCAGGATTTCACCGACCGCGCCGGTCTCACCGTCGGCCAGAGCATCACCGACGCCTGCATGGGCTGGGATATGACCCTCCCCGTCCTGCGCGAGTTGGCCGCCGCCGTCCGCGCCCGCCGCGCTGTGCTCGCCGATCGCGAGCGCGGTCCCGCGGCAACTCGCATCGCCTGAAAGGAATTCCGCGTGGAGACTCGCGAAATTTCGGGCCCTGGGCTGAAAGCACCCTCTCCTTGGTGCGCTGAGAGGAGTGGGGTGAGGGGCGTGAGCGGCTATCCCGCGCCAGTCTCCCCACCTTCTGGGCTGAAGTCCTCCCAGACCAGCGGGTCGGTGAAAATGCCGAACAGCTCCTCGCCGTCGAGGACCCCATCGCCGTCGGTGTCGGCCGCCAGCGGGTCCGTGCCATAGATGTTGAGCTCGTCGCCGTCCGCCACGCCATCGGCGTCGGTGTCAGCGTTCGTGGGATCCAGCCCCAGACCCGGCTCCAGCTCATCGGCGTAATTGTCGGCATCCTGATCCGTCGCCGTGGCCACGGCCGTGTCGGTCGTCTCGGGCGCCGGAGCCACCTCAGGCGCCGGCGCCGGCACGGGAGCCTCGTACACGGGATCCGGCGCCGCCCCCGCGTTGATTACCGCCACCCCGTTCCCCGGGCGCAGATCGGTGCACATGATCACCCGCTCGTTCGGAGGTCCGGACGCGGTGCACGTCCCGCTGACGCCGCTGGCATCGTCGTAAACGAACGGCCCGCTTTGCGCCTGCGCCGGCTCGCCACCCGATGTTCCTACCAACCCCACGACAAGACCGAAAGCCACCGTCATCAACCGCTTCACAGACCACCTTCCCTTGCAAGTGCGAGGTTTGGCCGACGAACCCACGTCAAGATGATGTGGCGGCAAGTGCGTTGCCGGACCATATCCACCATCTCTGGCAACGTGCGAATCGCACAAAGCGTTTCCCTGTTCGGCGCTGTGGCACGGCTTGCGGGGATGGGCGCCGCGTGAGCCACGATGGCGCGGCGGTTTACCCAAAAAGTTCTCCGGCAACCCATCGCCATCAATCACCGTCGCCCCCATCTAGACCAAATGCCCATTCTCCGCCTGCTGAAGCCGGATTGACGCGATGACCGGCACTTCGGCCTTCCGCTAGTCATCCTCGGCCCGGTCCTCGACGAGGGCGTCGGCGGCCCGCACGACGGTGACTGGTGGCATGCCGTTGACAGGGGCGTGCCGGGAGCCGAGACTCTAGGGGGTGGCCGCACGGTGGAAGGACGACTGCCCAGTGATCGATCGTGTGCCCGGGAGGGGGCTGTGTCCTGGCTGCTCCTGGCGCTGCAGGTGATCCTGAGCGCCGTGCTCCTCGTCGCCGCCACCGAGAAGACGCTGCGTTCGGAGGAATTCTTCGCTGCACTTCGTCTCAGCCATCTGCCGGCAGGCTCGATCGCGCCGATCGGCATCGCCGTCCCGGCGCTCGAGCTGACGCTGGCGCTGGCGCTGCTGCTCGCGCCCGCGCGGTGGTTGCCACTCGCGTTCGTCGCCGCCGCCCTTATCCTCGGCGCGTTCACCGCATGGATGGGCTGGGTGCGTGCGAGTCGCCTGCGCGTGCGTTGCGCCTGCTTCGGCCCTGGCGGCGGGCAAATCGGCCTCCGCACGATCGGGCGCAACCTCCTGCTCCTTGCGCTGGCGCTCGGGGGGTTGGTGCTGGCTGGGCAGACGCGAACCCAACTACCAGGCCCCTCATTGGTGATGGCCGTCACCGTGACGTCCCTCGGCGTCTGCCTCGCCCTCCTGCTCGCGCTACGCGCCGCCTGGCCACACTTGATCCTCAGCTTCGAGCTATATCAGACTCGGCAGGCGGCCGTGATCGACGGGGAGTAAACGGATGCCCACACTCTTCTACGTCTCGTACGCCGCGCTCTGGTTGCTGCTGCTGACGATGGGCGTGCTCGTGCTGCTCCTCTACCGCCATTTCGGAATGATGTCGCTTGGCACGCTCGAGGGGGTACAGCGGGACGGACTGCCGATCGGCTCGGTTGCGCCGCCGATCAGCGGGATCACCGCTGCCGGCCAGGATATCGTTTGGGAGCCGAAGCGCGGCCAGCCCCAGCTCCTCCTCTTCGCCGCCCCCGACTGCGAGCCGTGCGCCACCGTCCTCCCCCACGTCGAGCGGTTGGCACGAGCGGTGGACGGCGGCCTCGGGATCGCGGCGGTCGTGCCGGGACCGCGGGACGAAGTGGCCCGGTTCGTTGAGCGCTACAGCCCGGCCTTTCCCTGTCTGGCCGAGGACGGCAGCGGCGCGTTTACCCGCTACCGGGTGCGCGTCACGCCGTTCGGGTTCGTCGTCGGCGCCGACGGCCGCGTCCTCGCGAAGGGGCTCTGCGGCGATCAGGTCCGGCTGCGCCGGCTGCTCGAGGCCGCCGACCTGCCCGACATCGCGCGGGCTGTGCCGGCCCCGGCTCAGCCGGTTCAGATCACG
>JACCXM010000230.1 GCA_013697005.1 Chloroflexia bacterium | reverse complement strand
GGCGCAGTCCCCCGCGCCCAGTCCTTCACTCGTGCCACCGGGGAGTATGACCTGACGTCGCTATTGCTCAGGCGGCTCGTGGTCATGCTATCGTGCCGTCGTTGCAGTGAGATCGACGCAATCCTCGACTATTCGCCTCGACTTCAGGTCGCGACCCTTGATGGCACAGCAGACCAGAATGAAATGGGCACCGAAGGAAAGCGAGCCGAGGACGGACTCGCTGCCGCTGTTGCTTCGTGCCGACCACAACGAGGCGTCGGTCTTCCTGCCCGAAAACCTCTTGCGGGAAGCTCGCCGCCAGCGCGGTCTCTCGTCGGGGAGTGTGCCGCCGATCTGTTTCCTCGACCCCGACGGCGATATCGTCCGCCACCTCCACCGCGACGCAGACGCTGTTCGCTCAGGCAACTGGGCCTGTTATCACACCGATCTCTTTGAAACCGCGCGCGAAGGTCTTCGCTTCGGCATCGTTGGTGGCGCGGTGGGGGCGCCGTTCGCGGTCCTGGTGGCGGAAGAGTTGTTCGCATCCGGATGCGCGTTCCTCGTCAGCATGACCTCGGCCGGCCAACTGGCCGAGGGTCTGCGATTGCCGTGCGTCATTCTGATCGAGCAAGCGTTACGCGGAGACGGCACGAGTCAGCGCTATCTCCCACCGGAGCCATGGGTTTCCGCAGACTCGCTCGCTCTCACGGCCGCAGCCCATGGCCTCGCCATGGCCGGGCTCACCACGATACGGGGCATGGTCTGGACAACAGACGCGCCTTTCCGTGAGACACCATCATCGCTCGCCGACGCGCGGGCAGCCGGCGCACTGGCCGTTGAAATGGAAGCCGCGGCCCTCTATGCCTTCTCACAGGCACGGGAAAAGCCCGTCATCTGCTTTGCCCACGTCACCAACCAGATGGCGCAGGTCGATGGCGACTTCGAGAAGGGACCCGCCGACGGGGCGGAACAGGCATTGGCGGTGATGATCGCCGCGGCCAAAGGTTGGCTTGCCAGCCGCCAGGAGGTTTCGTCATGATCGCGGCCGACAACGACACCCGCTCCACGGAACCGCCGCCGCTCATCGATCCCGTCCTGTTCGGGCGGGGGATGGCGGTGATTCGCATCTTCTTCGGATTGATCCTGTTCGCGAACGGCTTGAGCAAACTGGATGCCGGCCTGGGCCGGATCGATATCGGTCCCTATCAAGCCAATCTCGTGACGCGTGACGGGGCGCGCAGCATTCTCAATTTCGAGATCAACGAACGTCAGATCAGCCGCGATGCGCCGAAAGGCACGCGACTTCCCCTTCTCCGCGATTTCGTCAACACCGTGGTGCTGGCGAACTGGGGGTTCTTCCAGTGGGTGGTCGTCGCGATCGAAGTGATCAGTGGCGGGCTGCTGCTCGTCGGTCTGGCGACGCGCGGCGCGGCTCTGGCCGCGTTGGGGCAGCAACTCTTTCTCGCCCTAGTCTACTTCTCGAGCAACCGCTGGGCGTTCGAGCAACCCCACGAATACGTGCCGCTGATCGTGCTCTCACTCGTTCCCGCGGGACGAATCTGGGGTGTCGATGGGTGGCTGATTCGGAATCGCCCGGATCTCAAACGCTGGCCGTTCTGATACCCCGCTCGGCCAGGGCGTGGGCGATGGCGCAGCCCATGATCCCGGCGCCGATGATGACGGCCTCGGCCGTGCGTTTCATTGCTTGGGACTCCGTTCTGCGCCGTCGATGGAAAATGTGTCTTTCACGCTGTTCCCTATGAACAGGAGTGACGATCAGCCTGACACGCGATTATCGTCGGCGGCGGTGTGGCAAGCCACTCCCGAACATGGTGAACTTCGGGAACTTCGGGAACTTCTGGGGTGCCGGGACGACCGAGAAGTTCGGCGCAGCACGCCAGCGCTGCCAACCCTCAGCAGAGGAGCCGCTCTCAGGAGGCATGGCTCAGATGACAGCAGATGAGGCAACACGGAGGCAGGAGCTATACGACCTGCTCGGCGAGCTGCCACCGCGGTCGCGGCCGATTGGTGTGGAGCGGATCGGGGACGAGGAGCGGGAGGGATATCTCCTGGAGACGCTGGTGCTGGACAGCAGGAGGTTTACGCGGACGCGGGCGCCCCGGACGCCTTGCGGCTATCACGGCATGCGACCGGGCATTTGGAGACGGCGGCGATGCGGGCCGAGGTGATTGGGTTTCTCAGGGAGTGGCTGTGAAAGCATTGGCGGACGAATGTCTCTATCGATGGATTCCCTATT
>JACCXM010000216.1 GCA_013697005.1 Chloroflexia bacterium | reverse complement strand
GACGCCGTGATGGCGACGATCGTCTCGCGCGCGTTTTTCGGGCACGATCAACTGCTGACGATTCACCTGGATAGCGGTCATGCGCTGAAGGCGCGGCTGGGAGCCTATGGTGGATTCCGGCCGGGCGACCGGGTGAGTGTCAGCGTGCGGGGTGGCGCGCTGGCCTACCCACACGAGCAGTAGGTCCAACGTCATCCGGCGGTATGCCCGCACCCCCCTACCCCCCTCTCCCGTCGAGCCGGGAGAGGGGGGAACGCGAGGCGGGCGGAGGCGATGAGCACACCGATTGCGCGCATTTCGGATGTGATTCCGAGTGTTGAACCGGAGCGACGGGCATCCTGGCTCGAGTTGTTCTTCGATCTGTGCTTCGTGGTGGCGGTGGGGGCCGTCGCGCAAACGCTGCATGGGAATCCGTCGCTAGCGGGTCTGACAACGTTCGTGGCGCTGTTTGTTCCGGTCTGGTGGGCTTGGCTGGAGTACGCGTGGTACGCCACCAGCTTTCCGGAAGAGGGATTGGCCAATCGGCTCGGCGCGTTCGCGGCGATGCTGGCGATTCTGGCGATGGCGGCGCGGGTAGGAAGCGCAAGCGATGGCGACCCGAGCGGGTTCATCGTCGGCTTCGTGGTTTTCCACGTCATCGTCGTGCTCCTCTTCCTGCGTGCGGCCCGACTCTATCCCGAGCGGCATGATTTCGCACTGCGTTACGCGATCGGTTTCAGTCTGGCTGCCTCCGTCTGGCTCGGTTCGCTCGCCGTGCCGGAGGAGATGCGGCCCTGGATTTGGGCCGCAGCGTTGCTGATCGATCTGGTGAACCCGGCGGTTGCGGTCCAGAGTGTACGGGGAATGACGTATGACGTGAGCCACATCCCCGAGCGCTATGGGTTGTTCACCCTCATCGTCCTGGGTGAGGCCATTATCGCAGTGGCGCGAGGAACGTCCGAGGCGGAGTGGAATCCTGCGGCGGTGACCGCCGCCCTGGCGGGTTTCGTGTTGGCGGTGGTGATCTGGATGGCGTATTTCGCGCATCCGCACGCCGAGCTGCTCGAGCGCGGTCGGTTGGCCGCGTTCGTCTGGGGCTACGGGCATATCTTCGTCTGGGCGGGGATCGCGATCACCGGGGTCGGGATCGAGCTCGCCATCGAAGCGGCCGAGGCGGGTCATGGCTTTCCGCTGGCGGAGCGGCTGATTCTTTGCGGTGGTCCGGCGTTATACGTGGCGTCGATGGCGCTACTGCGTGCGGCTGGCGCCGGTCATATCACCGATCGGGTGGTGCTGATCCGCTTGGGTACGGCGATCGTGTCTCTGGTTGTTGGCTTTCTGGGCGGAGGGTTGGCGCCAGAACTGTTCACGGTCATCGTGGCCGCGATCGCGATCGCCGCCGGGCTGGCCATCAGCGCCGTCTGGCGGACTGCGCCAGCCGTTACGACGTAGGGCGCTGTTCGCACGCGTCGTTCAGCCGAGCCAAAAAAATGGCGGCCGAAAGCCGTGTGATGGGGAGTGCCCTGACCGGGTGAAGACGTGTCATCCCGAGCGCACGAGGAATCTCGGCCGCGGGCCGAGTCCGGTTGCGGCGCACGTGATTCTTCGCCTTAGGGCTCAGAATGACACAACTTCTGGGGTCCGGTCTTTTCACACGATTCGTTCTTCCGTCACGTTTCTCGCTGTTTCGCGTCTTGGATGGTGCAGACGCAGAACGGAGCGACGATCCGATGGCATCCGGCGCTTTCACTCAAGTTAGGGGAACCGCCATGGAGCGCCTCCCCATAGCACCTCCGGTTGGGGCTGCGGACCGCCGTGAGCGCGAGCAACGCGACGAGGCAGCGAGCTTGACGCGGGCACGGAGCGACCCCGCGGCGTTCGCTCCCTCTATCAGGAGTACCTCGATCCGGTCTACCGCTATTGCTACCGCCGCCTTGGCAGCCGGGAAGCGGCCAAGGACGCGACGAGTCTCGTTTTCGAGCGAGCGCTGCGCTCGTTGCCGTCGTTTCGCGGCGGGTCGTTTCGGGCCTGGTTGTTCGCTATCGCCCACAACGCGATCACCGATGCGTACCGCAGACGGGGCGCAGAGCCGCCGCGGCAGGGGGACGCGTTCGAGGTCGCCGATCCCGCCTCGCCGCCGGAGCAGGTCGTGCTGTTGGCGGATGAGCGACGGCGGCTGAGCAGGGCGCTGAGGCTTCTCCCGCCTGACCAGCGCAACGTCATCGAGCGGCGATTGAGTGGGATCCCCTCAGTTGAAGTGGCCGAAATCCTGGGCCGCAGTCCGCAGGCGATCCGGGCCTTGCAACTGCGCGCCACGCGACGGTTGCAAACTCTGCTCGCTGGCTCCAGCACGGGCCCGGAGGGAGATCATGGCTGATCGTCAGGGCACCCGCGATCTGGAAACCGCACTCGACCGCTATTGGGATGAGATCCTGGCAGGGGCGGAATCGCCGTCCACGGAGATCGATCCTGACCTCGCCACAACCGTTCAGCGCGTGCGCGCGTGGGACGCCGGGCCATCTTCCCATCCGGCGTTCGCGTCGACCCTCTGGGAGGAGATCATGCTCGCTCCCACCGCATCTCCCCCGCTCACCCTACCGCCGGCTGTGGTCCTGCCGGTGCGACCAATGCACTCCCCTGGGCGGTGGCTTGTCTCGCGCCGTCCGCCGTCGATCTTACGTCTCGCCGCAGCTCTGCTTTTGGTCGTGCGGCTGGCCGGGGCCGCGCTCGCCGCGCTCTATCCCCTCCGCATGCGGGATCAGGAGCGGCTGCCGCTTTTCGCGCCGCTGGGAACATTTACGGCAGAATCCGAACCGGAGGCCGGGAAAACGCTGCTCGCCCTGACGCTCTCCGATCTGCCAGCGATGCGTACGTTTGGCGGGATGATGGTGACGGACTACCCGCAGGGTGCGAGCTCGCTGCAGCGAACGACGAAGGGGCCGGAGGTGCTCTATATCGCGGTAGGTCCGATGTCCATGACGGTCGTGGAGGGGTCAGAACCAATTCGCGTGATACCACCCCGATCTGGTGACCCGCCTACATCCGACTTCCACCGTGGCGTTGGCGAAGGCGCGGTGCTGCATACGGGAACGACCATGGTCGCCCCGGCCGGCTCCGTGATCGAGCTGCGCAATGACGGTTCTGTTGCGACCAGAATGCTCAATTTGATCACGGCCGCCGGAAACTACGGTTCGGAACGGCACGGCGCGATCTGGAGATGGGGATCGGTCGGCATGCCGCAGGAGCTCGATTCCGCAATTGCCATTGACTTGCGGCAGGTCACGCTCAATCCCAGCGCCGCGCTCCCGATTCCGGAAGCCTCCCGCGGCGAATACGCCGCCGCCGTGCTCGATGGGCAACGGGCCAGAGAACTCAGTTTTGTGGCGGACTTCGGGTGGCGCAACACGGGATTCACGCCATTGGCGGCGTATCTCCTGAAAGTATCTGGCGGATAATGCGGAGCGCATGAGGCGTTCCGAGGCAGGTGACGGGAGAACCGGGCATGACCGCCGTTGATACCAAGGCGACTTCCGATGTTGAGGCGATCGCGAGCGAGGCATTTGCCACGCTCAATACCGGACGCCAGATTTCGCCATTCTCCTCACGATTTCCCGGCTTCGATCTCGACGATGGCTACCGCGTTACCGCCGCCGTCAAGCAGATGCGGGAGGCGCGGGGTGAGGCGCCGGTGGGGCGCAAGATCGGGTTTACCAACCGCACGATCTGGGACGAATACCGAGTCTACGCCCCGATGTGGGGATACGTTTTCGACCAAACGATGCACCACCTCGCCGGGATCGATGAGACGTTGCCGCTGGCGGGTCTGGCCGAGCCCCGGATCGAACCGGAGATCGCCTTCCGGCTGGCGTCCGCGCCGGCGCCGGGTATGGATGAGGCAGCCTTACTGGGGTGTATCGACGCCGTCGCGCACGGGTTCGAGATCGTGCAGTCGATCTTCCCCGGATGGCAGTTTGCGCCAGCCGATACGGTCGCGGCCTACGGATTGCACGGCGCGTTGGTCCTGGGACCCTGGCACGTGATTGATAACGAGCGGGCGGCGTGGCTGCCATCGCTGGCGGCGTTTACTATCGACCTGGCGCGCGACGGGACGACGGTCGACCACGGTCAGGCGTCTAACGTGCTGGGTGGGCCGCTTTCCGCGCTGCGTCATTTCGTCGATCTGCTCGCCCACGATCCGGTGAATCCGCGCCTGGCCGCCGGCGAGATCGTCACCACGGGGACGCTGACGCGGGCGTTTCCGGTGGCGCCGGGGGAGACCTGGACGACGGCGATCAGCGGCATTGCGCTTGAGGGAATTTCTGTGACGTTCGTGTGATGGCTTCACCCCGACTCCCTGAGCAACCCTCACCCCAACCCCTCTCCCTGTGCGCAGGGCGAGGGGCTCTGTGGGGTCGTGAGTGGCTTCCATGCACTTTACATCCTTGTTATGTGTCAGGACCACTTCCGGGTCACCTTGTCTTTGGCTCGCATTTCCTTGGTGATAGTCTTCCAGCGGCGTCGTTCGTTCGCGGCTAGCACGGGGTCGCGTTTGCGGTCGACCGCGGCGATTTCGCGTTGCAACTTTCGGTAGCTCTGCAGGCGTTCCGCGCTCAGTGTTCCGGCGAAAAGCGCCTCCTGCACCGCGCAGCCCGGTTCGCTCTCATGACGGCAGTCATTGAACCGGCAGTGTCGGGCGATGCCGGCGATGTCGGCGAAAGCCGTGTCGACGCCGCCTTCGTCCTCGATCAAACCGAGCTCGCGCATACCGGGCGTGTCGATCAGCACGCCGCCACCAGAAAGCAGCACCAGCTCGCGGCGTGTCGTCGTGTGGCGACCGCGCGCGTCATCTTCCCGGATATCGCGCACGTGCTGGACCTCGCGCCCGACGAGCCGGTTGATCAGGGACGATTTGCCGACACCGGAGGAGCCGACGAGACCAACCGTCGTGCCCTGCCCCACACGATCTCGCAAGGCGTCGATCCCGAGACCGGTGAGCGCGCTGACCTGCACTATCGGCACCGCCAGCGCCACGGACGTGATGCTCTCGATCATGGGCGCCACGTCGGCGACGAGATCGACTTTGTTGAGAACGATCACGGGTGTCGCGCCGCTATCCCAGACGGCGGTCAGGTAGCGCTCGATGCGGCGAAGGTTGAGGTCGCGGTTAGCCGAGCTGACGAGACAGAGAACATCAACGTTGGCGGCGATGGTCTGGGCGGTGGATTCGCTGTCCGCGGCACGGCGGACCATCGCCGTACGCCGGCGCAAGACGTGCTGGATGATCGCGCGGTCTTCGTTATCGGCGACGGCGACCCAATCGCCAGCCGCCGGGCGGGCGGTCTCGTGCAGCTCGTGGCGCAACCGGCCGGAAAGCTCGCCGAGTGGCGCGCGGCAGCCGAGGAGCGGATAGATGCCAGGACCATCGGCGGCGATACGGGCCGGGACCAGATCGGGGCGATCCAGGCGATCGATCTGTGTCGAAAAGAAGGGGCCGTATCCGAGATCCGAAAGTTCGACGTCACGATGGACAGCAATCAATGCAGTGGCTCCTGGGTGAGGGTGCTGGTCGAGCCACCTCAGACGGAACCATGCGGTGCATGACGGAACGCGTACTCACGGAACCGCGAGCACGCGCGCTGTCTGTGCGCCGGCGAGGCGCGAAGCTGGGAAAGTCCTAGCGGTCGCGGCTGTCGGAGGCAGCGAAAGGTGAGCTATGGAAAAGCACAACAGCCATATTTCGCCTCCTGTTCCAGCCTCTATGCATTACTACGCTTACCGCTTACGGCGCGGTGAAACCCGTGCGGCGCGAATCATAGATGCTGATGCCGAGTTTGCCAACCAACAAGTCCTGCGGAGGTCAGATCCGTGCGCGAGACACGAGATTCTTCGCCTGCGGGCTCAGAATGACACAACCTGGGGTCGCTGCTCTAAACCCGATACACCCACTCTCCACCAAGCATGGTCGCCGTTGGTTTCACCTGATCCAACTCCGCGGAGGGAATCGCCAACGGATCGCGGTCGAGGACGACGAGATCGGCCAGCTTGCCTGGGGCGATCGACCCTTGGCGGTCCTCGCGGCCGGTGACGTATGCGCCGCCGAGGGTATAGGAGCGGAGCGCTTCGACCGGGGTGAGCGCCTCCGTCGCTTGGCCGAGGTCGCGGCCGGTGGCGGTGGTGCGGTTGACGGCCGCGTGGATGCCAACCCACGGGTTGAAGTCGGTGATGTAGGAATCGGATGATCCGGCCAGCGGCACCCCGGCATCGAGATAGGTGCGCATTGGCATGGCGCGGCTGGCGCGCTCGGGGCCGACACTGTTGACGAAGCCCTCACCCAGGTTGGTGAGGAAGGGCGAGGAGACGACCGCCGAGATTCCGGCTTCGGCCATGGCTTCCAGTGCGGCTGGGGTCGGGAAATAGGCGTGGTGGACACGGTGGCGGAGCCATAGTTTCGGGTTCTCGCGTTGTGAGGTGGCGAACGCCTGGACGACGGTCTCCTGGGCCTCGTCGCCACAGGTGTGGATATCCATCGGCCAACCCAGATCGTGTACCCAGCGGATCAATTTCACCAGCCGTTTCGGTTCGACGACCCAGGTACCGCGATTCTCCGTCTCGTCCAGATAGGGATCGAACATGCGGGCGGTGCGGTCGCTCATGCCGCCGTCGATCATCAGCTTGATACCCTCGAGACGGAGCAGGTCGTCGCCCAGGCCACCACCGACGCCGAAGCTCGCGAACCGCTCCTGGAACCCGTCTTCGCTGTTGGGCGCGCCGAATCCCCAGGCCGCCAGCAGCATGTCGGTGCGGACGGTGAGCTTCCCTTCGCGTTTGGCGCGGTCGAAAGCGCGGATTTCCTCCGGGTAGAGTCCCGGCTCGGCGACGCCGGTCAAGCCGACCGCGTTGTACGCGCGGCAAGCTTCTTCAATGCCAGCGACGCGGTCCTCTTCGCTCGGCTGCGGCACGTGATCGGCGATCATGTCCTTGGCGCGGTCGCGAAACAGCCCCGTCGGCTCGCCGCGTTCGTCGCGCTCTAAGGAGCCGCTGTAGAGGACATCCTGAGGCGGATCGGGGGTTTCGCGGTTGATCCCCGCCGTCCGCAGCGCCGCCGAGTTGCAGACGAGCTTGTTCCAGACGCGGTGGATGACGACCGGGTGGCCGGGCGAAACGGCATCGAGATCGTGGCGGGTCGGATGCCGCCCCCCGGCGAGGAGACTCTCGTCCCAGCCGCGGCCGACGATCCATTCGCCCGGTGACGTCTCGCGGACGCGGGCCGCCACCCGCGTCACGATTTCGGGAATGGTCCGAGTGTCATAGAGTTGGACGTCACGCAGCATCCGCCCCGTCGCCGCCAGGTGATTGTGGGCATCGATCAGCCCCGGCACGACCGCCGCCCCCGCCAGATCCTCGATCACGGTTGATGATCCCGCCAGCGCCCGAATTTCTCCGTCATTTCCGACCGCGACAAACCGGTCGTCGCGGATGGCGACGGCGGTTGCCGTGGGATTGGCGTCGTCGACGGTATGGATCGCACCGTTGACGAGAATGAGGTCCGGAGCGAGTACATCGGGCGG
>JACCXM010000215.1 GCA_013697005.1 Chloroflexia bacterium | reverse complement strand
CGGCGCGGGGTCCCCGGCAGTGCTGGCGGGGCCGCGGCGGACCCGGCCATTGGCCGGTGCGGGTAGCGGGACCGGTGGCGTTGGTAACGGCGTTGCCACAGGCATCGTGGCGCCGCCTGTCACCATCTGCACGATCTCATCGCGGGTCGCTTGCGCCGATTCCGTCTCGCGGCGGACAAAAATGCCACCCGGAGCGATCGCGTGAGGCTTGTGCGTACCCGGCGTGACCGTGATGAGGAGAATCGGTTTGCCGTCCGATACGATCGATTCGAAGGTAACCTCGACCGGCGGTGTGATCTGGGCGGCAACGTCCCGGCTCAACTCCTCGGTCAGCAATGAGATATCGTCCAGACCGGCGATGGCGCGTTTTTCGGAGGCGGAGACACCGAGGTAGATCGTCCCGCCCCCTGAATTGGCAAAGGCGACGACATCGCGCAGGACGACACCCTGGCTGCGCTTGGTTGCCGCGCTTTCATGGAACACCTGGTGGGCCGTGTTCCCTTCGAGGCGGGCCGCTTTCACGGGATCGCTGGGTGGGGCGGTGAAGGCGCGGGTGCGGTCGAAGCCGGACCCGGCAAAGAGCTCTTTGAGCGCGGCAAACGACATCTCCGGCAACAAGACCTCAGTTGGGCGATCGCCAACGCCAAGATTGCTCTCGCGGAGAAGATCTTGCTCGAGCCGGTGCGCGTCCGAGCCCTGGATACAGTGCATGCGGCGGGGATACTCCGTCTTCGCGCCGCTGAAGAAGCGCGCCGTTGAGCGCCGGTTCGTCACCGGCAGGAGATCGGTGACCTCGAGGACGTGCAGGTGCGGATCTTGGGTATAGGCGATCTTGGTCTGCCCACCGAAGCGAAGACCCTGCATTGCGATCCCATGCGTCGAGTTGACATGAGCGCCGATGACGAGCGCGCCATGACCGGCCAGAATTTCGTAGGCGCGCAGGACGTCGGTGGTGGCGCCGACTTCGCCACTGCCGAAGCGGTCTTCAGGGACGCCGAGCAGCAGCAGCAGATGCTCCATCAGGCGGACGGTGGTGGCCTCCGGAAAGACCGCGATGATGTGGAACCCGAATTGGGCGGTGAACTCGAATCCGGGGAGCACCAGTGTCCGCTTGAGCAGACGACGGTATTCGGCGAGACGCTCTGCTTCGCCCGGTTCCAATCGTTTCAGATACTCCAGCATCTCCAGGTCTTCGATCTCGCGCCAGAGACCGGCATAGCCGCGGACCGAGTTGTGATCGGTCAAGGCGATCGCATCGAGTCCTCGATCTTCGGCGCGACGAAGAATATCGAGAATGCTGACGCCTGACTGTTGATAATCACTGGAGGCTGGGGTGTGAATATGAAGGTCGATGCGCCGCCACGTCATGTCCGGCGAACGAGTGTCCGGCACGGCAGACGTCGTGAGTGAAGCGCGTGTCTTGATCGCGGTGCGGCCGGGCGGGGTTGGGGGCGTATCGGATTTCGACGCGGTGACGGCGCTTTCGCGGCGCCTGCGTGTGGGTGGGATGGAAGATCTCCTTTCGGAGGCGAGACGCCATATTGCGGGCGAACGCGGAGCAGCGCAAAATTGCGATGCTGAAGCGAATCATAGCACATGTCATCACATTATTGACAACTAGACACGATTCCCCGCCGGGTGCCACCATGCTAAACTGCGGGTGGCCGGTCGCTGAGAGTGGCGCCGCACGCTGACCGATACTGGCATCGCGTTGCCGCGGGAAATCCCGGACCCGGCGGAAACCGTTTATCACCATGAAACCGTACATCGAATAGCAATTCACCCCGCGCGCTACTGTGAGGGCGCCGCGGTCGTTGCCATTGCGGAAGCCGCGCGGGACTCGGGACAGGGATCGTGCCGCAGATCGACACACCACTCTTACTTGACATATTGCTGGGGCTGGTCATCCTGCTCTTTGTGCCATTCGGTGTCCGCCGCGGTGTCGCGAAGGAGGCCATCGTCTCGGCGGGGATTCTCCTGGGCGCGATTCTGGGCGAGCGCTTTGGCCAAACCTGGGGGGCGGAGTTGAGCGCGCGCTTTGCCCTGGAACAGGGGGCCGCGACCTTCGCCGCGTCGACACTGCTCCTGTTCGGCTGCGCGTTTCTGCTTGGCTACGGGGGCGGGGCGGCGCTCGGTGCGATGCGGTCAGGCACCCTGTCGCGGCTCACGGGGGGCTTGCTCGCCGCGTTCAATGCCGCGCTGCTGCTCTCCTTTCTGCTGCGCTGGATTGACGAGTTCCTGCAGCAAGGCGCGGCGCTCGACGAAGGCATTCTCGGCGAAGCATTGTTGCGGCAATCCGACCTGCTTCTCCTCGGCGGGACGGGGGTGCTTTTGGCGCTGACGGTCGTTGGCTGGCTCGTCAACGCGGCGCGATCCCGTCGCCAGCCGCGCGAGCTTGACGGGTCACTGATTGCGGGGATGCCCGGCCGCCAGCGGCCGGTCCGGGTAGCGTCCGCGGCTGATGGCGGGAAGTACGAGCCTGGAATCGAACCCGTTTCGCGCTCGGGCCGCTTCGGGCAGGGACTTGATGCTACATCGCCACTGCCCGCGGGAGCGGCCTTCACCCATAGCGGCCAGGGACCGGCGCCCTGGCCGGGAGCGGGGCAGGCAACCGTGGCGATCAACGGCCACGACCGGGGCGGGCGGGTGGAGCATGCGCCCGAAACGCAGAACGACGACACGGTGTGGTCAGCCTGGAGCGCCGCGACGAGCGATGAGGACTCCGCGCGAACCGAGGCCACCGACCGGTGGCCGGTTGCATCGTCGGTCGGTGTGACCGACGATGAACGATGCGCGGTCTGCCGGGCCCGGGTCGGCGCGCGCGATGTCTTTTGCCCCGAGTGTGGAGCCACACTGTAGAGAAAAGTCCATGCA
>JACCXM010000209.1 GCA_013697005.1 Chloroflexia bacterium | reverse complement strand
GCCTTGACCGATCAGCCCGGTGTCGTGATTCTGGGAGATGCGGTACGGCTCCGGCCAGCGACCCTCGAACTGGTCGACACCATCGACCCAGGCCCGCCGCCACATCGCGCCAGGCTGCTCGGGACGGCCCAATGTCACGTTGGGGGCGCCATCCCAGGTCAGCCAGTCGAGATAGACCGCGCCCGCGCCCGCCGCGGGCTCAATCTCGATCCCGATCTCCGCTACCGGCGCTCCGCCCAGATCGGGGATGCGCCAGGCAAGGAGACCCTCCCTGCCGGGAGAAACGGTCACCGGGGTACCCGTGAGCACCGTCAACACGTCCTCGCTCCCGTAAAAGCGAATCAGCAGTTTCGCCGCGACCGTGTCAGCGTTGCCTGCATCCGCGGTCAGGCGGGCGCGAACCTCCTGTCCGGGATAGAGCGTCGGGGAAGCGAGCAACGAGTAGCTTCCTGGGACGTCGATCACTTCGGGCGGAATGAAGGTGGGCGTGGAGGCGACGACCGGGCTGTCCGGCCGCTCATCGCTCCAGCGCACGGCGAGACGGCGCGAGCCCTTATCACTGCGTCCCGCGACGTTTTCGATGCTGACCGCCGGGTGATCAACCGCGAAGCCCTGCACCGATCCCGGTAGCGCAAAGTGAAACCGCGCGCCGTCTTTCGGTTTAAGTGGAGGTTCCCCAGCCAGGGCGCGTCCGATATTAACGACCTCGTAGGTCTCAATCACCGCGTCGGTGATGGCCCGCCCGCCGTCCGCGGTCGCCAGGTACAGGCGGTCGGCCACCGGACCCCGCCAGTCGTAGGGCGAGCTATCGATCCCCATTAAGCCGTTCTTGATTCCGAGCAGCGCGCCGACATTGCCGGCGTTGCAGTCGGTGTCCCAACCGGCGGTGTTGACGATCATCAGTGACTTGCCGAAATCATCGTCGCCGTAGAGGAGCGACAGAATGATCAACGCGTGGTTCGGCACCATATGGCAGTGGCCGATGTATTTATCGTAGCCGTAGGTGGACGCGATCTTCTCCCTGGATTTCCGCCAATCTGGCTCCGCCGCGTGCCACTCCCGGATGTCGGCGATCAGCCGGGCGATCGTCGAATCGGCCGGGATGAGACTCACAGCGACATCGAGCAGTCGATCCAGTTCCGGTTCGACAAACGCCTGGGCCCCCATCGCGGCAATCACCTGGGCGCCGTAGATCGCCTCGCCATCGTGACTGACGCTCGCGGCACGGCGGGCGAAGTCCGCCGCCCGCTCCGGATCACCAGGCACGATCATCCCCCAGGTGTCGATGAAAATCTGGGAGCCGATCTGCTCGGCTACGGTCTTGCCGTTTAGCGCGATTGAACCGCTGGCCGGCGCGGTGATGCCGTTTTTCAGGCGAAGGTAGGCGGTGTGCTCGGTCGAGTTGCCGATCCCGCCCCACCAGAGGATCGTCCGCCGGTCGATGAGGTAGTTCAACCAACTGTCGCCGATCTGTGCGGGGGTGATGTCCGGGTCATTGCCGTGATCCGGCAGCGCGCGAAGAAACGTGAATGTCCCGGATACGTCGTCGTCGGGGACGACGAGTGGCGCCCCACGTGACTCATGGATGTAGCGGTCGACTTCGCCATACGCGGCGGTAATTTGGTCGTAGGTCCAGCCTTCGACCGGGCGTCCAAGGTAGACCCCGATCAACTTGCCGAGCACCCCGGCGTAGATCCGGTCCACGTAATCCGCGGGTAACGTGCTTGATTGTGTTGTCAATGTCGCGGTCGCTGCCATCATTTCTTCAATTCAACCGATGCCATCATGCAACCTCTTGATGATCCACCGTTTACGGGCGACGCAGGCGTCGCCCCTCCACGTCGTGGTACCACTCCGTCACCGTCTTACTGCTCGGTGCATCGTGAGGATGGCTCCAGCGCCTTGAAATCTTCGGCCCGAACGCGCGCCGCGGCTAGTTGCTCGCTCTGAAGGGCTGTCGCCAACTCCGTCAGGTCATGTGCGAGCGGGTCGAGATCGACGCGATTGGCGTCGTTGATGCGCGTGATCCACTCCGGACGGATCGCGCCGTCGCCGTGGAGCGCGCCGGCGATGGCGCCTGCCATGCCGGCGATCGAATCATTGTCGCGGCCGTAGTTGGCGGCGCCGAAGATCGCCTGCTCGAAGTCGCCCTTCGCCACGAGCAGGAATCCGAGCGCGACGGGCACCTCCTCGATCGACTTGCGACGGCTGGGCGCCCAATCGTCTGTCTTGTTGCCGCGATCGCGGACACCGTCCTCGGCGCTGCCGTCGAACGGGCGAATCGCGTCACGTAGCGCCCCGATCGCGTCCCGCCAATCGTCATGCCAGCGCGCCTCGAATGTCACCGCCGCGATCGCTTCCTTCGTCCCTTCCTTGGCGAGATCGAGAGCGACGCCGATTACGGAATCGACTGTCGCCGCCGGACGGAACGCCTCGGCCACGCAGGCCGCCATCACCGCTGCGGTCTCGAGTCCATAGCTCCATTGATGGGCGCTGAAGATTTCGATTCCCTCGCGGTAGGCATTGACCGGATCGCAGGCGTTGACGATCCCGACCGGGGAGGCGTACATCGCCGCGCCACAATTGACCATGTTGCCGACGCCACCGAGGCGGGGATCGGCGTTGGCAAGTCGCAAGCGCATGAGCAGCCACTTCTCGGGATAAAACAAGCGATCGACCAGGAGCATCTCCTGACCGCGCTCGGCCAGCCAGCGCGGCTCATCGGCGATCAGCGGCACCACTCGCTCGGCGAAGATAAAAGGGTCGAGGTGTTTCCATTCGGACGTATAAATCTCCGAAAGCACCCGGGTCATGTGGGTGTCATCGGTGAATCGGCCGTCGCCTTTGCCGATGTCCGATGGTCCGTCCCATGGCTCGACGAGATCGACGATCTCGCCGTAGCGCTCGCGGATTTCCGGTGGAAATTTCCATTCCGCGGGCGCGCCGAGCGCATCGCCGACCGCGCCGCCATACAGACAGCCGCGCACTTTTCCGAACAGCACGGAACGCTCGCCTGGCACAATCCCGTCCTTCCTGGAACGTCTATCCCTTGATACCGCCTTGTGTGAGACCGTCGATGAACCGGCGCTGCAGGGCGAGGAAGATGATGATGACGGGAAGGATCATCATGATGGCGGCGGCGCTGGTCATCGTCCAATCGCGGCTGAAACGGGTGGCGAAGTTGAAATAACTGGTCACCACGGTGAACAGTTCCTGCTCGGTCAGGAAGACCGTGGCCAGCAGGAACTCGTTCCAGACGCTGAGCGCAACCACGAGTCCCACGGTCAGGAATCCGGGCCAGGAGAGCGGCACCACGATCCGGGAAAACACCTGCCACTCACTCGCTCCGTCGACGCGGGCCGCATCCTCGAAATCGCGCGGGAGTTGCACCATGAAGGAGCGGAGCAGAAAGATCGCGAACGGCGCGTTGGTCGCGATATAGATCAGGATCAAGCCAAAGAGATTGTTGACCAGTCCGAGCCGTTGCCAGGTAAAGAACAGCGGCACCAGGTAGAGCTGAATTGGCAAGCTGGTCCCGATCAGCAGGTACAGGGTCAACGGTCCGGACCCCGGCAGGTCGAGCTTGGCCAGGCTGTAGGCAGCCATGCCCCCCAGCAAGAGCACGCCAACGACCGTGCCCGCCACCAGAATCCCACTATTGCGCGTTGTCGTCGCGAAGTTGCCTATTTCCCAGGCCTTGGGGA
>JACCXM010000205.1 GCA_013697005.1 Chloroflexia bacterium | reverse complement strand
GCCATCGGCGTGTCGTTCCTGGCCGCCTACTCGTTCTCTCGGTACCGTCCAACCGGCACGAACTTCATCATGTTCCTGCTGCTGTCGACGCGCATGGTGCCAGCCTCGGCGGTCGTGCTGCCGATCTTCCTGATGTACAACGTCCTGGGGTGGTCGAAAACGTTCCACGGCATGATCCTCTTCTATGCGATGTTCAGCATCCCCTTCTCACTCTGGATTCTCAAAGGGTTCCTGGATGGAGTCTCGCTCCGTTATGACGAGACGGCCCTTGTCAATGGCGGCTCCCGCCTGCACATCATGTTCCGGGTCGTTCTGCCGCAACTAAAGCCGGGACTGGTCGCGGCTTTTATCTTCAACATCATCTTTGTCTGGAACGAGTTCCTGTTCAACTACATTCTGGGCGGTCAAGGGACGACGATGATCCCCGTCCTGCTGGCTACCGGCGTGAACCAGGGCGGCATGACCGACTGGTCATTCGTCGCTTCCATCTCATTCATCTACATGTTGCCGCCGATTCTGGCCATCTACCTGTTCCAGAAATACCTCCTGGTCGGCATGACGTTCGGTACTGTCCGGGGGGAGGTCTAGGGATGTACTCCCACGCGCAACAACCAGTTGAAACCGCGACCCCGGGCGTTGTTACCGAGAATCCTCAGATCGAAACCGCCTCCGAAGATGGTCGAGTCATCGCCGGACTGCCCGGGTTGGTGCATCCGGGGGAGCTTCCGATTGAGTACAGCAGACGGCCCCTGCCCTTTGCAGCGAGGTTCCAGGCAATCCTCATCGTCGTGTTATTTGCCACCTTCCTGCTTATCTTGCAGCAAGGGAACAAGCAGCTCTACCAGATCGGTCTACCGGTGTTGGTGGTAGCCGCATTCCTCCAGATCGCCTTCGGCAACATCCCCCCAACCACTAGGTTCGCCAAGTCGATGGGACTGCTCGTGATGACCTGGGCCATCGTCGCCGTGCTCATCGTGGTCGCGGTGCGGATCACGCCGAGCTTGATCCAACTTGGGCGATGAGAAATCCGATGCCGGAGACCAGCGCCCCGATTCTCCATATGGACAACATCTCCAAGTCGTATCGCGGTAGGCCGGTGCTGACCGACCTCACGCTCTCCGCGTTGCCCGGCGACCTGACCGTGGTCTACGGACCACCGGCGGCCGGGAAGTCGGTGCTCGTGCGGGTGCTGACGGGGCTGGAGCAGCCGGACGCGGGACGGATCATCCTCCGCGGCGAAGATGTGACACATGAAGCTCCTGCGGAGCGGAACATCGGCTACGTGCCGCAGTCGTTCGCCCTTTATCCGCACCTCTCGGTGCGCGCCAACATCTCGTACCCGCTCGATCTGGCCCACGTGCCCGCATCGGAGTCCCGGGAGGTGGTCGCCAACGCCGCCGCCATGCTCAAAATCGACGAGCATCTCGATAAGAAGCCGGATCAGCTTAGCGGCGGCCAGAAGCAACGTGTTGCAATCGCCCGGGGCATCGCCAAGCGCACGGATTTCTTCGTCTTGGACGATCCCCTGGCGGGACTGGACTTCAAGCTGCGTGAGCAACTCGTCGACGATCTGCGTGCCCTCAACTCCGCGACCGGCGCAAGCATTCTCTACGTCACCTCGGACGTGATCGAGGCGATGACCCTCGCCGACGAGCTGGCGGTGCTGGCGTCCGGGACGATTATCGAGCACGGATTGCCGGAGACTCTCTACCGCGGACCGCGTAACCTGGGCACCATGGCCCTGGTCGGGTTCCCGCCGGCCAATTTCCTGCGCGGGTCCCTCGAGCGGCGCGACGGTGCCACCTGGTGCGCGACCTCCCTCTTTGCCTTTCCGGCGGACGTTCCGTCCAACACGGCTCCGGGTGACGTCATCGTCGGGTTCCGGCCGGAGCGGATCCATCTCTCCCACCGCACCGGCAGCCAAGACGGCACCAATGAACGAACGCTGGAGTTCCCGGCATCCATTGTGTTGCGCGAAGATCTCGGCGGCGAGGATATCGTCTACCTCGCGGCCGGCGGCGAATCCCTCACCATGGTCGATCGCGATCACGATCGTGGCGACGATCTGGATCAACAGGTGACGGTTTCGATCTTCCCCCGCGATCTTGCCGTGTTCGACGCCGCCACTGGCTATCGGCTATCCGGTATCGGCTATCAACAAGCAGTTAGCGACTCTCGCCGCCACCCTGAGACCCTGTCACTCCATCACCCTCAGCCCACTCATGTCTGAGATCCGCGTCGAGCAGCTCACCAAGACCTTCGGCGCGTTGCGCGCCGTCGATGACGTCTCGTTCACCTTCCCCAACGGGCAGGTGACGTGCCTCCTGGGGCCGTCCGGCTGCGGCAAGACGACGCTGATGCGGATCATCGCCGGTCTGGAGACGCAGACCACGGGCGCGGTCTATTTCGGCGACCAGGACGTCTCCCGACTCTCGCCGAGCAAGCGCAACATCGGCATGGTCTTCCAGTACCCGGTCGTCTACCGCGGCATCAGCGTCTACCGCAACATCGAGTTGCCGTTGCAATCGATGAAGCTGTCCAACGCCGAGCGGGCGCGTCGCGTCGAAGACGCGATCCGGCTATTGGGCCTTTCCGCAAGCGCCAACCTCGACGTCTCGAAACTCGACAACGGCACGCGCCAGAAAGTGTCGGTCGCGCGCGAGGTGGCGAGACAACCGCAGTTCATCCTGTTCGATGAGCCGATCACGAACGTCGATGCGGCCTCGAAACTTCAACTCAAGCGCTCGCTGAAGGAGTTGACCCGATCGCTGAGTCAGACGATCGTCTATGTCACTCACGATCAAACCGAAGCGATGACGCTGGCCGACCAGATCGCGCTCATGGAAGAGGGCAGGATCGTCCAGTGCGCGCCGCCCCGCGAACTCTACAACCATCCCTACGACCGGTTCGGTGGCTGGTTTCTCGGCAATCCCGGGATGGTCTTTTTCACTGCCACGCTCTCGGGCGGCGAAAATCACCGGGTGCTGGAGTCTCCTCTCTTCTCGCTCCCGGTTGCGGTCGACGGCGCCGCGATAGCAGGCTCCGACATCACGATCGGCATTCGGCCGGAGCACATCCGGGTCTCGCCTGAGCCGTTGCCCGCCGGCGTGCCGGCGCGCCTCGCCCGGAAGACGGTCCAGATCGGCGGTCAGTATTTGCTCGCCCTTGATGTCCATGGGCTCGGCGATCAAGGATTCAAGGCCAAGGTCGCCCCGACCGCGGGCGAGCACTTGCCCTCGTCGGGACAGGTCAACGTCGAGCTGCCGCTCGATCAGGTGTCGCTCTTCGACGCGCATGGCATCCGCATTGCGGCCAGCCTGCACCCGGTCGGCGCCCCTGTCGCCGACTAATGGCGCGCCCATTTATCTTCGGCACGAACTTCAAGATGACCCAGACGCCGGCCGAATCGGCGACGTTCTACCGGCAGCTTGCCGCGTCGGTTCAAAATCCGCCAGGCGTCCACCTCTTTGTCATTCCGCCGTACACGTCGCTCGGGGCGGTTTCCGAGGTCGCCGGCCAGCCGCCCCATCGGATCATCGACGGGCTTTTTGTCGGTCGCGCGGCATGGACGGTCGAGGGCTTCATCGCCACCTATCAGGCGGGCTACGAAGGTGTCACGGTCATAGGGTGATGGGTACTAGGTTCGGGATTGCAGATCTGGCGCGGGCTCCCTACTCCTACTGGCGCGGGGCAGGGGTGAATTCGAGCGTTCTACTACCAATCACCCGATGACCCCATCACCCCATCACCCTGGTCGAGTGGTCAGCCTTGGAATCCACATTCTCGACGTGCTCGGCAGACCGGTGACCCGTATTCCTCCGAAACAGGATGTTGATCTGCTCGAGGAGATTCGGCTCACCGTGGCCGGTACGGCCGCCGGCACGAGCGTTGACCTGGCAAAGCTCGGCGTGGACGTTCTCGCTATGGGTGCCATCGGTGAAGATGCGGCTGGGAACTTCATCGTCGACACGATGCAGCGCTACGGTATCGACACGAGCGGCCTCAGACGCAAGTCCACGGTTCAGACCTCGGCGACGATGCTGCCTATCCGGCCGAATGGCGAGCGACCCGCCCTCCATGTTCTGGGCGCGAACGCCGAGCTGACCGTCGAGGACGTCGATTTCGAGGCCATTGCCACCGCACGCCATCTCCATTTTGGCGGCACGTACCTGATGCCGAAGCTCGATGGGTCGCCGACCGCACGCATCCTCGCCTTCGCCAGGGAGCGTGGCGTGCCGGTCACCCTCGATCTGATCGCCATCGACCGGCCCGACCTGCTCGAGGTCATCGCGCCCGCGCTGCCGTACGTTGACTACTTCATGCCCGGGTTGGATGAGGCGCGGATGATCTCAGGGCTTCACAACCGGCAGGACGTGATCCGGTTCTTTCTCGACCGCGGCGCCCGCCACACTGTCTTCAAGATGGGAGCGGACGGGAGCAGCATCGCCTGGCAGGGCGAAAACGGCGCGATCGAGGAGATCCGCGTTCCCGCCTTTGCTTCTCCCGTCGTGGACTCGACCGGATGTGGCGATGCCTATTGCGCCGGGTTCATTGTCGGTCTGCTGCGTGGCTGGGATCTCGTGCAGAGCGCCAGATTCGGGAGCGCCGCGGCTGGGCTCGTGATCCGCGGTCTCGGGTCAGACGCCGGAATTGTCGATTTCGATCAAACTTTCGAGTTCATGCGGAGCGCTGAAACACTCCTGATTACCGACTGACCGCGAACCTGCATGCGCAGCCGGGGGAGGATCTCCTGTTCTGGGACCAGGCCACTTCGGAATTTATCTGGCAGAGGGCAACCAGCGCGCAGTCACAAAGAACTTTCGAGAAAGCGCCAGTGGCGTTCGCTGATTTGAGTTACATCTCACTTAGCAACTTAAGCTGCGGAGAGCTTGTCAGGGGCCATTCGAGAACCAAGCATTTGCCGGTTAGCTGTCGCTCGTCTTGATTGTGCGCGACGGGCTTCGATGGTGCTAGAACCTCGGCAATTCTGAGGCGCTATTTGCCGTGCACTTGCGGGGTAGCACCTTCAGGCAGCGAATCGGAATCAAACTGCAGCTCCGCAATCGGATGATTGTGTCTTGCTATAGACAAACAAGGCTACGCCACCCCTGCTGACTGATCCGTACACCACGTCGCGGCAGGGCGATCCAGATTGCCCTTGAAACCGGACTAGTTAGCCGCTTCTAGCAGGAAATCTCGGTCTGTCCATCGCAGGCTGAAACGTGGATTGTTTCCACTACTACAAGTGGTACGCCGGTCTGGCGATCTTCCGCGACCAGGGCGTGGCGCGGCTGGAAGGCATCTTGCCGTAGCGAGGGTGGTAGGGTGGTAGGGTGGTAGGGTGATGGGTGATAGGAACGACGAAACAGGGACATCCGGCAGGTCTTCCGCATCTTCGCCCCTCCTATCACCCTAACACCCTATGACCCCATCACCCCATCACCCCGTCACAAGCCGCGTGATATGGCGGCAAATCGTGCCACCCACGTCCGTTTCAGGGTATAGTGCCGGAGTCGGTCTTGGGCCGTCTGTCGAAATCATCAATATCAGCAGGGGCTTCCGGGCGTGGGCCCGCCGGGGGCATTGCGTGTGAACGGGGCGCCACACCGCGTACGCGGCGGCGGCCGGTTCGCCGTAAGCCGACCTTTGAGGGAGGGGCGGAGTGCGATCGGAGGTCAAGGAGTTGTCGTCGGCCTCGCGTGAGCAGGCCGCGGACGCCGCCCGATCCCTCTTTTTTGTCGAATATGGCATGGGGCACAAGACGCATCTCCGTTTTCTGGAGGAGCATCTCGACCGTGACCCCCGCTTCGACGCCACCCTGATTCGTCTCTACTGGATGGACGACCTCGCCGAGTGGCTGGGGCGTCTCCATCTGATGCCGTTCTGGGATGGTGGTCTCGATTTCTGGACCTGGTGGGTCTTCCAGTTCAAGCGCCAGCAGGTGCGCTATCTCCTGCGCCGCTACGATCCCGCCAATCTCGATCTGGTCTACATCCACACCCAGACCGCGGCCACCAGCGTGCTCGATCTGCCGCGTCACGTCCCGGCGGTCGTCTCGATCGATCTCACCTGGAAGCTCGCCTTTCAGGAATCGCGCTATTTCAACTCGCCGCTGATGCGCGCCACTCTCGAGCTGGAGCGCCGTATCTTCGAGCGCAGCGACCTGGTGATTTCCTTTTCCGATTGGGCGGCGGCGTCCGTGATCGACGATTACCGCATCCCCGCCTCGAAGGTGAAGGTGGTGCGCAACGGCGTCACCCTGCCCCCGCCGCTGACGGGGCTGCGCAACGGTCACGCCCCGAACGGGCATGGCGGCAACGGCTTCAGTCCCAATGGGTACGACGTGCCAGCGCACCGCCTCGTCTCCGGCGCCAATGGACACAGCCCCAATGGGCACGCGAGCGTGAATGGCAACGGCCATCATGGGACCGGCGATGAGCTGTTAAAACTCGGGTTCATCGGCAACGGATTCATCCGCAAAGGTGGCGATCTTCTCTTGAAAGTGCATCAGGAGCATTTCGCCGATCTGGCCCACCTTACCCTCGTCACCCACGATCCGCCGAAGGGACTGGGCAAACTGCGCAATGTTGATATCCGGACCGAGGTGCCGTGGGTCGAGCTGATGACCTCGGTGCTGCCGGGGTTCGATCTGTTTGTCTTCCCGACCCGCTTCGACTACTCGCCCTACGCCGTCATCGAAGCCATGGCCGCGGGGGTTCCGGTCATCTCGACCCGGGTCGGCGCCATCCCCGAGATGGTCGAGGACGGTGTCGGCGGTTTCCTGATTGAGGCCAACCGTGAAGCGCCCCTCGCCGACCGCGTAAGTTGGGCGCTCGATAACCGGTCGCAGCTCCCCGCCATGGGCGCGCGCGGCCGCGAGCGCGCGGTCGAGCGCTACGCCGCCGCCCGCAACTACCCCCAGCTCCTGGACACCCTGGCCGAGGTCGCCCAGCGCCCGGTGAGCGTCCGGTAGGGGGCGCCGTGTTCGCCGCAGGGGGTGTCGGCCCGTCTTCCCGAGACACCCTCACCCCAACCCCTCTCCCGTGTCCAAGTCGATGCCGGGAGAGGGGCTTGTGGACGCCGAAACGCGTTGTCAGCAGGCTATACCTTCCCCTTGTGAGACTGCGGTGAGTGAGATGCCCTATGTCCATCCGGCGTGGCGGCCGGGAGCTGATGGGCGTGGCGGCGGTTCCTGGCGCGCCACGGTTCGGATCTCCTGCAGAACCCGTGGGAACTCATCGCGCACCGCGGCGTTAGGGAAACGGAGCACCCTGTAGCCCGCGGCTGCCAACAGCGCCTCCCGGTCGGCGTCCCGTGCTTCTTGCGTACGGTGCACCCCGCCGTCGAGCTCGATCGCGAGGCGGCGCTCCACGCAGCAGAAGTCGAGCACAAACGGCCCGATCGCATGCTGCCGGCGGAACTTCAGCCCGTCCAAACGCCGCCCGCGTAACGCACTCCAGAGCAGCTCCTCGGCCGAGGTCTCGCGCTGGCGCAACTCCCGCGCGGCGGGAACGTTGTGGCGATGCCCGTAACGGTTCGATGTGCTCATGGCGGCAGTTTCGCACGGACCGGCTGACAGAGGGAAGTCGCGCGATGCCAGGATAGACCCTCACCCCAACCCCTCTCCCATCGAGCTGGGAGAGGGGCTCGTTTGGCCCGATGCCCTGGCTAGCAGGAACAGGTCTGTAGCGAACGTTCGTTTCGTCCTCCCGCGATAGCCCCCTCCAACAGCCCATCGCCCCGCGCACAGGGCGGCGTAAGCCCCTCTCCCGGCCCGACGGGAGAGGGGTTGGGGTGAGGGCGTATGCACCCAACCTGAGAGTTCCCCATACCCACGACTCACGACTCAACTCGAAAGGACCAAACCCATGCTCCCCGTCTCCACGACGGCGGGTGCGCCGTTGGCGTGGCCGCCGCATGTTCTCACCGCCGAGGACCGCCTCCGTTTCGCCCGCTACGCCGAGGCCCTCGATTTCTTCGAGGGCGCGCAGTGGCTCGGCCGTCCGCGCCGCGGCGAGTCCCGCCTCGTCTTCAATTATGTCCGCGCCCTCGTGCGCAAAACCGCCGCCTATGTCTTCCCCGCGCCGGTCACCTTCACCGTGCCCCCGGACGGCGACGACGCGATGGCGAACGCTGCCGAGCTGACCCTGGCCGCCCTCTGCGCCGAGCTCGATCTGGGCCGGCTCGACGTCGATTGCTGTATCGAAGCCGCGACCCTCGGCGATGCGGCGGTCAAAGTCACCTGGGACGCCGCGCTCGCCCGGCCCGAGGTCGCCCCGGTCGATCCCGCTACCCTGGCGGTGACGACCGCGCCGGACAATCCGCGCCGGATGCGATCCATCACTCAGGTCTACGCCCTGGACGAAGCGGATGCCGTGACGCTCTTTGGGCTGACCGGACCGATGACCGGCAATGGCAGACCGGTGACGGTCGCCGAAACCTGGAGCGACGATCGCTGGCGGGTCGAGGTGGCGGGTCAGGTCGTCCGCGACGATGCCAATCCCTACGGCTGGATTCCCTACGTGATCCTCCCCAACGGCACGCGCCCGGGCCGGGGCGGGTTCTGGGGCGAGAGCGATCTGGTCGATCTCTACGATCCCTGCCGCGAGCTCAATGTCCGCCTCAGCACCTTGAGCCGCGTCCTGGAACTTTCCGGCGCGCCGATCGCGGTGCTGGAAAACGTCGATGGCAGCGAGGGCATCAGTGTCGGACCCGGCGCCAAGTGGGAGTTGCCGGAGGGGGCACGGGCCTATCTGCTCGATCTTCTCTCCGGTGGCGGCGTGGGATTACACGTTCAATATGTCGATCTTCTGTTCCGAACATTACATGACCTGAGCGAGACCCCGCGCACCGCCTTCGGCGACTCCGGCCGCGACTTGTCCGGCGCCGCGCTCGAGGTCGAGGTGCAACCACTTGTGCAGAAAGTGGCTCGCAAACGGCGCGGTTTCGATGCCTTCTACCGCGCCCGCAACACCCGTCTCCTCGATCTGGTGGAGCGCTTCGGCGGTGCATCACTGGGCGGTCTGCGCCGCACCGCCGCCGTCTGGCCCAGCCCATTGCCGAGCGATCTCGACGCCTCGGTGCGCAACGCCAGCCGCCTCGTCGCCGGCGGCATCCACTCCCGCCGCACCGCGGTGGCCACCCTCGGCGGCGCCGACCCCGACGCCGAATGGCAGCGTGTGCTGGAAGAGACCCGGGCACTAGCAGAGCAGCCTCCCGCTTCGCCCGGCTCCCCCTCTCCCGGCTCGACGGCTGACAGAGGCCGGTAAAGCCCCTGGGAGCTGCCTCCCTCGCGAAACGAACCCCTCTCCCTGCGCACAGGGAGAGGGGTTGGGGTGATGGTTTCTCCGGGAGAGGGGGTGAGGGTTTCTCAGAAAAACGACTGAAGAGAAAGGAATGAAGACCAATGACCACCCGCATCGAGCTTCGCACCGCCTTGCGCCTGCGGCTGGAAGACAGCGGTATCACCCCGCTCTGGGACGATGCCACCCTCAACGAATGTCTCGCCGCCGCCATCAGCGCCTACGGCGTGGCCGTGCCGCGGCAGGTCACCACCGGGGTGACGGTGCCCGCCGGGGCCACCCG
>JACCXM010000201.1 GCA_013697005.1 Chloroflexia bacterium | reverse complement strand
GGTCACACCTCAATCCCTATCACCCCATCACCCCATCACCCCATCACCCCGTCATCCCGTCGTCCATCGCCTCCACATCACCCCGCGGCGCGGCGACGCCCCGGGTCGCCTCGTGACCGGCGGTTTGCGGTTTGGCCAGCTCCCAGGCCGTCCAGAAGACCCCTTCCGAGAAGGTCGGGTAGGCGTGCAAGGTATCGGCGATGGCGTGACAGGTCAGCCCCAGGCGCACCGCGAGCGCGATCTCGCCCAGCAGCTCACCGCCACCGGCGGCCAGCACACTCCCCCCCAAGAGTTGCCCCGAGTTGGCATCGGTCACCAGCTTGACCCCGCCCGCCGTTTCGCCGGTGATGACCGCCCGCGCCAGATCGCGCATCGGAACGGTCTCGGCGCGCACACGGTGACCCGCTTGCCGCGCCTGGGCCTCGGTGAGCCCTGCCCGGCCCAGCTCGGGATCGGTGAAGACGGCAGTCGGCACGACCGCGACGCCGCCCGCGCGTTCCGGTATCCCACCCAGCGCGTTGTGGACCGCCACCCGGGCATGATGGTCCGCCAGCGAGGTGAAGCGCGGGGCGCCGGCCACGCAATCGCCGATGGCCCAGACACCGGGCGCGGTCGTGTGCAGATTCGCATCGGTCATGATGCCCGTCGCGTCGTAGCGCACCCCGGCGGTCTCCAGCGCGAGGTCATCCACATTCGGCGTCCGGCCCGCGGCGACGAGGATTTCGCCGGCGACGACGTCGATCGCAACGGCGGCGCCATGCCCGGTGATCCGCTTGCGATCTCCCTCCCGTGACACACGCTCCAACGTGACCCCCGTTTCGATGCGGATCCCTTCATGCTCAAGATGCGCGCGCAGGATATCGGCCAGTTCCGGTTCCTCCTGCGGCAGCAAGCGCGGATTCTTGCCGAGCACGGTCACGTCCACCCCGAAGCGGGCGAAAATCTGGGCGAACTCGACGGCGATCGTGCCGCCGCCGATGATGGCCAGCGATTTCGGCAGCGCCGGCAACGTGACCGCTTCGATATTGGTGATGAACCCTGTTTCGCGCAGACCGGGGATGTCGGGAATGAATGCCCGCACTCCGACGGCGAGGATCACCGCCTCGCCACGCAGCACGTCTCCTCCGACCTCCACCTCGTGCGGGGACCGGAGGCGGGCGTGGTCCTTGCGCAAATCGATCCCGGCCTCCCGGATATTGCGGTCGCCGTCGCCGCCGCGGATGGTGTCGATGACCCGCTCGACGCGGGCGATGACCGCCGGCCAATCGGCGCGGGGCTCCGCGACGATGATGCCGAAGCGGCCAGCGGTGCGCGCCTCATGCAATACCCCGGCGGCGCGCACGAGAGCCTTCGTCGGATCGCATCCGGCGTTGAGGCAGGTGCCCCCCACCTTCCATCGTTCCACCATCGCCACCCGCGCTCCGCGCCCGCGCGCGTCGAACGCGGCGGTGCTACCGGCGGCGCCAGCGCCGATCACGATCAGATCGTACGCCGCGGCCCCCATCACCCCATCACCCTATCACCCATCGTCCGACTTCCGACTCCGTACGTGGTCTACCATAAGTATCCAGTTCGCCGGTTGCGTCGCGATGCGCGAGGAGACCGGGGTCAGGGGTCTGAAACGTCTGCCACACGCACTGCCACCTCACGACGTCGCCGCGAAGCACCGCCCGCCACCGCGCCGGGTGCATCGCTGGCGGCGCTCGCCGCGGCCTTTCAGCATGTCACGATCGGCATGGCGGTGGGATCGCCCGCTGGCCGGCTGGTCGCCGTCAACCCGGTTCTTGCCCGAATGCTGGGCGACGAGCGCGATCCCTCCTTCGCACCGGAAGCCAGTTTCCTCGCCATTGTCCACCCCGGTGGCGACGGTAGCGACGCCTCCCAGTGGGAGGGTCTGGCGGCGGGAGCAAGGGACTCCTACCGCCGCGAGAATCGCTACCTCCGCGGTGACGGCTCGGTGCTGTGGGGACTCGTCACCGTCTCGGCCCTGCGCGATGATGACGGCCAGTTCGCCGGCGCCCTGGCGCAGGTGCAGGACATCACCGCCCAGAAAACGGCGGAAGCCACTCTGCGCGAAAACGAAGCGCGGCTGAGCGCGTTGGTCGAGCAGCTCCCGGTCGCGCTCTATCGCCTCGAGCCGGGCGCATTCGGCGATTTCCATTACGTCAGCCCGCTGTTCGAGCGTCTCACCGGGCTCGGCCGCGATGATCTCCCGGCCAGTTTCGAGGCGTTCCTGGAGTGGGTCCACCCCGAGGACCGAGCGGCCGTGCGGGACGCCGACGAGTTGGCCGGGCGCACAGGAGAGCCGGCGCAGATGCGCTATCGCGTCCGGGGCGGTGACGGGGAGTGGCACTGGCTCGACAATCGCACCACCCTCATGCGCGACGACGAGGGCAGGCCCATTGCCTGGCATGGCGCATTGCTCGAAGTAAGTGCCCGGGTGCGGCTCGAAGCGTCGCTGCGCGACGGTGAAACTCGCTTCCGGCGCGCGTTCGAGGATGCCGCCATCGGCATGTCGCTCGGCACGCCGGATGACGTCTGCCTGGACGCCAATCCCGCCTACTGCCGCATCGTCGGCAGACCCCGCCAAGCGGTGATCGGCCGCCCCTTCGCGGAGCTCACCCACCCGGACGATGTCGACGAGTACACCCGCCTGCACGCGCGGCTTTATGCCGGCGACGTCGATGCCTACAAAATTGAGAAACGCTATCTTCAGCCGGATGGGACGGTCGTCACCGGGCTCCTCACCGTCTCCGCCGTGCGCGACGAGTCGGGCGTCCATCTCTACGACATCGGTCAACTGCAGGACATCACCGCCCAGAAGACAGCGGAGGCGACGCTCCGGGAGAACGAGACCCGGCTGCGCAAGTTGGTCGACCATCTGCCCGCGGCCCTCTATCGCCAGGATGCGCCCGCGGACGGATCGGCCACCTACGTCAACCCCAGTTTTGCCAAGCTGCTGGGATTGGACCCCAGCGATCTTCCCCTCGGCTTTCCCGCGTTCTTCGACCGCGTTCATCCCGACGATCGCGAAACCGTCACGCACGGCGCGCTTCACGCAGAAGGCACTGGCGAAATGCTAGACCTCGAGTACCGGCTACGGCGCCACGACGGCGAGTGGACATGGGTACATGACCGCTCCGTCATCGAGCGCGATGACCATGGGCAACCGCGCACCTGGACCGGAATCCTGCTCGATATCAGCGAGCGAAAACAGCTGGAGGTCTCACTACGGGAAAGCGAGGAACGCTTCCGCAGCGCATTCGAGGGCGCCGGCATCGGCATAACCCTCGCCGATCCCGACGGCCCCATCCTCGATGCCAACCCGGCGCTGTGTCGCTTCCTGGGGTACGCGCGGGACGAGCTGCTGGAGCGCACCTTTCTCGGGATCACCCACCCCGATCATGTCGCCGCCTCGACCGTCCTGACCCGCCGCCTGAAGAACGGTGAGCTCGATGCGTTCGCCCTCGAAAAACGCTATATCCGCAAGGATGGTGGGGTCGTCTGGGGACATCTCACCTCGACCGCGGTACGCGGCGCTGGCGGCCGTCTCATCTACGTCATCGGTCAGGTGCAAGACATCACCGCGCGCAAGGAAGCCGAATCCGCGTTGCGGGACAGCGAAGCGCGCTTTCGCTCGATCTTCGCGGGGGCCGGGATCGGGATGGCGCTCTCCGCGCAAGAGGGCACGATCGTGGTGGCCAATCCCGCCCTGGAAAAGCTTCTTGGCTATGCGTCCGGCGAGCTGGAGGGTCTGCGGGTCGAGGATTTCACCTACCCCGAGGATTTAGCGAAGCAAGCGGAGTCCCTGCAACGCATGCGCACGGGTCAGCTCGATGCGTACCAGATCGAAAAGCGATTCGTGCGCAAGGACGGCGGCATCGTGTGGGGGCTGCTGAATGCGACCGCGGTCAAGGACGAGCACGGAGCCGTCACCGCGGTGATTGGACAGGTGCAGGACATCACCGATCGCAAGCGCGCCGCGCAGGCGACCGAGGCGGCGCTGGCAACCCAGCAGGCGGCCATCGCCGAGCTGGAACGGCTCAATCAGCGCAAGAGCCAGTTTCTGGCCACGATCAGCCACGAGTTCCGCACGCCACTGACCGCGATCATCGGCTACAGTGAACTGCTGGCAAACGGGCAAAATGACCCGGCGGTCATTGCCGCCGACGCGGCCGTGATTCATCGCGAGGCGAGCCGCCTCAACCGGATGGTCGACGATGTCCTGCTGATTGACCGGGCCGACTCCGGATCTATGCCGCTGCACCTGGAGCCGGTCGATGTCAACGCCCTGGTGCAGGATGTCGTCGCCACCTTTCGGTCGCTCACGGGAGGTCATCAGATCGCTCTCGCGCTCGATCCCTCCGTGCCCGCCATCGATGGCGATCGCGACCGGTTGGCGCAGGCGTTGACCAATCTCGTGAGCAACGCGGTGAAGTATTCCCCTGGCGGAGGAACGATCGCGATCGCCACACACCAAGACGGGGAAGAACTCTTCGTGTCGATCAGCGACGAAGGAATCGGGATCGCGGCGAGCAATCTGTCACGCGTCTTCGAGCGCTTCGAGCGGGTGGAAACCGGGATCGCCGGCCGCATTGGCGGCACGGGACTGGGTCTCTCCGTGGTGCGGGAGGTCGCCAGCTTGCACGGGGGCCGCGTCTGGGCGGAAAGCCGGCTCGGTGTGGGATCGGTCTTCTGCCTGGCGCTGCCAATCACCCTTCGTCCATCTGCAGATAGTCCACCAGATCCCGCTCCAGGGCCTCGACGTCGATGATGCCGGAGAGACTCTCGCCCAGGTTCTCGCGCAGATAGGTTCCGGTTTCCACCGCCGCGATCGTTCGCACCTGGGTGGCGACGGCCGCGGAATCGACCAGTCCCCGCTCGCCAAGCGTCGTGGCCAGTGCCCGCAGGCGGATCTGGTTGACGGTGAGCTGCGCGGCCAGGTGGGCGACACTGCGCGTCAGCGCTTCCGTCCACTCCTCCTCATGCCCATGGCCGTTCAGGTCAGCCGGATCGTCTCCTGGCGGCAACCGCTCCATGTCAGTTCCTTCGCTATTGGCTATTGGCTATTGGCTATTGGCTTTCGGACGTAGACGGCCACACGGCCATGACGAGGATAGTCCCACAGCGGAAAGCCAATAGCCAATAGCCAATAGCCGGTCTACAATCTCCTCCCCCGCACGACGACCAGAGGAGCAACGTACAGCATGACGTGGAGCAGCCGAGAACGAGTGCGGGCGCGACGATTTCCCTGGGGACGGCAGATGCGAGCGAGAGGGCTGGCCTGGTGCATCGCCATCACCTCCACCATCGCCGGTTCAAGTTTCGGCGCCGCGTCGCCGGTGCTGGGGCAGGGCGCGTCGTGCCAGGTGCCCGACGCGGCGGTGGCCGCCGCGCCCAGCCCAGACCCGAATGGGGTGGAGGATGCCGATCTCACGCCCGCGGTCGGGTCCACCATCATTCAGGTCGAAGGGGAGACCGCCGATGGGGCCGCCACGCCGGGGGCGGCGCTCCCCGCGGCCACCCCGGTCGCCCCCACTCCGACCCCAGTGCCACCGCCCGATCCGATCGCACTGCTCACGCAGGAGCTGACCGCCGTCTCCGCGGCATTGGCGGCGTGTCTTTCCGAAGGCGATTCCGACGTGGTGACGGAACTGGCCGGGGAGCGCTACCTGGGGCAACTCTTCGGGGGCAGCGTGCCGCTGAGCGCGGAGGATTACATCGCCATCGCCGATGAACTCACCCCGGTCCCGACCCGCATCGTGGCCGTCGCGGACATCGCCCAGTCCGCCGACGACCGGGCTTCGGCGCTCGTCACCCAGGTCGTCGGCAATCAGCTCGTGCGGGCGGAATGGAGCTTCGAGCAGGTGGCGCGGGGTGAACGCCGCGCCGGAGAAAACCGCTGGCGGCTGACCGGGGAACGCCAACAGCCACCGCCGGACCAGCCCGGCGCGGCATCGATCGACGTCGCGATCGGTGAACGCTCGTTCATCCTGGATGAGACGAGCGTCGAAGGGCCGGACGTGATCCTGCGCGGCAGCAACAATGCCGAGGAGGACCACGAGATGCTGGTGCTCCGCCTGGAGCCCGGCTACACCACCGCCGATCTGCTGCGCGCGACCGGCGCCGATCTGCCGCGCGAAGTCACCTTCATCGGCGCGGCGACAGTGCGCGCCAGCGCCGAGGGGAATTTGGTCCTGGTCGATCTGGAACCGGCCGAGTACACGATCGTCTGCTTCTTCACCGACGAGCAGGGCACCCCTCATCTGGCGCAGGGGATGGAGGCGACGTTCTCCGTAGGGTGATAGGGTGATGGGGTCACAGGGTGATAGGAACGACGGACCACGGACGTCGGGCAGGTCTCTCGTATCTGCGCCCACCCTATCACCCAAACACCCTATGACCCTATCACCCTCGTCCCCGGGTACAATGCCCGCTTGACGGTGGCAATGGGGCCGCCGAGAGGTGATGACACTGTTTGTATTGAGAGAGGAGCCATCCCGCGATGACGGAACGAACCGCGAAAGGACCCTTGGCGGCGTTGCATCAGGCGCTGCAGGCCGGAGAGATGACCCGGCGCGAGTTCACGCTGCGCGCCCTGGCGCTTGGCGTCACCATGCCCGTGATCTCGATGATCCTGCGCGCCGAGACCGTGCGCGCCACGCCGGGACGGCACATCGGATGGGGCGTGGCCGCGCAGGGCGCGACCGGTGCTCCCGCCGAGGGCATGGATGGCCGCACCCGCGGCGAGGGTGGCGAGCTGAAGCTGATCCAATGGCAGGCGGCGAGCATGCTCAGCCCGCACGTCTCCACCGGCGAGAAGGACTATCTGGCGGGTCAGCTCATCGTTGAGCCCCTCATGCACTACCTGCCCGACGGTTCCCTCATCCCGAACTTGGTGACCGAGGTGCCGACCGTCGAGAACGGGCTCCTCGCCGAAGACTTGAAAAGCGTTACCTACAAGATCCTGGATGGGGTCACCTGGTCGGACGGCGAGCCGTTGACCGCCGACGACGTCGTCTTCACCTGGGAGTGGGTCGTCGACCCCGCCAATGCCTCGGTCTCCGCGGGAGTCTACGCGGCGATCGATTCGATGGAAGTCGTCGACGCGCAGACGGTGCAGGTCTTCTTCGCCGATCCCAACGCCAACTGGTTCGAGCCGCACGCCGGGTCGGCCTGGGGCTATGTCTATCCCAAGCATGTCCTCGACGTGGAAGATGGCAAAGCCGCCCACGACGCGTTCCTGCTCAACCCAGTCGGCACTGGACCCTATAAGGTCGACACGTTTACCCCCAACGATCAGGTCATCTATTCGATCAACGAAAACTACCGCGATCCCAACAAGCCCTACTTCGCCACCGTCAATCTGAAGGGTGGCGGCGATGCGGCCTCTGCCGCGCGGGCGGTGCTGCAGACCGGCGACTATGACTTCGCCTGGAACCTGCAAGTCGAACCGGACATCCTGGCCGAGCTGGAGCAGGGTGGGAAAGGCATCGTCAGTATCGCGGCCGGTACCTCGGTTGAGCGCATCGAGATTCAGCACGCCGACCACACCACCGAGGTCGATGGGCAGCGAGCGGAGAAGAGCACTGTCAACCCGACCATGGGCGACAAGGCGGTGCGCCAGGCGCTCAACCTGGCGGCGCAACGCGACGTCATGTCGGAGCAGCTCTACGCCGGTGAAGAGTTCGAGCCGCCGACCGCCAACATCCTGACCGGGATCGCGGCGATGACCTCGCCGAATACCTCCTGGGAGTTCAACGTCGAGGAGGCGAAGCGGATTCTGGACGAGGCCGGTTGGGTCATGGAGGGCGACGTCCGCGCCAAGGACGGCGTCGAGTTGAGCATCACCTACGTCACCACCATCAACCCGGTGCGGCAGAAGGAACAGGCGATCCTGAAGCAGTCGCTGGATGAGATCGGGTTCCGCACCGAGCTGAAGCAGGTCGACGCCGCCGTCTTCTTCGACGGCTCCCCCGGCAACGACCAGAACATCAACCACTTCTACAACGACTTGCAGATGTACACCAACAACGCCACCACTCCGATCCCGGTGGCCTACATGATCGGGTGGTACTCCGGACCGGACGGCGAGAACATCGCCCAGGCATCGAACAACTGGAACGGCCAGAACTACAGCCGCTTCCAGAACGCGGAGTACGACGAGATCTTCGAGCAGGTGCGGTTGGAGACGGACATCGCCCTGGCGGCGGAGATGTTCATCCAGCTCAACGACATCATCATCAACGAGGTCGGGGTGATCCCGTTGGTGAACCGGGCGGCCTCCAAGCACGCCATCTCGACGACGTTGTACGAGGGGAACGTCGCCTCCAGTGACTTCGAGTACAACTACTGGAATATCGCCAACTGGAACAGGAAGGCGTAACCCTCATCCCAACCCCTCTCCCACTGCGGTGGGAGAGGGGCACCCTTACTTGCTGCGACACGGTACACGTGTCATTCCGAGGAACGAGGAATCTCGGCCGCAGGACGCGTCCGTTCCCGAGAACTGAGATTCTTCGCCTGCGGGCTCAGAATGACACCGTTACCATGACTGACTCCGATCCGCTCCAGAATGGGCTCGATGCCCTGGCCACGGTCGAGGCTGCCGCCGTCACCTTCGTCGGGGTTGCCCGCGAACGCGGTCTCGACGGCACGCTCGATGCCGGGGAGGATGCGTTCGTCGTGTTGCGCGCCGCCCAGTGTCAGGATGAGCAGCACTACCACGCGTTGCTCGCCGCCGGTGGGTTGCCCCTCACCGACACCTTCACCATTCCCGAGGAGATGGTCAGCGACCGCACACTGCTGCTGGTGGGGATTCTGGAGATGAAGGCGCTCGGTATCGCCGGGCACATGGCCCTGGCACGCGAGTGGGCGGCGCGCGGCGATCTGGATCAGGTCGAGATCGCCTACCAGATGGGAGCCGTCGATGCCCAGCACATGGCCCTGGCGCACGCCTTGGTGGGGGTCAGCCCCGCCAACGACCGCGCCTTCGCGCGTTGGCTCTTCGCGGAACCGGCGGAAGCGATCGACGCCCTCGGCCCGCTTGGTTTGCTCGACGGCGAGGGGGAGCCGGTCTCGTTCCCCGGTCCACTGGACCGCATGTGCCAGGGCGTTTTCGGGCTGACCCCGGACACGACCGCGGCGATGACGCTGCCCCGGCCCCCGATCGGCGCCAGCCTCCCCGCCGCGACGCCGCGGGCGATTACCGGGGGGGATTGAGCTTCGAACAACCCTCACCCCAACCCCTCTCCCGGCGCGACCCCACGGGGGAAGGTGTGGCCTTCGAGCGACTCCTTCCCGATGTCAGCAAGCCCCTTGCCCTGCGCACAGGGCGAGGGGTTGGGGTGAGGGTTTCCACGGGATGGGGCCGGCCTTCAGGCGCACCTGCTACAATTACCTGCCATAAAACCAATACAGGCCCGTTCGCCACCCTCACCCAGGAGACGCCCATGGACGCCCATGGACGCCCTCCGCTTCGACATCCTCGCCCGCATGGTCGGCTACGGCTCGCGCCGCGGCGCCCTGAAGGCCGCCGCCGCCGGCGGTCTGGCCGCCCTCTTCACACGGGAAAGGGCTGAAGCGCGCCGGGGAAAGAAGAAAAAGCGCTGTCCCAATTCCCCCAATTGCCCTAGCAACCCTTGCGCCGGAAAGAACTACTGCTCGGACACAAGTCCCGAGTGCGGGCAAGATTGCAACTGTTTCGTAAGAGTGGACGGAACGAACGTCTGCGCGACCCTTGTCACCACCACCGCGGGCTCGTGCGATTTTTGCGATCCCGACCTCGGCGAAGTCTGCGCGTACGGGGGATTCGACAACTGCGACCCCGGCCCCTTTGCCTGCGTGACGCCCTGTTAGCGAGCCGCGCTCTGCCAGAACCGCACTCATCATGGTTGCAGCCGCTTCCGTTCGACCCCCTCGCGGCTTGGCCCGCGGCCGGGTCAGTTCCGCCTGCTGCTCCGCCGTCGGCGTGGACCCCCGAAAGGCGATGTTGACCAGCTCGAACGGGTCGTCGCGCGAGTCGAACATCTCCCACTGAAATGGTCCCCGCGGCGTTGTGTCTGAACGCCGCGGCCTCACCTCCCTGGCCGTTGGGCCCCGAGCGGCCACGCCTGCTCGTCCGGCGGCAACGATCCCGCCGGACCCGCTATTCACTGACTGGCGATCGTGGTCGTGGTGGTCGCCTTTGGCCATTTGACGCACCGCATACACATCTTCCACGAGTCGCACGTCCCATCGCAGCAAACGTAAATGCAGTTCGGCGGGATCGACGTCGCTGCCGCAGCCTCGGCGCCACCGCGGCGGCTGAACCCGAACACGCCGGTGACGACTGCCGCCGCAAGCAGGCGGACCACCCGTCGCCGCGGGAGCGGTGCGTGCAGTGATCGCGCCAGGGTATCGAACGCGGCAGCGGGCGTGTTCACGGAAGCCTCAATGTGAGTGATGTCCATCCGTTCCTCCTCCGACTCGTGCGATTCCCCCGAAACTCTCGGGATTGACCCTACCGTAGAGGTCCCTGGGGGCGGTGGCTGTCAAGCCGGCAACAGCAACGCTGGCAAATCGGGAACAGGGGCGCGGCGACTCCCAGGCACATGTTGTCTACCCGCCTCGCGCCCCCTACACTCATGGTGATACGGGGGAATGCTCCAGCCAGCGCGACCCGCCCGCGCCCGAGCGGTCAACACTATGACCCAGCGCGACGACTTCGACAAAAATGGCATCACCCGGGTCGATGACGAACCCGGCCGCTTCAGCGCGCGCCGCCTCCTGGGCGATCGGCCGCTGTCGATGTATGGCGTGCTCATCGTCGGGATCGGTGTGCTGGCGGCGCTGCTGGCGGTCGTCATCGTCACCGGCCGTGGTGACGACCCGCCGCCGATCACCTGCCTGCCGGTGACCCTGGCCGAGGGGGAGTCGCTCGTGCGCGGTGGGGTGGTGGACCACATCAACGTGCTGACCGAACGCGGCAAGCCGGAAACCGGTCCCCTCGCCGTCTCCCTCGATCTCGACAATGGCAGTTGCCGCGAATTGCCCAAGGGCGTGGCCGTGCAGCGCGATCTCTACGAGGCGGTCGGCGTCATCACGGTCTACAACCAGACTCAACCCGCCGACAACCGGGTGCGCATCGTCTGGGAAGAGCAGGCCGACATCCCGCCGCCCTTGCTCGCCACCAACACCCCCATCCCGCTGCCCACGGCGACACCCTCGCCCACGCCGCCACCGACCATGACCCCGGTCCCGCCGACGGCTACACCGCTGCCGCCGACAGCCACCCCCGCGCCGCCGACGGCGACGCCCGCACCCCCGACCACCACCGCGGCGCCGCCAACGGCGACGCCATCACC
>JACCXM010000195.1 GCA_013697005.1 Chloroflexia bacterium | reverse complement strand
TTCGCGCTGCTCAGGCGGCCGATGAACAGCAGCCCGGTCAGACCGGCGGTGATCGCCGAGATGACCAGGGACATCATGATCACTTGCCGGGTATTGACTCCAGACATCTCTGCTGCCTCGCGGTTGGCGCCGGTCATGTAGACGTAACGGCCAAATTTCGTGTAACTGAGGACAAAATCGCCAATGAGCAGAACAGCAACGGCGAATATCCCGATCACCGGGATACCAAAGATCTGGCTACTGACACTGCCGAGCTGTTTGAGCACCGGGGGCACCTCGAAAATCGGCTTGCCCTCACTCACGAAAATGGACATACCGCGCCCGATCGTCAACATCGCCAGCGTCATCATGAATGAAGGGATTCCGATGAAGGCGACCATGTAGCCGTTCAACAAGCCGATTGCCGCGGCAACGAGGAGCGCGGCAGGAATCCCCCACGGACCGAGGGCAAGAGTGTCACCGACAAAAAAGAATGCCGATAGAACTCCTGTGAACGTCGCGACTGACGCGATACTGAGGTCGATCTCGGCGCAGAGCAAGACAAAGGTGACTCCGGTGGCGGCGACCGCAATCGGCGCAATCTGGGTAACGATGTTTTGCAGATTCTGCGTCGTGCGGAAGACGGGGGTCACCAGGCTGAAGAAGACAACCATGCAGATGAGCGTCAACAACGGCGCGAGCAGCCGCGCGTTGCGGCTGGCCCACGCGATCGCTGTCTGTTTCCGGGCGACCGAAGCGGCCTGATCGCCAAGCGGGGCGCCGACTTGCTGTGGTATCTGCTGAGCCATCCCCGGTCCCCTATGCGTAGCTCATGAGGAGGTCCTTGCTGACCCGCTCATTGACAAACTCTTTCGCGATTCGTCCCTTCGCCATGACCAGAATCCGGTCTGATTCGGCCAGGACCGTCTCCGGCTCCGTCGAAATCAGAATGATTGCCACGCCCTCCGCTTTCAGCGCCTTGATCAGATCCAGCACCTCACGTTTGGCGCCGACGTCCATGCCGCGCGTCGGCTCATTGAGAATCAGCACCTTCGGCTGCACGGTCAGCCATTTCGCCAGTGCGACCTTCTGCTGGTTGCCTCCGCTCAACTTTCCGGCAACCAGGGTCGGCCATGGCGGCCGCACGCCGGTGCGATGGACGAGTTCTTCGGCGATCGCCACCTCTCGTGACTGGCGAATGACGCCGCCGACGATCTGGTCGAGATGGGCCAAGGTAATGTTTTTGAAGATTTCATGGCGCGAAAAAATGGTCGCCCGCCGGTTCTCGGAGAGATAGGCGATTCCAAGGCGCTTCGCCTCTCGCGTCAGTTTCGGTGCAATTGGCCGCCCGCCGAGCCGCATCGTTCCCGATGTCGGCCGCTGCCGGCCGAACAGGACACGCGCGACCTCGGTCATCCCGGCGCCGAGATTGCCGAAAATCCCGAGAATCTCGCCGGGACGAACCCCAAACGAGACATCGTTGAAGCTCCCCGTTTTAGACAAGACTTCGGTCTCCAGGATCGGGGAGGCGGTCGAAGGAGCGGGCAGGGTCACACCGCCCTCATAGCTTTCGGCGAGCGTGTCGGCATCGCGGCCGATCATCAATTGGATCAAGTGATGCTTGGTGAGACCGGTGTTTGCGAGAGTTGCCACCTTGCGCGAGTTCTTGAGCACGGTGACCCGGTCGGAAACGGCAAGCACGTCTTCGAGAAAGTGCGAGATGAAGACGAGGCTGGCGCCACGCTCTTTCAGCCCCTGCATTGCCGCAAATAACCGCGACGCCTCCGGTCCCGAAAGTGCCGATGTCGGCTCATCGAGCACGATAATCGACGCTCCGGAGAAGACGATGCGCGCGATCTCGACGAGTTGCTGCCCGCCGAGCGAAAGACGTCCGAGCGGGCTCGTGACATCGACATCGATCCCCAAGGAGCCGAGGTGCGCGGCGGCTTCACGGCGCATCGACTTCCAATCGACCAGCCCGGAGCGGGTGGTCGGTTGGCTCCCGAGAAAGACGTTCTCGGCCACCGAGAGCGCCGGCATGGAGGAAAGCTCCTGGTAGATCATGCCGATCCCACGCGCCTTCGACTCCGCCGGCGAGGAGAACTGCACGGGTTCCCCGCGCAGCACGATGTCCCCTTCGTCCGGAGTATGGACGCCGGAGAGGATCTTCATGAGGGTGCTCTTGCCGGCGCCGTTCTCGCCGACCAGTCCGTGAATCTCGCCCGGCAGCAACTCGAAATCGACGCCATCGAGCGCCGTCGCGCCACCGAACCGTTTGGTGACCGCCCGGAAGGCCAGAACCGGCTGCGGACCATCAGCTCCGGTGGAACCAGGACGCGTGGGGTGCTCCACGCTCTCCGTGGCAGTTGGTGCAGCCATTGTCAATCGTCTCGCCTGACCCGCGCGGAGAGAGTCGAGAGCCTGCTTACGACTCTCGACTCCCGACGTCCAGCTTCCGGCCTAGTACTGCATATTGTCGTGCAGCCAGATGTAGCCGGCCGCGTTCTGCTTGGTGATTGGTCCACCATCGGTGCGGATGAACTTGGGAACGCCGCCCTCGGACATGTCGGTACCGGAGACCGTCAGATAGCCAGCCCAGATGGCCCCGCCGTGAATACGGCCGCTGGGATTGATCACCGAGGCCAGCAGCTTGTCGGCCAGGATCGCCTCCGACGCGTTTTTCAGACCGTCAACACCAACCAGGAGCACTTGATCCTGCATCCCGGCGGCCTCGACCACGCTCTGCGCGGCAAGCGCCATGTCGTCGGAGTGGAAAAACCCGCCCTTCACGTCCGGGAACCGCTGCAGCAAATCCTGCCAAAGCGATGCGACCTGCTCGATCTGCCAGTCACCGGGCGTCTCGTCGACCACTTCGATGTTCGGGTAGTTGGCAAGCGTCTGGTGGAAGCCCTCGGCACGACCCTGGGCGCCGGTATGGGCGAGCTGGCCCTGGGTATGAATCACCTGTCCCTCGCCACCCATCGCCTTGAAAAGTTCCGTAGCGACCGTGGAACCCATGTAAATGTTATCCGGCTCGAGATAGGTGAGATGTCCGAAGGCCTCGAACTCCTCGGGGTCCTGCACCAGCCGGGTATCCATATCGATCAGGGGAACACCCTTGGCGATGATCTGGTTTGCGGCATCGATCAACGCGCCGCTGGCCGACGGATGGACCGCGACGAAATCGAAGTCCTGCGAGGAAATCGACTGCAAGTCCTGGAGCTGCTTCTCGACGCTGAATTGACCGTCGAACGACGTAACCTCGACCCCGAGCAGATCGCCGAAGAATTTGGCCGTTTCCATGCCATGCGAGACCCAGGTCGATCCGGCGCCGACCTCGGACGTCGCCGCGGTGTAGGCTTTCTCCGGCAAGTCTTCTGGCAGGAGCCCGAGCGATGCCAGGCCTTGGGCCGCGGTCAGGTGCCGGCCGACGCCGGTCGCCATCGCCAGGGCGCCCAGTGTGGCGATACCTCCCTTGAAGGCGTCGCGCCGCTTGAAGCCCTTTTTCAGGCGATCCCCGACAAACTCCATTTCGAGCCCCGCGAGGGGACCGCGCTTCGCGACATCGTTCATTAGATGCGACCTCCATGTGGACCGATCATCGTCCCAGCCGGCGACCATCGCCGGCCACTGCTGCGCGACTTCCTACCATGTCGTTTCGCGTGTGCGGGACGGTATCACACGGTACATATGTGGTCAACGGTGGAAGGCACCCACGATCAACACCGTGCGGCAGGAGCAGTTCATGGCGATCACCCAAACCGAACCTGTGAGCGAGGAGACCTACCGCCGGCTGGCACTCGCCGATCCAGGCGGCCAGTTGGAGCTATACCAGGGGCAACTACGGAAGAAGCCGGGCATGAGTGTGGAGCACGGCGACATCATGTTTCAACTGGGGATGCTGCTCCAAAATCAACTTGACCGCGGCGAGTACCGCCTCCGTGCCTCACACGCTCACCTCCGCCGTTCCGCGGACACCTACGACGTCCCAGATATCGCTGTAATCCCTACAGCAGGGAGCGTGCGCTGCGCGAACGTCCCGGCAGTCTCGACGCCTATTCTGAGCCGCTGCCATTGGTTGTCGAGATCTGGTCCCCCACAACGGGAAGGTACGACATTAACGAAAAGGCGCCAGACTATCAGCAGCGTGGCAACCTCGAAATTTGGCGCGTACACCCCCAATGAGCGCACGATCACGGTCTGGCGCAGCGGACCCGACAGTTCGTACACCGAGTCGATCTACCGCGACGGTACGAGGCGTCTTGGATCGCTGCCTGGCGTTGCCATCGATCTCGACACGCTTTTCGAAACGTGAGTAGTTGAAAACGATCGAGCGTCTCTTCATGTCCTCAACGCCGGCAGAACGTCGGCGGCAATCCGTTCCATGACCGGGAACTGCTCCTCGTGCGGTGCTTCCATGAGGAACTCGTCGATTCCCACCTCGCGATAGCGGCCGACGATGTCGGCGAAGGCATCGGGCGACGACCAGGGATCGGCTCCCATGGGGATGGTCCAGCCGTAGAGGGAACGGATGATGCCGGCGGGATTGCGTCCAATGGCGGCGCAGGCCTCGTCGAGGAGATCATTTCGCTCGCGGATTTCGGTGGTTGTGCCGTAGGAGTTCCAGCGGTCGGCATAGAGCGCCGCGAAACGCAGCATCCGTGGCCCATGGGCGCCCAACGTTAGCGGCGGGCGCGGTTTCTGGATCGGCGCGGGACGGCACGTCGCACCGTGAACGCTGTAGTAGTCGCCCGTCCAAGTGGTCACGTCCTGAGTGAGCAGTTTGTCGATCAGGATCACCGCTTCCTTGAAGCGGCCGACCAGCTCGCCGGTCTCCGGGAACGCCACCCCGAACCGGTCGTGCTCGGCCTTGAACCAACCGGTGCCGATCCCCAGCTCCAAACGCCCCTGGGAGAGATGATCGACTGTCGCCGCCTGCTTGGCGAGCAGCGGGGGATGGCGAAAGGTATTGCTGCTGACCAGGATGCCGATGCGCACCCTGCGCGTTTGCAGCGCCAACGCCGCCAACAGCGTCCAGCCCTCCAAGAATGGCAAATCGGGCACACTCGGCCGCTGAAAGTGATCGGCGTGCCAGATCGAATCGAATCCGAGCTCCTCGAAAACCGCCCAGTGGCGGACGAGCGTCCCCAACGGCAGGTTTTGATTGCGAACGATTCCGAACCCTGTCACCTCAACACCCCATCACC
>JACCXM010000154.1 GCA_013697005.1 Chloroflexia bacterium | reverse complement strand
GTGTTAGGGTGATGGGGACGACAAGGCACAGGCATCCGGCAGGTCTTCCGCATCAGCGCCCTCCTATCACCCTATGACCCCATCACCCCATCACCCTAACACCCCATCACCCTCGTCCGGCTGGACGAGATAGGCGCAGACGTGGCCGCCGTTGATGCGGTGGGCGATGCGCGTGACCTCGGCGGAGGGGAGCGCGGCTTGCAGAAATGACAATTCGCTAGAGCAGGCGTGCTGGTAACGGAGGGCGACCCCGAGCACGGCGCAGTTGTGCTCGGTGATGATGAAGCTGCCATCGTCGCGGAGGGCGAAATCGGCCAGGTAGCCATCTTCGTCCAGCACCTCGGCGACGACGCGGACCTGATCGGGAAACGACAACCCGATGGTGCGCTCGCGGGTGCGTTGCAGACGGCGCTGGGCGCGGCGGTCGAAGATGCGCTCCAGCAGCGCGGGATCCTCGTCGCCGACATACTCCAGCAGCTCGTTGGTCAGCTCGGCATAGGCGCGGGGAAAGAGGGCGTCCCCGGCCGGGGTGAGGGCGAAGACGTGTTTCGGCCGGCCGGGACCGCCACGGGCGGAGTGGTGACCGAGGAGGCCATCGCGCTCCAGCGCGGTGAGATGCTGGCGCGCGCCGCTGAGCGTCACCCCGAGATCGGCCGCAATCGCTTCGGCTTCGGCCTCGCCGTGACGCTTGACATGTTCCAGGATGCGGCGGCGGCTCTCGGGCAGGCTTGAGAGCGCCAGATTCGAATGGGAATTCACGGTTGCGTTCATCGATCCTCTCAACGGCCACCATGTGCCGCCCGCAGCGCAGTATAGCGAGGAAGCTATCTTACACGAATAAACACAGTAATATATTGCTTTATTGCGGCGGCGGGTGTATGGTGGAATCTAGACGTAAAGGAGACGACCCCATGCCCGTAACGAAGGAACCCCGGCAAGACCGCGCGCCCGCGGCCCACCCCATCGATGCGCCCGCCGTCTACCCATTTCCCACCAGCCGCGAAGGGCTTATGCCGTGGTCGCGGGCGGCCGAGCTGTTGATCGGAGCGCGCAATTACTGGCTGGCCACGGTCCGTCCCGACGGCCGTCCCCACGTGGCGCCGCTATGGGGCGCCTGGATGGACGACGCGTTCTTCTTCCAGGGAGCGCCAACATCGCGCTGGGCGCGCAACCTCGCGGCGAATCCTGCCGCCTCCGTCCACCTGGAGAGTGGAACCGACGTCGTCATCGTCGAGGGCGTGGTCGCGCATCTGACCACCGACGACGATCTCGCCGCGCGGCTGATCGAAGCCTGGCGGGAGAAATATGGACGGATGGAGCCGAAACCGGCCACGGACGGTCTGTACAGGTTGTTACCGCACACGGCGCGTGGTTGGAGCGAAGGGTTGCAGACGGCAGCCCGCTGGATGTTCGCCTCCTAGCGACGAAATCGACATGCGAAAGCGAGAGGTCAGATGAGCAATTTTACCCCGGAAGAGATCGCCTATCTCCAGTCCCAGCGGCTGGGACGGCTGGCCACTGTCGACGCCGCCGGCAATCCGCACGTCGTGCCGGTGGGGTTCCGCTATAACCCGGACTTCGACACGATCGACGTCGGCGGTCACGGTATCGCGCAAAGCAAGAAATACCGCGACGTCATGCACACCGGCCGGGCCGCATTCGTCGTCGACGATCTGGTGACGGTCGAACCCTGGCAGCCGCGAATGCTCGAAATTCGTGGCCGGGCAGAGACGCTGCCCACTGGTGGGCGGGAGATCATGCCGATGTTTGACGCCGAGGTGATCCGTATCTATCCAGGTCGAATCGCCGGATTTGGCATCTACGCGGATGAGACCGGATACACCATGAAGAGCCGAACTGTTGAGTAATCGCGCACCACACTCGATATGCCACCAGGACCGCGCACGAGGAACGTGACGATGCCGGTGCACACGCTCACTGAGCCACAGACTGTTACGATCGACACGCCGGTGAATTCGCCGGTTGACGGTGACGTTGTCAGGACCGCGCCGGGAGACCTGAAACTCATGCCGGGTCCGCGAGCCGCGGTCGACGACGAACAGCCATTCGGTCCGCGCCGGGTGGCGCTGACGATTGGTCTGCTCCTCACGATCGTCGGTGTCGCCTTTGAGGCATTGGCGGTGGC
>JACCXM010000138.1 GCA_013697005.1 Chloroflexia bacterium | reverse complement strand
CGCGTCGTCGGGTCCAGCGGCACGACCTCCCACGGGCTGACCAACTGGGAGTGCCCGGTCAGCACGCGCCGCACGCGGTCGTCCGCGATCCGCTCCTGCATGGCGAGCCAGTCGGCGTAGGTGCGGGAGTCGCGGATCGCGCGGCCGGCATCGCCGATCCCGTTGAGGCAGGCGACGGCCCGCACCCGGGTATCCTCGGCGGCGGCCTGGACGACGATACCACCGCCGAGCCCCCAGCCGACGAGGCCGATCTGCCGCGGATTGAGCTCGGATTGCTGTTGCAGCAATGTGACGGCGTTCTGAACGTCTTCGACTTGCTCCAGCGGCAACATGCGGCCTCGCTCGCCATCGCTCGTGCCGAAGCCACGATAGTCGAAGGCAAAGCAGGCATAGCCCGCATCGGTGAACGGTCCCCAGAACTTGGCCGGGATCAGCTCTTTCAATCCCTGGAAACCGGAACAGAGAACCACCACTGGCCAGCCTTCGGCTGGCCGCTCGTGATCCGGGAGCTGAAGCAGCCCTGCAAGCCGAATGCCGTCACTATGGAATTGGCACTGACGTGTATTCACTTCTGCCCCCGACTTCTCGCTGCATGCCGCAGACGCCGCTCGATTTGCCCCGCAGTCAGGATCGACAATAGTTCCACCGGGTCTTAACGTCAACGCTATAAATCAAATCGCACCATTTCTGTGGGAATTGCGTGTCGCTTCGCAACGTGGCATCAAAGGTAGGATCGTACGTGTGGCTGCCTTACAGAGCGTCTGGTGCCGGCCATTTCCCGGCAGGCAGGTTGCATTCATGCGCCTCCGCTTGGGCTATGACGAAGGTCTGCGCGCAATTGCTTGACACGATACAGGAGCGGCCATACAATCCAGACCGTCGCTTACCAGCATGGGAAAGAAACAAATGCACCACGTCGCCGACTACGACGTTTTCGCGCGCTTGGCGGCTGCGCAGCCGTCCCTGACGCCCAAGATGGCGCGGCTGGCGACGTTCGTGGCCGACAACTACGTACGGGTGGCATTCATGAACACCCGCGACCTGGCCGCGGCGGCCGGCGTCAGCCCAACGACCGTGGTCCGCTTCCCGGCGCTGCTCGGTTATCGGAACTTCGACGATCTGCGTTCCAACATTCAGGACCGCGTCAATTTCGACCTGACCGGGGTCGCGCGTTTGCAGCAGTCGGCGCTGGTCAATCGCTCTCCGGCGGCGCTATTGCGTCGCATCATCGACGCGGATTGCGATAGCCTGCGCGCCCTGGCGCAGACGTTTTCCGAGCCTCAGATCGAACGGTTCACGAATGCCATGCTCGCCGCGGAGCGCGTGACTATCGTCGGCATTCGCTATGTCAGTCCGCTGACGATGTTTTTCGAGTACTCACTCGCCAAAATCAAAGAGAATGTCCAGGCGTACACCCACGCGGATTCGTCACTATTCGATCGTGCGCGCCTGATGGATGCCGGCGATGTGATGATCGTGATCGCGTTCGCGCGCTACCCGGCGGAGCTGGTGGCGCTCGCGCGGTACGCCCATCGCCGCGGAGTGCGGATGTTGGCGATCACCGACAGCCCGCTGTCACCGATCCTGCCCCTTGCCGAGGTGACGCTGTTCGCCAAGACGAGCATGCTCGATTTCGTTGGATCGTTGGCCGCGCCCGCCGCGCTTATCACCTGCATCGTCTCGGATCTCGCCGCGCGGCTGGGCGATCAGGCCGTCGACCGCTTGCAGGCCCTGGAGGATGTCGCGAGCGAGGCCGGGATCTATGTACCCGCCGGTGGCCGCGCGGTGCGACCGGGGGCATCGTTGCTCGCCTGGGGTGACGGCCAGCGGGATGAGGCGTCGCCGCGGCAAGAAGCGCGCCGATGATTACCCTCGAACACGTCTCAAAAACATTTACCTCCCACGGGCAGACCGTTACCGCGGTCGATGACGTCAGCCTCGAAGTCGGCGAGGGCGAGCTGCATGTCTTGATCGGTCCCTCCGGCTCTGGCAAGACCACCACGATGCGAATGATCAACTGCCTGGAGACGCCGACCGGAGGACGTATCACGGTCGACGGCCGCGATGTGCAGACCATGAATGTCGTCGATCTGCGGCGCGGAATCGGCTATGTCATCCAGCAAGGCGGGCTCTTCCCGCACTTCACCGTGGCTGACAACGTGGCGGTCGTTCCTCGCCTGCTCGGCTGGCCGCGCCAGAAGCGGCGGCAACGCGCTGAGGAGCTGCTCGCCCTGGTCGGTCTGCCGCCGGAGCTCTTCGCCGACCGCTACCCGCGCCAGCTCTCGGGCGGTCAGCAGCAACGCGTCGGTGTGGCGCGCGCCCTGGCCGCCGATCCGCCCATCGTGCTGATGGACGAACCGTTCGGCGCGGTCGATCCAATCACGCGCAAGCAGCTCCAGCGCGAGCTGCGGCGCATCCAGGCGGAAGTGCGCAAGACCATCGTCTTCGTCACCCACGACATCGCGGAGGCATTTTTGCTTGGGGACCGCATCGTATTGATGGCGGAAGGGCGCATCGTTCAGAACGCCACGCCCGCCGATCTGCTGCGCAACCCGGCCGACCCGTTCGTCACGTCGTTTATCGGCGAAGACCGTGGGCTGCGCTCGCTGCGCTTCACCAGCCTGGCCGAACTGGCGGGTCCGGCGCCGCCCGGCGCTCGCCCGAACGGGATGATCCTGCCGGGCACCCTCTCGATTCTCGACGCGGGCCGGGAGCTTGCCGCACACCGGGACGCGGCCGGGGATGGCATCTGGGTGGGCGATACCACCGGACAGCCGATCGGGTATCTCACCTTTCAGCAATTCGCCACGGTGCTCGGCGAGTCGCTCGGAGACGACGCGGAGACGCCGCATGATGAGACGGCGCATGCGATACATCATTGAGCATCCGGATCGGATGCTTGAGCTGACCCAGGAGCACGTCTGGCTCGTGGCCATCAGCGTCCTGATCGCGATGCTCATTGGCATTCCGATCGGCATCCTCATTACCCGCCTGCGCTGGTTGGAAGGCTCAGTGATCGGCGTAACAGGGGTGCTCTACACCGTGCCGAGTCTGGCGCTCTTTTCGGTCCTCATGCCGTACACCGGCCTGGGCGCCAGGACCGTCATCATCGCCCTCGTGCTGTACTCCTTGCTGGCCATCGTCCGCAATACCGTCACCGGGATTGATGAGGTGCCCCGCCCGACGCTCGACGCGGCGCGCGGCATGGGGATGACTGGCTCGCAGCGGCTGCTGCTGGTCGAGCTCCCGCTGGCTCTTCCCGTCATTCTGGCTGGCGTGCGCCTGGCGACCGTTGCCGCGATCGGCATCGCCACGGTCGGCGCCTTGCTGGGGGCGGGTGGTCTCGGCCAATTGATCTTCGATGGGATCGCGCGTGGGAGCACCGACCGCATCGTCGCCGGCGCCATCAGCGCCTCCGTGCTCGCTTTGGTGGCCGATTGGGCACTGGCCCAGCTCGGTGGTCGCTTGCGCCGCGATGTCCAGATCGCTGGGCGGTGAGGGGCGGCCATGTTCGACGACCTCGCCGCGTCCGTGACCTTTATTCAGGAAAACCAGGAGCGGTTCCTGGAGCTACTGACCGAGCATCTTCAGTTGACGATCCTCTCGGTGGTGATCGGGTTACTTATCGCGCTGCCGTTGGCGGTGATCGCCAGCCGGATCGAATTGCTCGCCAAACCTCTCACCTGGCTGGCCGCGATCGGACAGACGATTCCCAGCCTGGCGATCCTCGGTCTGATGCTGCCCTTACTGGGAACCGGATTCGTACCGTCACTCTTCGCGCTCACGATCCGGGCCATCTTGCCGATCTTCCTCAACGGGTACGTTGGGATTCGGGCCACCGACCCCGCAATCGTCGATGCCGCGCGCGGGATGGGCACCGGCAACGCGCAACTCCTGCTGATGGTCGAGCTGCCTCTGGCCAGCCCGGTCATTTTCGCCGGCATCAAAACCGCGACCGTCCAGAATATTGGCCTGGCGACCCTGGCGGCATTCATCGGTGGCGGCGGACTCGGCGATCTGATCCTGCAGGGGTTGGCGATGGTCGACGCGCCCGTCCTCCTGGCCGGGGCAGTGCCGGTGGCGTTGCTGGCGATCGTGGCGGAATTGGGGCTGGGCCGCTTACAGCGCGTGGTGGTGCCGGCCGGTTTGCAGAGTGCAACACAGTGACAGGCGCGTGGGATCAGCGGCACTCGCCACGGCCTGATTCCTGCGTCAAGGCAGTGTCGCATTGGCAAAGGAGGGGGGTGTTTGAGCGGATTGTGGTTCACCATCGAGATGGTCAAATCGCGCGTTGATATTGAGGAGCAACAGTGATGGCAAGAGTTCTCCGCGCGCTGCCGGTGTTTCCGGCTCTCGGGCGCACAATGTTCTCCCTATTCGCCGCCCTCGCATTGATGTTCGGGATAGTCGGCGGGGCCGTGGCCCAGGATGATATGCCGACGGTGGCCGTCGGCTCCAAGCAGTTCACCGAGCAGTTGATCCTGGGCGAATTGCTGGCGATTCTGTTGGAGGACGCGGGCTATACGGTCGAGCGGCAGATCGGTCTCGCTGGCACCGACGTCGTCCACCAGGCGCTCATTAGCGGCGAGGTCGACACCTACGTCGAATATACCGGAACTGGCCTCCTGGCGATCCTCGGTATGGACCTGCCGGCCGCCGCGACCCCGGTCGCGGGCGGGGACGCGACGCCGGTGGCCGATGCGGGCGCAGGCGCTGGTGTCGATGCCGTCTACGACATCGTCAAGAACGAGTATGCGGCGCAGTTCAACCTCGTCTGGCTCGATCCCCTGGGGTTCAATAACACCTATACACTGGCCCTGACCGAGGAGCGCGCCGCTGAGCTTGGCGTGGAGACGATCTCCGATCTGATCGCGATCTCCGGCGATCTCACCATCGGCGCCACGCAGGAGTTTCTGACCCGTCCCGACGGCCTGCCGGGTCTGATGGAAATGTACCCGGGTCTGGAATTCGCCGACGCCCAGGGGTTTGACCCGGGGCTCGTCTATCAGGCGGTCGACTCGGGTGACGTCGACGTGATCTCCGCGTTCGCCACCGACGGGCGCATCCCGGCGCTGGGACTGGTCACGCTGGAGGACGACATGGGGTTCTTCCCGCCCTATTTCGCCGCTCCGGTAGTTCGCCAGGAGCTGCTCGACGAGGATGCCGCGGTCGGTGACGTGCTGAACTCGCTGGCGGGTCTGCTCGACGACGAAACGATGGCCGCGCTCAATGCCCAGGTCGACGTCGACGGCGAGGAGCCAGAGGACGTCGCTCGCGCCTTCCTGGAGGAGCAAGGTCTCATCACGGCGGGCTAGCCCGATACCCTTGTCGCGTTCCCCCTCTCCCTGCGAGCAGGGAGAGGGGGGTTGGGGGGTGAGGGTCAACCGTCAATTCACGGTCGATTTGGCTGTCGCGCCTTGGCGTAGTCCCCGGATGAAGTCCCCCATGTCGTCGGCCGACGACATGGGGGACTGCTCATTCCAGGAAATGCCCGGGCCGGGCGCTCTCCGCGAGCAATCGTTAGACGAGTGTCAGCCCTCTGTCGCCAACGCGAAAGCGATCGCCGGATCGCGCGGGCTTGACCCGCGGTCTCCAGGATGTGAGTCTTGACGGGCGGTGGCGCCACGACCTCGGGCTGCGCGCGGCACCGGTTGGCCCATCACGCGTCAGGAGAGGTATTCATGCGGTATGGAGTCTTCGTCATCCCCCTGCTGGTGCTCGCCATCGCGGCGTCCCAGTTGCTTGTCTCGCCCGCGCGCGCCCAGGTTGCCACCCCGGTGGCCGCCTGCCCGGCGACGACCGAGGCCGAGAACGAGGCCATCGCCCGCCGCTGGCATGAGGACGTCATCAATGGCGGTGATCTCGCCGTGCTCGATGAGATCGTGGCGTCTGACATCGTCCATCACGCCGGCACGTTTCCCGATGGCGAAGGCGCGGATGCGGTCGCGGCTGTCCTTGGCACGCTGCTCACGGGTTTCCCGGACGTGCGGCACACCATCGAGCAGTTCATCACCGCGGACGATCTGGTCATCACCCGCTGGCAGGCGGAAGGCACCCACGACGGCGAGTTCCAGGGCTACGCGGCAACCGGCAACGCGGTTGTCTGGACGGGAATCAATATCTTCCGCATCGAGTGCGGGCGGATCGCCGAGGAGTGGTCGGAGGTCGATGGGGTGGGACGGTTGCGCCAGCTCGGCGTGCTGGGCACGCCCACGCCGTGATCGGGGACGATGCCGCCACCGTCGTTGCCACGTTCTGGTCCCTGATGGAGTCCAACGATTTTCGTTCCGTGGGCGCGGTGCTGAGCGACGATTTCGTGCTGGACTGGCCCCAATCCGGCGAGCGCATCCGGGGCCGGAACAACTTCGCGGCAATGAATGAAGCGTATCCCGCGCATGGCCGCTGGCACTTCACCGTCAACGCCATCATCGGGACCGTTACGACGCGGTCAGCGATGTCTCGGTCACGGATGGCGCCCGCATGGACCGGGCGGTATCGTTCTTCACGATCCGCAAAGGGGTGATGGTCAAGATTATCGAGTTCTGACCCGAACCGTTTCCGGCGCCGGATAACAGAAGACATCTCGTCGAGCGTTTAGTTGAGTAGACGCGGCGATGGTTGGGCCAAAGTTCTGCAACCGCCGTACGGCACACGATGACTTTGGAGGCGAACCGATGGAGAAGCTGATCCAGCGGCGGTTGCACCGACGCGATTTTCAGAAGCTGGCGCTAGTCTTGCCGGCGCCGTTGGCGCTCGCCGCGCTCATGGGCCGCGGGGCGGGGATCGCCCTCGCGCAGACACCCGATGCCACAACCACACCGATGCTGGTGCCGACACCGGAATGTGGTGACGCCGACGATCTAGCGGCGACCGTGGCCCAGACCGCTGGACCGTTCTATACCCCCGATACGCCGGAGCGCCGTTCCCTGCTCGAACCGGGAATGCCCGGCACCCCGCTCGTCGTCACCGGCTACGTCTACAGCACCGAGTGCCAGCCGGTCGCGGGCGCGCTCCTCGATTTCTGGCAGGCCGATGACGCCGGCGTCTACGACAATGAAGGCTACCGGTTGCGCGGGCATCAGTTCGCCGGCGAGGACGGGCGCTTCGAGCTGGAGACGATCGTGCCGGGGCTCTACCCGGGCCGCACCCGGCACATCCATGTCATCGCCCAGGCGCCGAACCAGCCGGTGCTGACGACGCAGCTCTATTTCCCCGACGAACCGGCCAATGCCCGGGACGGCATTTTCAATCCGGCCCTGACCCTGGATGTGCAGGATGATGCAAACGGTGAGGTCGCGTACTTTACGTTCGTCCTTCCCATAACCCAATGACTCCATCACCCTATCACCCTCGGTAGGAAACACGATGCACGAAATCCTCATCCCGTTCGCCATGGTCGGTATGGTGCTGATGCTCTCGGGACTCGTCTCGGGGGTGGTGCGCAGTGCCCCGATCTCGGTGCCGCTCGTGTTCCTGGGGCTGGGTTTCCTGCTTGGTGGGGGTGGGCTCGGCGTCCTCGAGGTCGACGTTCACAACCAGGCGCTCGAGATCGTCGCCATCCTCAGTCTCGCCTTCGTTCTCTTTCTCGATGCCGTCAATCTGCGCTTTGACGAGGGCGAGCGCGCCTGGCTCGTGCCCGTGCTGGCGCTCGGACCCGGTACGATCCTGACGGTCGGTATCGTCGCGGCCGGCGCCCGGCTGATCTTCGCGACCTCCTGGGTAGAGTCGCTCCTGCTCGGCTCGATTCTGGCCTCGATCGACCCGGTTGTGCTGCGTGACGTGGTGCGCGACGAGCGCGTGCCGCGCGCGATCCGGCAGGCCCTGACCACGGAGGCGGGCACGAACGACATCGTCGTGCTGCCGCTCATTCTGATTCTCTCCACCATCGCCCTCGGACAGACTGGGGGTGCCGGGGACTGGATGGCGATGCTGGCGCGGTTGTTCATTCTTGGTCCGCTGGCCGGGGCGGCCGTAGGGTTCCTGAGTGTCTGGCTGATCGAGAATATCCGCGTCCGCTACCCGATCAGCCGGGAATACCGCGCCCTGTACGGGGTCGGCACGGTATTGGTGGCCTACGTCGCGGGCGAGGCGGTCGGCGGCAGTGGCTTTCTCGCGGTCTTCTTTGCTGGCGCGGTGATCGTCAAGACGGACTATGACCTGTGCGATTGCTTCCTGGAATACGGGGAAGTCACCGCCGAAATGGCGATGCTGCTCGCCTTCATTCTTTTCGGCGCGCTGCTGTCGACGACGGTCAGCACGGTCCCCCTCGTGCCGGCGCTGCTGTTCGCCGTGGTGGTGCTGGTGGTGGCTCGTCCCCTGGCGATCGGTGTCGTCCTGCGCCGGACGGCCGTGAGCAGGCGGGCGCGGATGTTCATCGGCTGGTTTGGTCCGCGCGGTCTATCCTCGCTGTTGTTCGGATTGCTCGTCGTCTTGCAAGGGGTTCCCGGCGCCGAGCGGCTGCTCGCCATCACCGGCATCGTCGTCGTCGCCTCCGTCGTGCTGCATGGCGTCACGGCCACCCCGCTGATTGCCGCCTACGGGCGGGCGATGGCCCGGCAGACCTTGCCCGAGGAGCGGGAAGCGACCGCGAGCGGGTTGTTCGGCGGTCACTATGAGGACGTGCCGCGCGTCACGATCGACGAGTTGGCGGCGGCGCTGGCGGGGCCCGATCCGCCGCTCATGCTCGACGTCAGAACCGTCTCGGCTGCCGGGCAAGGCGAACCCGGCATCCCCGGCAGCGTGCGCGTGCCACCGGGTGACGTGGCGGAGTGGGCAACCGGGCAATCACCCGGCAGACCGATCGTCGCCTACTGCACCTGACCAGACGAAGCGACGAGCGCCCGTGCGGCGTCTCACCTCCGCTCCGTCGGATTCGATGCCGCGGCGCTCATTGGCGGGCTCAATGCCTGGCGCGAGCGTTACCCGGTGGAGGCGGCCGCGGCCTGAGTGGTGAGTCGAGAGTCGTGAGCGAGGCGGCGGGTCAGCCGGAAGGTACGTTGCGGAAGCGGCAGCAGCCCACCGATCCTGAACGATCGAGCGCGAGCCCCGCGTTCGATTACAGTCTCGATTTTGCTACGATCGATTTTCGCAAGCACCCCGAGCTGTACCGCGTCGGCAAAGGCGAGCAAGGGGTGCTACTGGTCGAACCGTACAAGTCGCAAATCCTGCCGCACTGGCGCTTCCGCACGGCCGACATCGCCCGAGTCTCCGCTGACGCCATCTACGCCATGTTCCTCGCCTATAAAGCGCAGTCCGATTTCGTCGGGATGGACATGGCGCGCAAGTTTCTCCAGATGGGATTCACCCGCGCCCGCCGCTACGCCAACCACAAGGGCGGCCGCAAATGGTCGCCGGACAAAACAGAAGTGCTCCCGGTGGAGCTCGATCCGGTCAAGGCCGCATCGGCCACGATTTTCTACGAGCGCTTCCGCCAAGCGCGGGACGACCCCGAGTATCAACAGATGAAGGGTGAGCATGTGGCGAGGAGTCGTGAGTCGTGAGTCGTGAATGTTTAGCCGATGAGGAAGCGTCCGTTCGCGAAGACGGTTTTGCCATCCAGCGCGATGATCCCTTCCGCGCGTAAATCCTTGACCAGATCCCAGTGCAGCGCTGAGTCATTCTTCCCGCCGCATTCCTGGTAGGCGCGGCCGAGGCCGAGGTGGATCGTGCCGCCGATCTTTTCATCGAACAAGATGTCGCCGGTAAAGCGGCCGATGCTGAAATTGATGCCGACCCCGAATTCGCCGATCCGCCGCGCGCCCTCGTCCATCGCCAGAATTTGATGCAAAAACGTCTCCCCCGTGGTCGCAGTGGCATCGATAACCTGACCGTCGTGGAACTCGAGACGAATACCGGTGAGCGATTGCCCCGCGTACGTCGCCGGCCACTCGAACGAGATGACTCCCCGCGCGCTATTCTCGACCGGAGCGGTGTAAATCTCGCCGTCGGGCATATTGATGTGGCCATCGCCGACGATGTAGGTGCGGCCGACGGTAGAGAAGCTCAGGTCCGTGTCGCGGCCGGCAATCCTCACGCTCTCAGCCGCCTGGAACACCTCCCGTATCGATGCGTAGCGACGCCCTTCCGTTTCCCAGTCGCGGAGCGTGGCCGCGAAAAAGAACCCCATCATCGCGTCCAGACTCATACCCGCCTGCTGGGCGAAGGACGCATGAGGAACCCGCACCAGCACCCAGCGCGTCTGCGCGTTGCGCAGCGCCGACACGATCCCCGACGCCCGCCGGTGGGCCGTCAGCCGTTCCGGGGCGATACCGGCCAGCGCGTGGGGATCGCTGGCGCCACGCAGACCGACATACGTGTCGGCCCACAGCAACCCCGCCCGCTCGAGATCCGGTTCGCGCGCGACCAGCTCGTCACTCCCATGCAGGAGCAGAGCGCGCTCCAGAGCGGCGGCGGTGAACTGCACCTGTGGAAATGCCCCCGCGCGCACCGCTTGTTCGTAAACAGCGAGTGTCAGCGGAAACGTTTCTGGTTCCGTCATCGCGATCAGCATGCGGTCACCCGGCCGCGTGCGGACCGAATAGTTGACCAGGATATCGGCCAGTTGCGACCAACGCCGGTCGAACACCGCTGCCTCCTCTTCCATCGTTCACGCGGATCACCGTCAGTGACTGAACGTGACTATTTTGTGATTGCGTCAGGCCGTCGGGGCGACGCGCGGGCGACGCCTGCGTCGCCCCTACAGGCCGTCTCGCCTCCCGCCGTCCGCCTTCGTGGTACGGGTATTGCATCGTGCCTCCGCGACCGGCCCGCTGGCCGAATTGCTAGCCGTAGCACCCGCGGAAGGACGCACCCTTGGGGCCGCATACGCATCTGCCAGTCACGCTCTCCGTCAACGGGAGCCGCTTCCCATTGCTGATCGAACCGCGGCGCACGCTGCTCGACGCCCTGCGCCACGATCTTGCCCTGACCGGGACAAAAAAGGTCTGCGATGCCGGTGACTGCGGCGCCTGCACGGTCATTGTCGATGGGCGGGCGGTGTATGCCTGTCTGCTCCTCGCCGTCGATTGCGACGATCGCGACATCACTACCATCGAAGGACTGGCGAAGGGGAATGCGCTCGATCCGGTGCAAGAGGCATTTATCCAGCACGATGCCTTTCAGTGCGGTTTCTGTACTTCCGGCCAAATCATGAGCCTGCGCGCCTTGCTCGATGCGAATCCTGAACCGAGCGACGACCAGATTCTGCGCGCTGTCACCGGCAATCTCTGTCGCTGCGGCGCCTATCTCAACATCCTCAAGGCCGGCCGCCTCGCGGCTGATATGCAGAGGCAAGCCGCGGCGGACGTCTAAGGGAGCGTATCGGTGGCGAAACTGCACATCGAACCGAAGCAAAGCGAAGAGGGTGAAGACGGCGCCGAGTTTCAGGTTGTCGAAGACGAAGGAATCCTTGCCTGGGACGCCGATTCCGAGTTGCTGGTCGTTGGGCAATCATATCCGCGGTTGGAGGGCCGGGAGAAGGTCACTGGCCGCGCCCGCTACTCCTCCGATGTCCGCCTCCCCGGTCAGCTCTATGCCCGCGTCCTACGCAGCCCGTACCCCCATGCCCGTATCCGCAACATCGACATCACGAAGGCCGAACAGTCGCCCGGCGTGCACGCCGTCATCTGCGCGGCAAACGTGCCGCGCATCGCCTGGTACGAGGAAAGCGTGCTCTTCGATGCGACGGTGCGCCTGGTCGGGGATGAGATCGCGGCGGTGGCGGCGGAGTCGGACGAGCTGGCGCAGGACGCGTTGCGTCTGATCGAGGTCGACTACGAGTCGCTCCCGTTCGTCACCACCATCGAGGAAGCCCTGCGCCCGGACGCGCCGAAAGTCCATGACGGCGGGAATATCGCCGGCGAGCCAACGACCTACGAGCGGGGCGATCCCGAGTCCGGTCTGCACGAGGCGGACGTCGTCGTCACGGGCGACTTTGAGACACCGTGCGCGCTGCACAATGCCTTCGAGTCGCACGGCTGTACGGCTTCCTGGGAGGGAGACTCGCTGACGTTGTGGGACTCCACGCAGGCGATCTTTGTCGTCCGGCAGCAAGTTGCCGAAAAACTGAAGATGCCCGAGCATCGCGTGCGCGTCATCAAGCAGCACATGGGCGGTGGTTTTGGCGCCAAGCAGATCCCCTGGAAGCACGACGTCATCGCCGCGCTGTTATCGAAGCAGGCGGGCCGTCCCGTTCAGTTGCTGCTCGATCGCGAGGCGGAGAACATGGCGGCGGGCAACCGCAACCCGACTCGCCAACACGTCCAGCTTGGCGCGAAACGGGACGGCACGCTGACGGCGATCGTCGCCCGGATCGAGCAGTCCGCTGGCGCCTATCGCACCGGCGGCGAGGCGAGCAATGTCAGCGGTACCTACCAGACTCTCTACCGCTGCCCGAACGTGCGCACCGAGCAGACCGCCGTTTACACGAATACCGGTCCCGCCGTGGCCTTCCGCGCGCCCGGGCACGTCGAAGCGGCATTCGCCCTCGAGCAGGCGATGGACGAGCTGGCGCGAGCGCTCGATCTGGACCCGGTCGCGCTGCGGCGGCGTAACTACGCCGAGGTCGATCAGCTCGAAGACAAGCCGTTCACCCTGCCGGAAGGGCTGCGCCTGAGCTATGACCGGGTCACCGAAACCTTCGGCTGGGGGGAGCGCACGGCGCAACCCGCGGACAGCGTCAAGCGCCGTGGCGTGGGGTTTGCCGCCCACGACTGGTCGGGCGGCACCGGGCATCCTCCGGGCTACGCCTGGATCGAGCTCAACTCCGATGGCACCGCGGACGTGGTGACGGGAACGCAGGATATCGGCACCGGCGCCCGGACCGGTCTGGCCCAGGTCGCCGCCGAAGAGTTGGGGCTCCCACTCGCCAATATTGCCTTCCAACTCGGCGACACCGCGACCGGACCGTACTCCCCCGTCAGCTCCGGCAGTGCAACGCAGGCGACCATTGGACCCGCGCTGCGCGCCGCCGCCGCCGACGTAAAGGCGCAATTGCTGGAGGTCGCCTCGGTCGTGTTGGAGATCGGGGTTGGCCGTCTTTCGGTCCGCGATGGCCGCGTTCTCGTCGATGGCGATACCGAACGCGCGATCGCCGTTGGCGAGGTGATGCAGAAGATCGCGCCCCACACCTTGCAGGCCCGCGGCGCTCGCGCGCCGAACCCCGCCGACATGACGATCCGCACCTTTGGCGCGCAATGTGTCGAGCTGGAGGTCGATACCGAAACGGGCGAGATCACGGTGCTGCGTATCGTGACGGCGCACGATTGCGGGCGCATCATCAACCCGGCCCTGGTCGATAGTCAGGTCGTGGGCGGCGTCACACAAGGGGTCGGATTTGCTCTCAGTGAGGAACGCATCGTCGACACCCGGCTTGGTATCGTGCTCAACGCCAATCTGGAGGAGTACCACGTGCCGACCGTCGCCGACGTCCCCGTCATCGAGCATGCCCGTGTCGGCGTACCCGACAGCGCGGCGAACTCGACCGGGGCCAAAGGTATCGGCGAGCCACCGTTGATCCCGACCGCGCCGGCGATCGCCAACGCCGTGTTCGACGCCATTGGTATTCGTTTCCGCGCCGGTCCCCTGACCCGGCAGCGGGTGCTGGCCGCCCTGGCCGCGCGCGAGACGAACGGGAGCGGGGAGGCAGATTCGTGAAGCCCTTCGACTTCGCCCGCCCCGATACGATCGCCGCGGCTGTCGCCCTTCTCGACGGAAGGGACGCATCGCGGCCCAACCGCTCCGCGCTGCTGGCCGGGGGAACCGATCTGCTGACGCTGATGAAAGCGGACCTCTACGCCCCGGAGTTGCTGATCGACATCAAGCGGCTGGCCGAGCTGGACAACCGGATCGAGGAGACCGCGGAAGGGCTGACCATCGGGGCGCTGGTGACGCTCTCCCAGCTCGAAGACGATCCTCGCATACAGTCGCTCGTCCCGGCGCTAGCCGAGGCCGCCGCGCTCGCCGCGACCCCGCAACTGCGGCACATGGCCACGATCGGGGGCAATCTGTTGCAGCGGCCGCGTTGCTGGTACTTCCGCAAGCCAGGCATCCACTGCTGGTTGAAGGGCGGCGATGATTGCCCGGCGCGTCAGGGGGAAAATCAGCTCCATGCCCTTTTCGATGTCAGTCCCTGTGTCGCCGTTCACCCCTCGGACCCAGCGACGGCGCTGCTCGCCCTTGCCGCTTCGGTCCGTCTCCGTGGCGCGGCCGGGGAGCGGGAATTGCCGCTGGCCGCTTTCTTCGCGCCCCCAACCGACGAGCGGCGGCAGGAAACCGTCATCGGCAACGACGAGCTGATCGTCTCCATTCAGATTCCAGCGGCCGCGCCCGGCACACGCAGTACGTATCTGAAAGCGATGAACCGCAAGGTCTGGGCCTTCGCCCTCGCCGGCGTAGCGGCGGCTATTCACATGGATGGCAACCGCATCGCGCAGGCTCGTCTCGCTTTGGGCGGTGTCGCGCCCGTTCCCTGGCGCGCCGAGTCCGCCGAGCAGGTGCTCACCGGCGCGGAGCCGTCACCCGAGATCATCGCCCGCGCCGCCGAATCCGCGCTGGCCAGTGCCGAACCGCTGGCCCACAACGGCTACAAGATTCCGCTCGCCAAAGCACTCGTACGCCGGGCATTGACGCGTCTCACCGCGCCCGCATTTCCGGGTGCGTAATACCCCCTCGCGTTCCCGCTCTACGGAGCCCCTCTCCCTGCGCACAGGGGTCAGTTCTCCTCAACCGGTGCGGCGAGAAACACGTCACCCCGCTTGGGCAGCGCGGCGAACGCCGCCGGATCGATCCCGAAGCTGGCGGCCAGCACCTCTGGCGGGAAGTAGTCGAACGTCTGCGACAAATCGATATGCGGCGCCTTGGCTTCGGCGTTGACAAAGAAAACCAGAAACTCCAGCGGCTCGTCGCTCACGTTGGCGATGTAGTGGAACCAGTTTTCGGGGATGAAGGCGATCGTCCCCGGTTCGACAGCGAAGGTCTGCACGCTCCCGTCCGGGGCTACCAACCCGATCTGGGCCCGACCGCTGACGCAGTAATTCAGCTCGGTGGTATTCGGATGCCAGTGCGGCTCCCGCAAACCGTGCGGAACGGCGTGTAGCGGGAAGACCGTAATCCCCTCCAGACTGGGGATGTCCTTCACGCTGACAACTCGCACCGTGCCCCCGCCGCCCGCAAATTCGCTTGGCGCAACCCGATCGGCATGGATCGTGTACGGTGAGGGTGATGCGGCAGCTGGTGTTGCGCCGGTGGCGTCTTCCTCGCCCACCGTCGCCATGGCGACGAAGGAGCGGTCGCCGCGGGTGGCGAGGAAGGGAAAATCGGCCGTGGACACCCCGAATGTCTGCGCCAGAACTTGCGCCGGAAAACTCGGTAGCGCCTGGGAGAGGTCGGTCGTTTGCGGTTGCTCGTGGGTAAACGCCAGCACAATATGCAATGCGTCGGGGCCGGTATTCAGGATGTAGTGGGTGTACCCCTCCGGGACGAAGGTGATGCTCCCGGACTCGATATCGAACGTGCTGCCGGCGCCATCTGAAGAGAAGATCCCCATTCTGCCCTGACCGGCCAGGCAATAGCTGAGCTCATGGGCGTTGAGATGCCACTGCAGCTCGCGCAGACCGCCCGGATCGATCCGCTCCGAGGCCATCGCTACCCCTTGCAGCGTCGCGAACTGCTGCTTGAACGCCAGACGCAAATCACCATTCGGGAACTGGCGCGGTTGGCTCGCCTCGAGGGGAAATGCGAATGGCGGCAGACCACCGCTGACGCCGGAAAGGGGCGGGTCCGGCGCGGCCGGCGGGGCGGCGCGGGCCGTGGGGGTTGCGGTCTCCCACTCCTGGCCCTGTCCCGGCCGCGCGCCAAGCGTTGCCAGCACACCGGCGGCGAGTCCGCTCGCGCCCACCCTTCGCAGGGCGCCCCGGCGCGAGAGCCGTCCCGCGGGGAGTCTCCTGGCGACGGCATCGAGCACACGGATATCCATACCGGATTCCCCCTTCGGATATTGAGCGTCCCAACGAATTGTTGGCGATCTCTGTACCACTATCGTGACATGATGAAGACGTCGCGTTCTCAGCGCCGTTTACGGTGCTTTTGTGGAGTCAGCCGGGTGTCTTTAGCGCCCGGCGAGGCGGCGACGGCGCTCGCGAATGCACGACGGTGTCTCCACCCCCGTGCGAATGCACGCCGATCACGGTACACCATCCGGGATTCTGCCAGGTCGACCGTGTCCAACTCCGCGCGTATTTGCCGCTGTCGTTGACCACCGCCGGAGCGGTTGCTATCCTCCCTTGACCGATCGCAGGGGACAGTACTTCACGCGTGCCACTGGAATGACGAACGATGCTCCACGCCGGAAACAAACCGGGCGGAGTCGAGGGAGAATGACATGACCTCGCGCGAACGCCCGCGCCGCGCCACGCTGAATCGCCGCCAGGTGGTGGCCGGCGCCGCCGCTGCCGGTATGGCAACCCCTTTCCTCGGCCGGGGCACGAACGCGCTGGCCCTGCCCGCGTTTCAGGATGCGACCCCGACAACGCCGGGCGGCATTCTGAAAGTCGGATTGCAAGCAGATCCCACCGCGCTCGATCCCCAGAAGCAGAGTCTCACCGCCATCTGGCATGTCATCGAACACATTTACAACGGGCTGACGCGGATCATGCCCGATCTCTCCGTCGAGCCGGCGTTGGCGGAAGGGTGGGATATCTCGGAGGACGGCACCAGTTACATGTTCGTGCTGCGCGAAGGGGTGACGTTCCACGACGGCACCCCGCTCAAGGCCAGCGACGTGAAATTCACCTTCGAGCGGCTGGTCGCTCCGGAGACGGCTTCGCCATCCGCCGCCGAGCTGGCCTCGATGAAGACCATCGAAGCGACCGACGACCGGACCGTGGTGATGACGCTGAACGCCCCAGACGCTTCGCTCCTGGCGACGTTGGCCGGGGGAAGCTGCATCATCTACTCCGAGGCGTTCGTCAAGGCGAACAACAACGACGTCTCTCAGGTGGCAAATGGCACCGGTCCCTTCAAATTCGTCGAGTACGTGCCCAACACCCGCATCGTGCTCGAGAAGAACGAAAACTATTGGGAAGAAGGACTGCCCTATCTCGACGGTATCGAGATGACCATCGCCGCCGACGATACGGCGCGGACCGCCGCCGTCGTCACCGGTACCGTCGATTTCATCGAGTACGCCCCGTTGCGCGACATCCCGGCGCTCGAAGCCGACACGAGTCTGAAGCTGGCCGGCGATTCCAACACCAACATCCGCTTCATCGGACTCAATCTGAGCGTGGAGCCGTTCGACAATCCGCTGGTGCGCCAGGCGATCGCCGCGGTCGTCGACCGTGAGGCCATGCTCGGGCCGACCGTCTTCGGCTACGGCACTCCAACCGAAACCCTGTTTCCCCCGGGCTTCTGGGCGGCGCTCGAGCAGGAGGTGCGCCCTCCCGACGTCGCGCGGGCTCAGGAGCTGATGGCCGAGGCCGGTCTCGCCGATGGGTTCAGCACGACCATCACCTCCTGGTCGCAGTACTCGTTCCTCTCCAACGCGGCCGTCGTGTTGCAGGAGCAATTGCGCCAGATCAACATCGAGGCGGAGCTGAATCTGGTCGAGAACGCGACGATGGTCGATCAGGTCTACGTTGGCAAGACCTACGAAATCGCCGTCACCGGTGAGAGCGCCTACGTCGATCCGAACACGCTCATCCTGCCCAACTTCAAGACCGGCGAAAGTGGCAATTTCGTCAATTACTCGAACCCGGCCGTCGACGATCTCATCGCCGAGGGTATCGCCTCCACCGATCAGGTCGCGCGGGCGGAGATTTATCAGGAAATCCAGGCGCTGCTGCTGGAGGATCTGCCCTGGATCAATCTCTTCGTCGCCAATCAGTACGAAGCGATGAAGAGCGACGTCCAGGGCTACGTCCACATCCCGACCGGCTCCAACGCCGCGTTCCGCATGACGTGGCTGGACCGAGGGTGATAGGACGATCTACATTCTCCGCCGCTTCGCCCTGCTCATCCCGGTGCTGCTCGGGGTCTCGTTGGTCGTCTTTACGCTCATCCGGTTGATTCCCGGCGATGCGACCCTGCTCGCGATCGGGGTCGATCAGCGCATTACCCCCGAGCAGCGGGAACTGGTACGCAAGTCGTATGGACTCGATCAACCGGCGCCGGTGCAATATGCGCGCTGGATGGAGCATGTGCTGCAAGGCGACCTGGGCACGTCGCTGCGCACGCGCCGCTCGGTCAACGAGGAGCTGCGCCTGCGCTTGCCAGTGACGATCGAGCTGACCTTGCTGGCGGCGCTGCTGGGCACCATTCCGGCGATGGCGGTCGGGGTGCTGGCGGCGGTGCGCCGCAACTCCGCGCTCGACTACGCGGCCACGATCGGCACCCTCATTGGCGTCTCGGTGCCCAACTTTCTCCTGGCTACCTTACTCGTCCTGGTCTTTTCCCTCTGGCTGCGCTGGCTGCCACCGATTGGCTACGTCGAGCTCACCCGCGATCCAATGGGGAATCTGCGGACCATGGTCCTGCCCGCGCTCAGTCTCAGCCTGCCCCTGGCGGCGGTGCTGATGCGCAACACCCGTTCCGCGGTGTTGGAGGTGCTGAGCCAAGAGCACGTTCGCGTAGCGCGCGC
>JACCXM010000136.1 GCA_013697005.1 Chloroflexia bacterium | reverse complement strand
CTCATCGGCACGATGAAGCGCGGGGCCTACCTGGTGAATACGGCGCGGGGCAAAATCTGCGATCGCGACGCCGTGGTGCGGGCGCTGGAGAGCGGGCGCCTGGCCGGCTACGCGGGCGATGTCTGGTTCCCGCAGCCGGCGCCCCGGGATCACCCCTGGCGGACGATGCCCCATCACGGTATGACCCCCCACGTTTCCGGGTCATCGCTGTCGGCGCAGGCGCGCTACGCGGCCGGCACGCGGGAGATTCTGGAGTGCTGGCTGGAGGGCCGCCCGATCCGCGAGGAGTATCTGATTGTCGACGGCGGCACGCTGGCCGGCACCGGCGCCCACTCGTATAGCGCCGGGGACGCGACCAGTGGAGCGGAAGACGCCGCGCGCTTCACGAACTGACGACCTGTGCTGGCGGGGGCAAGAAAACGCTCACGCAAACCCCCGAGAAACCCTCGCCCCAACCCCTTCTCCCTGGGCGCGGGGAGAGGGGCACGTGGCGTCGTTGTTGCCGCATTGTGGGTCGAACTTCCTGAACTTCCTGAACTTCTGGGGTACCGGGAACGTGGGGAAGATCGCCCGTGATCCGCGCGAGACCAGACGCGCACGCGGCGGATATTCAGGCGGTCCACGCGCTGCCCATCAGCTCGGCCTGCTCGATAGCGAGATCGGTGGCGGCTTCCTGCTCGTCGGGTGGGTAGCCGTGGCGGCGCAGAATCTGGCGGGCGAGGTGAGATTCGGTGGCGATCATTCTCAACACCGGCATCGTGGACGAGACGCTTACTGACCCGAGAAGAGATGGAGCGAGACTCCCGCAACGATTACGGTGAGATGCAGGCGACGGTGTGGACAGAGATCGAGGCCGAGCGCGCCGCCGAGACCGACCTGCGGGACAAGGACGCGATGCGACAGTGCATCATCAGCGGCATTGAGCCTGCTCTCTGCCAACTTGATCCCTATGACCCGTACGGCAAGCACCCCCAGAACCGGCCAGAGCCGCGATGCTTACCCAGCCCTTGCTATCCGTGCAGCGCAGGGTGATGATGGGCGTTTTGTGTACCGTTTAAGTGGCTAGACGATCACCACATCGGTGACGCCACCGGGTGTAGTCAGGGCGGGGTCGCCGAAGAGATCGCACAGAATCTTGAAAACGGCCTTGCCCTTCTCGCTATCGCAAAAACTCTTGTCTGAGACCGTCGGATCCTCTCGGCACTTTTTTTGGCGTTTCTCGACGCAACTCGTCCCGGAGCCGGCGTCAGGGGCGTCGTCCAACCTGGCGGTCACCAGTGCCGTTATCGGATAGGACCGCGTTGCCACCACCGTTACGATGGCCGAGAGATCCACGAAAAGCTCGGTGACGTCCGAAGCGGCGTCCTGCTCGAAATGCAGCACCGCCGCTTCGGGAATATCGATGCAATCTCCTCCGTCTTGCGACGGACACAACCGGATCGTCCCATCGGCTGACGGCGCGACAAACCCCGCCAGCGCCACCGCCGGTCGGTTCTTCCCGGGCCGGGTGGCAAGTCGGGACAGCCGCTTACTCGGGGTGGGGCGTGCCCTCGTGGTCCTCCTGGCGTTGATCCGATGCCAATCACGGGATTTGGCCTTCGGCAAACGGTAGCAGAGCGCTCCGACTCTTGGAGGCCGGTCTCTGCTTTCCGCACTCTCCGCTACTGTAGCAACATCAAGGGGCCGACGCTGCGCCCCATCAGTCGGCCTGACGCTGCTCCCTGTATGACTATGCTGTCGCGTGGAGGAATGCCCATGCAGCTGAGTTGCGGGCTGCGGAGGGGGATGAATTTGAAGAGAGGTCTACCTCAACACCTCCGCGTCCAGTTCCACCCGTAAACATGAAAGACTTGGAACGATGCAGCAAACTGTTTCGGTTGCACTACGAGCAAATGAACCAGATGCGCGTGCCGCCCTCGGGAGCCGAGGCGACGCAGGACGATAGGGTCGTGACTTAGATGTTCCGTTGATGGGCGTGATGGGGATGACCGGACGTGCCGTTGGGGATCGCCCCCGATGCGATCCAGGCAAATAGGGACAGATGTCGTGGCGCCACCGCTTGCGCTGCAAGAGTGCGAGGCGATGATGGAGCAAAGCGCTTCATCGTCGCTTGCGCATTCGGCAAGGAGCGCAGTGATGAGCGACCAACGTGCAGTCCCGGCAGATGAGGATCCTCGGGACGACGAGTACGGCGAACTGGTGCAGCTGATCGTGAATGCGGAGTGGCTCCCCGGCGACATTGTCCGCACGTCGAAGGGCGCCACGTGGCAGTTTCGCGCGGCCCCGTACACTTCGGATTTCCCTATGAATGACCAGCACGCGTCCGAGACGGCACGCAAGGGCGCTGTCCGCTCTCCGGCGTCCTAGCGTTCATTGCGACCCGTCCTTCTTCGGAAACCCAGAGGGTGAGATGACGATGGAGTCGGACGAACATTCGGAAACGGAGCCGGACCCGCGCCGGCCCCATGCCGAGGCGGGGCTCAGTCCGCTGTGGGCGACTGTTCTGGCGCCAGTGGCGCTGTCGCTGCTCTCGTTGGCCCTCTACGGTCTACAGCATCGTCCAGGCCAACCGCGAGCCGGAAGTCTGGCTGAGCGCCCCCGACGTGGTGCGCGTCGCGGCCGCGGAAAACGCCTGGTTCTACGTCCAGCCGCGGCTGGTGAGCGCCGCCCAGAACGACCGGGTGGCGGTCATCTCCGGTCTGCGGCTGGAGGTCGCGGCGCCGGACGGGGAACCACCCGTCGTCTTCACCTGGGACGAGCAGGGCACCTGGCAGTACGACACGGTCAGCCGGGGCTTGACCTGGATCTATCTGGCCGATTCGGCGCCGCTGGTGGTCGGCCCCAGCAGCCCGCAACTGCCGATCTGTCTCTTCCTCGGCCCGCCCGGTTGGGACTGGCAGGCGGGAACCTATGACGTGACCATTGTCGCCGAGCGGGGGCAGGGGACGGACGCGTTGCGGACCCAGTTCACGGTGTCGCTGCCGGCGGAGACCGTCGATCTGATCACCTCGCAGCCGCGGACCTGGGTCGAAGTGCGGACCGAGGGTAATGGGGTCATAGGGTCATAGGCCGATAGTGGGTGAGGCCGCGCTCGGGAGTCGTCCGCTGCTGGGCGGCTTCGGGGTAAATTTGCATCCGTTTCCCCCATCACCCCATCACCCCAACACCCGATCACCCTCGTATCTCCTTCACATGTCCGCGCCGCCTTCACGGTCTCTCCACATTGTGACCGTACCGTAGAGGGTAGATGGCGGTGAGGCACCGCCGGTGGTACGCAACGGGGCACGGGAGTGCCTGAAGGAAAGGTCACGGTCACGGTCATGATGTATACGGAGAGTCCGATGATGTACGCCGGGGGAGGGTTCCCCTGGGGGTTGCTGATCGTCGGCGGTATCGTCTTCTTCCTCTGGAGGAACGGCATGTTCGGCGGTCCCCGCCGCTTCGGCCCCGGTGGGCGCTACGGCGGATACGGACCGGGTCCTGGTCCGGGCGCCGGTTACGGCCCGCCCCAGACGCCAGAGGCGTCCGGGTTCGGTCCCGGCCGCGGTCCTGGGCAGGGGAGTGATTTCGGGTTCCGCGGTCCGCGCGATGTCTTCGAGGAGTGGCACCGGGAGGCCCACGAGACCGGCGGCGCCCACCCGCAGCCACAAGCGCCACAGGCTCCCGCCGCTCCCCCGGCT
>JACCXM010000134.1 GCA_013697005.1 Chloroflexia bacterium | reverse complement strand
GCCCTGATTGGCGATCGTTGGACTCCACTCATTGTCCGCGATCTGGCTCCTGGTTGTCGTCGATTTAGCGAGCTACAACGCTCCCTGGAAGGGATTAGTCCCAAGACGTTGTCGGACCGGCTTCGCCGCCTGGAAGACGCCGGCGTCGTCACTCGTGCCTGTTTCGCGGAGAAGCCACCCCGGGTCGAATATCGACTTACCGACAAAGGTCTGGCGTTGCTCTCTGTTGTTCTAAGCATGCGCGACTTTGGCGTCAACTGGCTGTCCAACTAGAGCGCCGTCCGTGCTTTATCATCGTGAGTTGACACGACCCCAGCGGGTCATTCCACCGCGATCACTGTAATCACGGACGATACTGGGACGCCAAGCGCGTATCAATGGGGGGAACCGTGGTATCCGAGCAAGCGACGAGATCGATGTCCGAAAACGTGCTTGCCGGCAATATCGCGAGCGATCGGCCCAGGGTGTTTTCCGGGATTCAGCCGACTGGCAATTTTCACCTCGGCAACTACCTCGGCGCGATTCGGAACTGGGTCGATCAACAGGACAGATACGACAATATCTTTTGCATCGTCGATCTCCACGCACTCTCTCAGTCAACCACGCGCCGATCGCTGCGCGAAAACACGGTGAATCTGGCGAACGTGTTGCTCGCGTCCGGGCTTGATCCTTTGCGGTCGATCATTTTCCTCCAGTCAGATGTGCGCGAGCATTCCGAGCTGTGTTGGCTGCTGAGCTCGGTGACACAGTACGGCGAGTTGCGCCGCATGACTCAGTTCAAAGACAAGGCAGCCGGCAAAGACGAGCAGGTCAGTGCCGCGCTTCTGTTCTACCCAGTACTCCAAGCCGCGGACATTCTGCTTTACGAGACAAATCTGGTCCCCGTAGGAGAGGATCAGAAACAACACATTGAGCTGACGCGAGATATTGCCTCACGCTTCAATGCACGGTATGGGCAGACGTTTGTCCTGCCGCGGCCTGACATCAAACCGGTTGGTGCGCGGCTCATGTCGCTCGAGGATCCGTCGAAGAAGATGAGCAAAAGCGATGCAAACCCCAACGCCGCCATCGCGTTGACTGACGACCCAGTGACTATGACTAGAAAGATCAAGCGCGCAGTCACCGACTCAGGAACCGAAGTCATCGCCACACCGGACAAACCGGCGATCACCAACCTCCTCACGATTTTCAGCCTTCTCAGCGGCGAACCCATTGCGGCGCTCGAAACCCGATACGCCGGAAAAGGTTATGGAGCGTTCAAGAGCGATCTTGCGGAGATCGTCGTCGCCGCGCTGGCGCCGATCCAACTGCGCACGGCAGAGCTTAATGCAAACCCTGAAATCGCACGATCGGTTCTGGCAGAGGGCGCTGATCGCGCCCGGGCGCGAGCCGTCCGCAAGATGTCCGAGGTCCGTGAACGCATGGGCGTCGGAATCGACTGAACTCTATCGCGGCAGAGTCCCCCGTCTCCAATTCACGTCAGCGCCCGCTCAGTGTACGGCGAGCGCCGGAATAAGGCAGCCCACGTCCGTATATTCAATGTCATCGAGCGTGGTCGGGGCGTCCGGCCCGCACATCGGGCATTGCGGATCGCGGCTCAACTGAAGTTCGCGGAACTCCATTTCAAGCGCATCATAGGTGAGTAGGCGCCCAACAAGTGGAGTGCCGATACCGAGAATGAGCTTCGCGGTCTCTGTCGCTTGAATCATCCCGATCGTTCCCGGCAAGAGCCCCAGAACCCCCGCTTCCGCGCAGCTTGGCGCGAGTTCAGGAGGCGGCGGAGTCGGGAAGAGACAACGGTAACATGGCCCTTCATGAGGAATGAACGTCGTAGCTTGGCCTTCGAAGCGGAAAATACTGCCGTGAACATTCGGTTTGTTGAGCAGGACCGTGGCATCGTTGATGAGATAGCGCGTCGCGAAGTTGTCGGTCCCATCGAGAATGACGTCGTACCGGGCGAAGAGATCGAGCACATTTTCTTTATCAAGCCGGGTTTCGTGTGTGATCACGTTCACATCGGGATTCAACGCTTCGACGGCGAGCCGCGCTGATTCGACCTTGGACATACCAATGCGCTCAGTCGTGTGAACGATCTGGCGCTGCAAGTTCGAGTCATCGACGACGTCAGCGTCGACGATGCCAAGGGTGCCAACTCCGGCAGCGGCCAGGTACAGCGCAGCCGGTGAGCCGAGACCTCCCGCTCCGACCAGGAGAACGCTGGCGTCGAGCAATTTTTGCTGACCCAGTTCGCCGACTTCCGGAATCAATAGATGCCGGCTGTAACGTCGCCGCTGATCGGGGGTGAGTGCCTGCGGATGTCGCCACGGCAGGCCCGCCGCTTTCCACCCGGAAAACCCACCCGCCATCGAGACGACATCCCGATATCCAAGCTCCGTAAGTGCCTCGGCGCCAAATACAGAGCGGACACCACCGGCACAGTAAATGACGAGCGGTGTCTCGTGATCCCGCACCGCTTCTTCAATCCGCATCTCGAGATAGCCGCGCGGGATATGCATCGCACCAGGAATGATTCCCTGATCGACCTCATCCTGTTCCCTGACGTCGATGAGCACCGCGCCTTCTTCGTACATCCGCGCGGACTGTCGCACGTCGACCTCGCGTACTGCGGCTCGCTTTTGTTCGAGAATGTCCTGGTACGATGGCATAGATGGCTCCTTGCAGTTGATATTCTTGAGTTCTCGCTAAAGTTTATGACCTGGTGCTTCGCGATGCCAGCAATGGGTGTGATGTCGTTGGCAAATATTCGCGAGGACATAGAACATACCGGCCAGTGCAAGCTCGTCTGATTGAGGCATGCCGACGTGAGCGGGGAAGTCTGGAGGAATAGTTGTGGAAGAGCAGGGTCAGATTACTCACCCGAGTGGAGAATTGGATCCAGATGTCCAGCGCGAGCTTCTCGCTCGAGCGCGTAGCGCTGCCCAACGCGCATATGTCCCATATTCCAACTTTCCGGTTGGCGCCGCGGGACTCGCCTCCGATGGCTCGATTTACGATGGTTCCAATATCGAGAATGCGAGTTTCAGTTTGACGATCTGCGCTGAGCGATCGGCAATCGTGGCCGCGGTATTTGCGGGCGCGCGTGAGATTGTCGCCATCGCCGTGTCGGCGCCAAAGATGCCGCTGACCTCACCGTGCGGCGCGTGCCGCCAAGTCCTCAACGAGTTCCGGCCCGCGAACCAGGACATGATGGTGATCCTTGACGATGAATCGGCCGGTGAGCCAGTCCGGCTTGAATCGCTCCTGCCGCGGGCGTTCGGACCCCGTAATCTCGAATGAAACGATCATGCGGCTGCCGCTGACTCGTCCCGAACGACCGTTACTTCTTGCAACCGCAACAGTACGTCGCGCCGCTCTTGATCGAGTAGGGTCAGACGACCCAGCCCGCCAGCCGTCGCTCTGATCGCAACTCCGTCAGTTTCGACGATCACGCGGACGGTCGGTCCCTCGAAGACGATCTGCGCAATGCGACCGCGAATCAGATTGGGTTCGTCGGATTCACGGGACTCCATCAAGACATCAATGTTTTCGGGTCGCACGAAGGCGAGGACTTTGTCGCCGACACGCAGGTTACCCGGATTGAGCCCGCGCAACCGCATCCGTCCCGCTCGCACGTCGACGAGCGAGGGTTCACCGGGCGCACCAGGAACGAGGGCCGTAACTTCACCGGCAATCGCATTGTTGTCACCGACAAAGTTGGCAACAAACTCAGTGCGCGGCCGCAGATAGATATCGAGCTGTGTTCCGGATTGTTCAATTCGCCCGTCGTTCATGACAAATATGCGATCTGAAATAGCGAACGCCTCGGATTGGTCATGGGTGACGTAAATGGCGGTCTTTTTGGTTCGCCGCTGCAAGTCAAGGATGGAGTATTTGAGCGAGTCGCGCAGATTGCGATCGAGCGCTGAGAGAGGTTCATCGAACAGCAGTACGCGGGGATCAGTCGCCAGCATGCGCGCCAGCGCCACTCGCTGCTGCTGCCCTCCAGAGAGTTGCGCCGGCATTCGGGCCCCGTACTCGGAGAGCTCGACCATATCCAGCATCTCCGCAACCCGACGCTGGACGTCGACTTTTGGCGTGCGTTTGACCTCCAGTCCGAACGCGATGTTGCGGGCAACGCTCAGGTGCGGAAACAGGGCGTGGCTCTGAAAGGCCAGGCCGATATTCCGTCTATGCGAGGGAACGGCATTGACGGCTTGCCCATCGAATTGAATCTGGCCCGCGGTGGGGTCGATGAGTCCCGCCACCATGCGCAACGTCGTCGTCTTGCCGCATCCCGAGGGTCCCAGGAGTGTGACGAACTCACCGTCAGCAATGTCCGCGTTCACATGGTCGACAGCCAACGTCTGACCGAAGCGCTTACTGACGTCGAGAAGTTGGACCCTGGTCATCGCGTTCCTCGAGGCTGCCGTGCGCGGTGAATCAAATGAGATAGGTGCCCTTCAAGTAGCGGGATCCGAAAAACCGGAAAAAGAGCAGGACCACGACGAACGACACGAGCTGCATTGTCGTCGCCAGCGCCGCGGTAGAAGGTTGGAAACCCGCGGTCCGGGTCAGGTTATATACGCGCAAAGCAGCAGTAGTTGTGCCCGGACCGGCAATGAACAGCGTCACGAGAAATTCGTTGAATACGATGACAAAGGTCAACAAGATGCCGGCACTAATTCCTGGGCCCAGCAGCGGCAGCTCAATCCGAAAAAATGACTGCATGCGCGTTGCCCCCAACGTGCGCGCCGCCTCCTCGAACATCAGTGGCAGATCGCGCAATGCAACGATGATCGGCACGAGCATTAGGGGAAAGGTGCCGACTACGTAGGCGGCGATGAGACCGGTCATCGTCTGGGGGATTCCGAAGAGGAAGGCGTACGCAATGACCAAGCTGACCCCCATCACGGCGGCGGGGGTATAGAGGGACAGGTTGAGCGCGGAAAGCAGAAAACTTTTTCCGGGTATGGGGGCGCGCACAATTGCATATGCCGCGGGAATAGAGATGAGCAGATTGAGAATGATGGTGATGATCGTCGTTTGCACCGAGAGGAGCAGATTTTCCTTGAAGCTACCAAAAACATACTGGTAAGCGCTTAGGGTCCATACACCGTCTGGCGTCCGCAAGGAATAGGCGAGTGTCGCCAAAAACGGCAATGCGAATACCCCAAGCCATGCCCACACGTATCCGTGTGCTAGCGCGTTCCATAGCCAGGTGAAGCTGAAGATGCGACGCTCACGCCCAACCGGAGCGCCCGCCAGAGTCGCCACGATTATCCTCTAAGCGCCGAGCGCGCCGCGCGAAAAACGCAGCGACACCCAGGTGACCAGAAACGCCATCACCATCAACACGACTCCGAGTGCTGCCGCGAGGCCGTAATTGAACTGCACCAACCCTTTCAGAAACATCTGTAGAGAGATCACCGATTGCTCTTTCGGTGACCCTAGCAACTGCGGCTGAGCGAAGACCCCGAGATTCCAGCCAAAGCACATCAGGAACCCGGCAATGATGCCGCTCCAACTGAGTGGAAAGAGCACCCTCACGAATGTCTGCCACGGTTTGGCGCCAAGGGTACGCGCGGCTTCTTCGAGCATGGGATCGACATTCGAGAGCGCGGCCCCGATATTCATCACCATGAAGGGAAAGGTAAACACCGCCATCGAAAAAAGCACCGCGCCTTGCGAGAATAGATACTTGGTGACGTTGATCCCAAGCCCCGCAAAGAGCCCTCCCAATGGACCGTTCGGCAGCAGAATGTAAAAGAGTCCGAATGCGAGATAGAGTGGCCCGAACAGCGGAAACGTCATCATCGTGCGTACGAATTCCCGATACCGGATTTTTCGGATCAGGATGTAGGCGAATGGGTAACCAAACACGAGATCGAGAATTGACGACATCCCGGCGAGATAGACCGTTTCGAGGATGGCGGACCGATAGCGATTCGCGACCTCCAGGTAATTGTTGACGGTATATTCGGCTGTGAAGAAAAACGAAGAATCGTTAGTCAAGCTAACCTGAAACAAATAGGCCAACGGAATGAGCGAGAAGAGCACCGCGACCGTCACCGCGGGTGCGAGAAGCATGAATCCCCGCATCCGCGGCGAAGCAAAGGATTGCCGGACTGGCTCCTCGGCAACCTGATATTCCAGGGCGACGTCTGCCGGTGCGTGCGTCATCGGATAGGCGTCCGGATTCTTCATTGCCGGCGCCGTGACGGTTGGCGAACCGCCACGGCGCCACGATCAGAAGTGACCCCGGGATGTCCCGCGGCCCGGAGATGAATCACTGGACTACTGGCCGATCCCTTGCGCGTAGTAGTCCATCCACTCCTCGACGTGCTCCGCGTAGTAGTCCCAATCAATGGACTTGTACGAGGTTTCGAGTTGCTCGATCGTCGGGTAGTAAGAGAAGTAGTCCTCCGCAAACCATTCCGGAACCAGTTCGGAATATGATTCGCCGAGGATGCCTTCTTGAAGCTCTGCCCACGGGCCGGGTTCGAGTGCCCAGCTTTCCGACGGGAACTGCACCTCGTCGCTCAGCCGCCAGTTGATGAATATCTGGGCGAGCACAGGGTGTGGTGTACCTTTCGGAATCCACATGAAGCCGTTCGCGAGATATTGACCCGACTTCGCGATCATGAATGCGGTATTGGGCTGGCCGTTCAGGAACTCCATGCGGCCCAGGCTGTTCCAGAAACCGACCGCGTCCACCACTCCGGCCCGCAGGAGCTGCTGCATCGTGGCACTGTCGGTCGTATATTGCAGCACGTTCGGATGGATCTTCTCGATCGCGAAATCGATGGCCTCGGTCATCTGTTCTTGCTGCTTGTAGTCAAGACCCATCGCGGCTGCAATACCGAGCAACATCCCGGCGCAGGTAATGTCGCCAGGAATCGGCATGGTCAGTCGCTGTCTTAGGCGCTCGTCCGCCAGGTCCGTCCAATCGGCCAGATACGGCGCCCGCTCCCGGTCGAACACGATTCCGGGCGTCGCTGAGGCCTGAAAGCCGATGGCAGTTGGATAGTGCTTGAACAAATCAATGGTGCGTTCCGCATTCGGCACCAGCCCGGAAGGAAGGAATTCCTCCATCACCGGTTCCGGTTGTGATACTGCCTCCGCCCAATAATTCTCTTCGATCGCCATCACGTCGTACGACGGCGGATTGCCACTTTGGAGCGAGGTGTAGAGACTGGTCAGGTACGTGCTGGGCGCTTGACTAGCTTCGTAATTCAGTGTGATATCCACGCCGTAGGTATCGGTCACGTGTTGCTGAAACTGCTGAACGAGAGTGTCATTAGCTGTATAGGTCCAGTTCCCGACGTTGACCGAACCTTCACTCTCGATTGCCGCCACAATGTCATCCGGTGTCATTTCCTGATTGAGGATACTGACCTGAACCGGACCATCCTGCGCCGCAACCGAGAGCACGGAGGCACGGCTGAGGGCTGCGGCAATAACCGGCGCCCCAAGTCCCAGAGCAATGCCCCGGCGGACGATGGCCCGTCGCGAGTAATGACCCGCCACCGCCTCGGACACGAACTCTGACATACGAGAATTTACTGTGGACACTGCTCGGCACCTCCCCGCGCGATCACGCGGCGTCAAATGCTCGCGGCTCAACGCGCTAAGCCGCCATGACAATTGCAACTTTGCCTCGATACGGTATCCATCAAGGAGTGGCCTGTCAACCAACGGCTGGTGCTGCGCTCCGTTGGAGGCTACTCATGCCTTCATCGCAATGGTTCGGCGACGCGGCGTTCTCTACGGCGAAGCAATGCCACCGCTGCCTTAACGGCTTGCGGCAGCGACAACGGCATTGCTTAAGCGCGCCCAACGTTGCAGGATATATCCTCACATGTGCGTGACCATGCGGTTGCAGAACACCGCCATCGCAAGGTCTCGCTCCGGGTCTCCCCACAGTAACGTCCCGGAATGTCCAAAGTGACAAAAGGTTCGAGGTGACGTGAGGTCGCCCGTCCAATGCCGGCGCTTCATGTCTCTTGTTTCCCAGCCAATCCACCGAAATCCCGGATCCCACCGTACCGTTGCGCTCTTGACCCCTCCGGGTGCGCCGAGCGTCTGGTCGTTGATCATTAGTGACGTCGTTGGTTCAGAAAAGAGTCGCGGTCCTGATGGGAGAAATGCCGCGGCAATTCGTACTGCATCGCGCGGAGTACCGAACAATCCACCCCACGGCAGCGCCAGACCTCGCCAATAGGCACTGTTGTACGTCTCAACCGCGGTTCCAGTGTGATTCGTATCCGCGACGTGAACGACGCGATCCAGGAGGGCGCCATCCGGGACTTCCATGATGTCAACGATCCCCAGCAGATCGAACACTCGATCCCTAACGAGACTCCAGAACGGACGCTCGCTGACTGTTCCGGCCATCCTCGCCGGCACCCCGTAGCCCGCGTTGGAATACCGCAGCACGTCACCCGGAGCCGACCGCAATGGCAGCCGGCACATCGCTTCAATCACGGCATCGGTCGAAGTAATCTCCTGGTATCGTGAATCGCGCGATCCAAGGTCTTCCGGCAGCCCCGGCACGTGGCACAAAAGCTGTCTGGCGCTGATCGACGGACGCAGCCGCTTAAGTGCCGGATCGACACACTCTCATTTTCCCCTGGCGAAGCCGAACGAAATTCCGGAACAATCCTCCCCACCGGCTCGTCCAGGGACACCAAACCTTCTTCGATCAAGGCCACGATCGCCGCGGCAGCAATGGGCTTCGTCACTGAGGCGAGAGGAAAAATCGATTCGGACGTGACCTGCTGGCCTTCTCGCGCTTCGCCAAAATAGCGGTCGGCGACGTTCTCACCGCGCTGCCAAATCGCCGCGCTTACGCCAGATGGCCCGTTCATTCCGGTCCACCCATCAATGTCTCCGAGTGCCTTCGCGAGTGGTTGTGTACTTGACGCCAGAGTTGCCTCCTGCCTCTTTGGAGTTTCGGCCCGTGACGAGCATGCGGCAAGGGCACTTCATTCGCGGCTTGGGTTATGATGACACGGTTTCTTTGCCTTAATTGTTGCGCGACCGAGTTGATTGGTGAGGATTATCACGGCTTCCTCGACCTGGAATCTCACCGTTGTCCCCAACGCGTTCGCGATGGGCGGATTGGCCGCAGACATCGTTGCCGACACCGTACGCGTCAAGCCGAACGCGGTGGTCAGTGTGCCGACCGGGACCACGCCGCTAACGCTGTTCGACGAGCTTGCCGCACGATCAAGGCGAGGAGAAATCGACTTGTCGCGAATCGAGCTCTTCTGTCTCGACGACTATGTCGGGGTGACAGCCGACGACCCGAACAGTTTGACTGGGTGGTTGAAATCGGCATTCATCGAACGAGCAGGCATTGATCCCGACCACGTACATGCAGTTCCCGCCGCCGCTACCGATCTGGCAAGTGCGACGCTCGCGTATGAACGAGATTTGGCGGCACTGGGCGGGCTCGACTTGGCCATCGTTGGACTTGGTCCCAACGGCCACGTTGCCTACAACGAGCCCGGATCGCTCGCCGATTCGCGGACTCGAGTGGTTTCCCTAACGGCGGAATCACGCGCCCAGGCCGCTGCCTACTGGCGCCACTCCGTACCAATACCACGTTCCGCGGTGACTATCGGCGTCGGCACCTTGCTCGATGCGAAGCAGATCGTCCTCGTTGTGACGGGCGAATCAAAAGCCGAAATGCTGCGGCGAACTTTGGAAGAACGGACGAGCGCTGACGTTCCCGCTTCCTGGCTACGACTCGCGAAAAATCGCCTTATGGTCATCACGGACGAGGCGGCGGCCAGCAGATTGTCAGGACGGCGAGTAAGTCATTCGTGAAAACCCGTTATCGACGGCGGCTGCTTCGGCGGCGATTGGGTGGTCCCGGCGGCGGTGGTTCCGTTGACACGGCTGTTGCCTCCGTCGCACTCTTGCGCAAGTTTGGTACAGCCATTGAGGTTCCTGGAAGCCAAGCGTATTTGTACGCGAACCCAGCAATGAGTCCTCCGATGATCGGGCCGACCCAATAGATCCACCAGTTCGAAAAATCCTGTTGGACGATGGCTGGTCCGAGCGCCCGGGCCGGATTCATAGCGGCGCCGGTGACGCGGCCCCCTGAAAGAATATCAATCGTAATCGTCAGTCCAATCGCGAGGGGAGCTATCGCTTTGGGCCCGCGTGGATCGACGGCAGTGCCGAAAATCACGAGCACCAAGAGAAATGTCATCACGGCTTCCATGATGAGCGCCCCGATGATTGTGACATCCGGACCGAGCCCCGGGAGACCGAGATTGACGCCTGGATTGTTGCGGCCCATCGGCCCCAGCGCAGGGAAGATCACGGTCAACAGTCCTGCCCCCGCGACGCCCCCAACGACCTGGGCGATGATGTAAGTCACGGCCCGAGTTAGTCCGATCTCGCCGGTCGCCAACATGGAGATCGTGACAGCAGGATTGAAATGTCCTCCGGATACATGACCGAGCGCCGCGACCATCAAACCGATTGCTAAACCATGTGCCAATGCGACCGCGACCAGATTCCCGCCATCACTCAAATTTTGCGTCGAGATAATGGCCCCTACCCCGGCCACGACAAGGGTCAGCGGTCCGAGAAACTCGGCCAAAGAGGCTTTCCAGAGATCCCGGTCGTTCACGCTTCCCTCCTGAACACGCCTTCAACCCGCCCCAGCGAACCTCGCTGCTGCCGTCGTCTCACCATCGTGCCTCGCGGCGGATTGTATGGTCGAGCTGGCTCCTTCGCAACGGTCCAAGCGACGACCCTGCGTTCAACCAGAAGCGGCAATTGTGGGGATAAGTTGCTCTGTTCCAGGCGCGCCCTGAGGCGTCGGTTGACCGGCAGGCGGCGCCGCGCCTGGCGGTGGCACGGTCGAGCGCACTTGTGGGTTAACCGGCAAATCGGGAAGGAGCTGCGCGGACGACCCGGTGCCAGTAACGGCGAAAGCGAGCGAACCCAACGGCCGATCATCTGCGAAAACGAACAGGCCATACTCACCGGGCGCCAATTCGGCAGGAAGTCCGACAGGCAACGCGAGCCAGCGATCGGCAGCGCCTGGATCGATCGCTATCTCCGCCGAAGCGATGCCGTTTCCCCAGGAGTCAGTAACGACCGCGCGGACGACCTGTCCCGAAGACACCCCCGTCAAACGCACCGCGGCGTATGCCGTGCCCACCCCTGCAGGAACGCTTGCATAGCTCCCATCCGGGGTTCCATCGGGACGAAAACCGAACGTGATCGCGATCCCCCCAAGCGCCGGGGGCGGCGCTTCCGTCGGGGACGGGGTGCCGGTCGCCGGGAAATATCGCTGCACCGTGCGCGTTGCCTGCTGGGCGGCGAGTTGATCGCTGAGACCGGCGTCGCGTTTCTGATCGCGTTGGGCATCGACGGCCGCGCCGGAAGAGCAGCCAACGGAGAGCAGACAGATCGCAACGACGCATAGACCAAGCGAGGTTTCTAACCTAGTCCGCGACGGAGCAATGAGGAGGGCGGTAC